>JBGPJK010000144.1:0-10584 GCA_041485425.1 Terriglobia bacterium | reverse complement strand
GCGATCACTCCAGCCACGTCGGACTTCATCCATGAGTCGCTCGAACGGGCCTCTTCGTCCCACGCCTCCTGCCTCATCATCGAATTGAACACGCCGGGCGGCCTGCTGGACTCGACCCGCGACATCATCGAGAAGATTCTGGCGGCGCGGGTCCCGGTGATCATCTACGTCACTCCCAGCGGCAGCCGGGCTGCGTCGGCCGGGTTTTTCATCTTGGAGAGCGCGGATGTAGCGGCGATGGCGCCCGGAACCAACACCGGGGCGGCGCATCCCGTGACCATTGGCGGCGGCAAGCTGGATGATGTGATGAAGGAGAAGCTGGAGAACGACTCGGCGGCGCTGATGCGGTCGGTGGTGTCGAAGCGGGGCCGCAACGTGGAAATCGCAGAGACCGCGGTGCGGCAGTCGAAGTCGTTCACCGACCAGGAAGCGCTTTCGCAGCACCTGATTGACTATGTGGCTTCGAGCGAAGAGGACCTGTTCAAGCAGATACAGGGCAAGCCAGTGAGGCGCTTCAACGGCGAGACCGTGAAACTCGATCTGGTTGGCCAGCCGGTGCGTCCCTTCGATATGACCCTCAAGCAGCGGATCCTGGCGTTCATCATGGACCCGAACATCGCGTTCATCCTGCTGGCGATTGGGGCGCTGGCGCTCTATGCGGAGTTCAACCATCCCGGCGCGGTGGTACCGGGAACGGTGGGCGTGGTTTTCATTCTGTTGGCGGTTTTTGCGCTGAACCTGCTGCCCACACGCTTCGCGGCGGTAGTCCTGATTCTGGCCTCGTTCGCGCTGTTCGCGCTGGAGGCTAAATTTGCCACGCATGGGGTGCTGGCCATCGGCGGGATCGTGACCATGACTCTGGGCGGGCTGCTGCTGGTGGATGCGCCCATCCCCGAGATGCGGGTGCATGTGTTGACTGCGCTGGCGGTGAGCATTCCCTTGGGAATGATCACAGTGTTCCTGATGACCATTGCCCTGAAGGCCCGCCGCAATAAGGTGGTCACTGGGGCGCAGGGATTGGTGGGCGAAGTCGGTATGACGCAGACGGCGCTGGCTCCCCAGGGGAAAGTGTTTGTCCACGGGGAACTGTGGGATGCGGTGTCTTCCGCGGATGTAGCGGCAGGTCAACGGGTGGTGGTACGCAACCTGGATGGGCTGCGGTTGCGGGTGGACCCAGTGCCGTCGGTGGAGCGAACGGCGGCGACTTTGGCTCGATAACGCTGGGGCAAAGAGCACAGCCGAGTCGCACTCCGCGCGGCGGGTCAGAGAATCGCCCCCCAGGAGCTTGACTTAGCGCATCTGGCTGGACAACCCCTGCTTTCCCGAATCACCGCAACCGCAAGAAGAATTGCGATACAATCCGCGGCAGGAACATTCTGACAATCAGGCTTTGGAGGCAGTCATGGGCGTATTTCCGTTCTGGGCCATCCTCGTAGTTATTGTGGCTTTATATCTGATTAGTTCCATCAAGATCCTGGCTGAATACGAACGTGGCGTCATCTTCCGCCTGGGCCGCCTGCTGCCGAATGCCAAGGGACCGGGAATCATCCTGGTGTTCGCACCGGTGGATCGCATGGTGCGCATCTCGCTGCGGCAAGAGGCGCTGGAAGTTCCCCCGCAGGACATCATCACCCGCGATAACGTTACGCTGAAGGTCAACGCTGTCATCTTCCTGCGCGTAATTGAACCGCGGCGGGCGGTGGTGGAAGTTTCCAATTACGTGTACCAGACCTCGCAGTTCGCGCAGACCACGTTGCGCTCAGTGCTGGGCGAACAGGAGCTGGACGAACTGCTGGCGCATCGCGAAAAGATCAACTTGCGGCTACAGAGCATTCTCGACACCCACACCGCCCCCTGGGGTGTGAAGGTCGCGAATGTCGAAGTCAAGCAGGTGGATATGCCCGAGTCCATGCTGCGCGCCATGGCGAAGCAGGCGGAGGCGGAACGCGAGAAGCGCTCGAAGATCATTCACGCGGAAGGCGAGTTCTCGGCCGCGCAACGGCTGGTGGATGCGGCCAAGCTGCTGGCCACCGAACCGGTGAGCGTGCAATTGCGCTACCTGCAAACCTTGACGGAGATCGGGGTGGAGAAGAACACCACAGTGGTGTTCCCGGTTCCGGTGGACTTTTTCTCCGGAATTCGGAAGCTCATGGGAAAAAATGAAGGCGGTTAAGAAGCGACGGCTGTCGTCTGATTTTGTAGAGATGGGGCTTGCGCCGGGCGGTGAGGCGCTGCGGGCCTGAGACGCTGCAAGCAGCGTCTCTACAGAACATTGGTTGGAGTGGAAAATGGCTGCGTCACAAGACACAGAGATTACGCTGGGCACAGGCAAGATGCTAGTCGTGTTTTTCGGGCTGGTGATGCTGTGCGCGGTGTTTTTTGGGATGGGATTTTCGTTGGGCAGGAACTCGGCGAAGCCGGTGGTGGCTGGGGACCTGGCTAGCTCGACGCAGGCGACGAACGGGGGGGCGCGCCCTTCCGCGGTCAAGCCGGTGAGCGCCCCGAATTCCGATCTCACCTTCTACAAAGCCGTGGAAAAGAAAGATGCGGATGTGCAGCCGGCAACGAATGAGGAACCCAGCAATGCAGCCGGCAGCGCGGCGGACCCGAACCCGGCGGCTTCCCAAAGCAAGCCAGTTTCGGCGGACCCCATGGTTGCTCCACCCACGAATGGCTACTTCGTGCAGGTGGCGGCGGTCAGCAAGCCGGAAGACGCCGAGGCGCTCGTTGGGGCGCTGAAGAAGAAGCAGTATCCCGCGTTTGCGACGAACAATTCGCCTTCCGACAAGCTATTCCACGTGCAGGTGGGGCCGTTTGCGGACGTCAAAGACGCCGAGAGCATGCGGGCCAAGCTGGTCAATGATGGGTACAACCCGATATTGAAGAAGTAGGTGTCGCGAAAAAGTTCTCTGTTCTCGGTTCTCAGCTCAATCCCGGCTGAACCTTTGTTCCTTCCAGGGGTCTCCATACATGTGGTAGCCGTTTTGTTCCCAGAAGCCGGGGGCGTCGCGCTCCAGGAATTCCAGGCCTCGGAGCCACTTCACTGACTTCCAGGCGTAAAGGTGCGGCACGATGAGGCGGAGGGGATAGCCGTGGTCGGGGGTAAGCGGCTGGCCGTCGTGGTGCGTGGCTAACAACACTGCTTCGCGGTCGAGGTCGGCGAGGGGGATGTTGGCGGTGAACCCTTGCTCGCCGTGGGCCAGCACGTATGCGGCATCGGACTTGGGATGGGCGCGGCGAAGTATCTCCTGCAACGGTACGCCATCCCACTGGTTGTGGAAGCGGCTCCAGCGGGTGACACAGTGAAAATCGCTGGTGCGCTGGACTTTGGGGAGCACGTTGAACTCGTCCCAAGTGAGGTGCAGGGGAGAATCCACGAGCCCGTAAACTTTGAAGTCCCAGGTTTGGGGATCGAAGTGCGGCACTGAGCCGTAGTGCAGCACCGGCCATTTCAGCGTCAGCGACTGGCCCGGGGGCAGACGGCCCTCGCGCTTCATTAACTGCTCCTGCTCACGGCGGTCTTTGCCTTCGAAGAGCATGGGGCGGACCTCAGACCTCGGACTTCAGACCTCAGTTCATCATGGGTTCTGCCAAGACCCGACGTCTGACGTCCGAGGTCTGCCATTGACAGCGGTCGATTCACAGTCTATTCGTAGGTGGCATGAGCAACCCGGAACAATTGCTGGACCGTATGTTACACGCGATCGCCGATCCCACGCGGCGGCGGATTCTGCAGGCGCTGAAAGAGCGTGGTGGGTGTTCGATTGGCAAGGATGTGGGCCTGTGCGCGTCAGATATCGAGATGCGGGTGCCTCTCTCCCAGCCGACGATCTCGCACCACATGTCCATTCTCAAGAAAGCGGGATTGGTGGAGGCAAAGAAACTAGGCCTGTGGGTGTGGTATCGGCGCAACGAGGCGGTGTTGCGGGATCTGGCCCGTGATCTCAGGAACAGCCTGTAGTACCATCCCTCGATAACCAGGAGACTTCCTTGACGCCTGTAATGCGCCTTCATCCCCTCTGTGCGACCAGCGTTCTCGCGTTCGTCGTTTTCCTGAGCTCCTCTTCCGTCGCTTTCGAAGGTCAGCTCCCAGTTCCTGCTCAGGACGCAATCCTTGACGAATTCGACCGCCATCCCATTGTTGCCATCGGGGAAATGCACCGCAATATTGAGGAACACGAGTTTCTGCGGAAGCTGATCACCAATCCCCGCTTTCCGGAGAAGGCCACCAACATCGTGGTCGAGTTCGGCAACGCCCGTTACCAGCCAATGATGGACCGGTATCTCGCGGGTGAGGAAGTGTCCGCCGCTGATCTCAGCCAAGCGTGGCGTTACACGACTCAGTTCATGGTCTGGGATGCTCCGGTTTACGCAAAGTTTTTCTCTACGGTACGCGACCTGAACTTGCGCTTACCGAAGGCCCGGCGGCTCAGGGTTCTGCTCGCCGACCCTCCAATTGATTGGGCCAAGGTCAAGACCAAGGCCGACTATGAGCCCTACGCCGCACGCGATCCCGATTCCGTGGATGTCATTGTCCCAGAGGTTCTCGCTAAGGGCCAAAGAGCCCTGCTGATTTTCGGCGGAGCTCACCTGGAACACACAGACCCCCTCAAACCGGCCTGCGACAAGCAGGGCCTGCCCAGCATTACACAAATTCTGGACGAGAGATTTCCGGGACAAACTTTTGTGGTGTGGCCGATCGCGGGCACTGGGCCTGCGGCCAAGGTCGCTGAGACTTGGCGTCCGGAGACCGTATTGAGCGTCCATGACACCGCTGTCGGACGCGCCAGTTTCGCCCAACTCACTCCCGGCTCGGTCACCATTCTCAAGGTTGTTGATGGAAAGCGCGTTCCCTATCCGGTCAAGGTCGGGGACTACGCGAAGGTCGAAGATGTGGTTGACGCCCTTCTCTATCTTGGGCCGGTGAGTACCGAATCTGTGCCGCCGCTCAGTACCTACAGGGATGTCAAGTACGTCGAAGATCTTCGCTTCTGGGCACAAATCATGAAGGAAGTGTACGGAGTTGACTTTTCGTCCGATCTCGACGAAGTCCTGGACAAACTCAAAGCGGACAAACCGTAGTCCCGTGTGATTCTTCGATTGAGCGGAACAACTAGCCGGCAGCGGCTGCCTGTGTCTTCTGCAGCAGGCGGCGGGCCTGAGTGATCAGGTCGGCAACTTCGAAGGGTTTCACCAGACAAGGGACGTTGTTTTCCTGCAGGAAGGTACGGATCTCCGGTTCGGCAACGCTGGAAAAGGTCAACAATAAATGCTTTTCCATGCCGGGGACATTTTCGCGCAGCCAGTGATAAATCTCAGGTGCGGTCCAGCCTCCAGGCATTCTCGCGTTGATAATGAGGGCATCGAACTTCTCCGCGAGCAGGCGGGTTTTCACTTCTTCGGCATTCATCAGGGTCACTACGTTGGATCCGGCGCCGGCCAGGACGTCGCGCTCGAACTCCAGGACGGCTTCTTCGTCGTCGACCAGCAGAACGCGTCCGTCGATGGCTAACTCACGGCGCGGCGCAGGCGAGGCATTGTCGGTGGACTCTGCGCGGCGGGCGGAGGGCAGGCGGACCTCCACGATGGCTCCCCCCTCAGGCCGGTTGCGGGCAGTGATGTCGCCACCGTGCTCCTTCACGATGCCGTAGCAGATGCTCAGACCGAGGCCGGTGCCTTTGCCGACGCTCTTGGTGGTGTAGAAGGGATCGAAAATGCGGTTGGGCTCCTTGATCCCCGGGCCGGAATCGTGAAATTCGGCGTGGACGTGGCCATCTTCCGCATAGACCCGCACTTTCAGCATACCGCCCTGCCCGGCTTCGAGCATGGCATCTACAGCGTTATTGATGATGTTGAGGAACACCTGCTCGAGTTGATGAGGATCGGCGGTTACCGACGCGATGGGCTGCTGGATGTCGCGTTCCAAGGTGATGTCGTTGACCTTGAGGTCGTAGTCGCGCAGGGCGAGGGTTTCATCCAGCACCTTGCAAATGTCGACCTGCTGCTTCTGCGGCTTGCGCTGGCGCGCGAACGAAAGCAGGTTCTGCACCACGCGATGAGTGCGTTGCGCCTGCTTGAAGAGTTTGCTGACGAAGTCTGCGGCGCGATCCTGCAAGCCCTCGCTCTCCAACAATTGCGCGTAACCCAGGATCGCGGTCAGGGGATTGTTGAGTTCATGGGCGACGCCCGCGATCAACTGGCCGACGGCTGACATTTTCTCGCTTTGCAGCAGCTGCTCCTGGGTACGGCGCAGATCCTCATAGGCTCGGCAAGTCTCTTCGTAGAGTCGGACCTTTTCGATGGTGGTGGCCAGTTGGCGGCCGATCGCGACCAGCAGGTTTTCGTCGTTGCTGGTGTATTCGCGGGCTTCGCGGCTGCTAATGCCCATGGCTCCGATGGGCTTTTCCTTGCTCCAGAGTAGAACCCAGATCCAGGAGCGCAGGCCGTCGGCGCGAATGAAGTCAGCCACCAGCGGCGGAAGGTGTGGCAGGTACTCCGGCGTGATCACTTCGGTGCGGGAACGCGTGACCAGGTCGCCGAAGCCGTCGGGAAACCTGATTTCTGAAAAGCGGGCGCGGTCGGGGCTGCGCTGGCCCCAACCGGCGCGGCGGCGGAAAGTGGTCAGGTCCGCGTCAGAGAGATAGATGGATCCCGTCTCCGCACCCAGCAGGGTGATGACCTGGCGGAGCGTGAGGTTCAGAATTTCGTCGAGGTCGAACGACTGGGTGGCGATCACCGCCATGGCGTTGAGCGCGTTCAGTTCGCGGTTGCGGCGGCGGATTTCGTCTTCGGCGCGCTTCTTCTCGGTCATATCGAGCAAGAAGCCCTGGTAGCGCTCGATCCTGCCGGATGCGCCACGGGTGGCGAAACTGCTCTCCATGGCGCTGAGGAGGGTGCCGTCCTTGCGACGCAAGGTAACTTCAAAGTTGCGAACGTAGTTCTGAAGTTCCACTTCCCGGCGAAAGGCGTCGCGCTGCTCGTGCGAGGTGTAGAGCTCGGTGTCAATGTTGAGCGCCATCAGTTCTTCGCGGCTGTCGTACCCAAGCATACGAAGGAAGGCATCGTTGCAATCGAGCAGCTTGCCTTCGGGGGTGGCCACGAAGACACCCTCCTGTACCTGTTCGAAAAGCAAGCGGTATTTCTCTTCCGCCATGCGCCGGTCGGTGATGTCGCGCACCACGTGGATGGTGCCTTTCTGCTTGCTGCTCTGGTCGGTGTAGGTGGAGGTGGAGACCATGGAATAGCCGCCGAAGCAGGGGTCGGGCCCTTCGTGAAAAGCATCATCGACTCCTACACAGTAAGGGCAACCTGTCCATTCGGCATGGTTGTGCGGCAGCATGGATTCGCAAGAGTTGCCCACCACATCGGCGGGCGCCTGCTCCAGGCGCTGCAACAGCGCGTGATTGGCCTTCATCACGCGGTACTCGGAATCATGTAGCAGGACGAGATCCTGGATGGAGTCAAAGGTGTTGCTCCACTGGCGGTGGGAGCGGAGAATCTGTTCGACCAGGCGAAGATTTTCGACCGCGAGACCCAGTTGGTGAGCAGTGGTGGCGAGAAACTCCACGTCGTCGGGCGCGTAGGAGAGCCGGCGGCGGCTCCCCAGGGTCAGGGTACCAATCGCGGATTTCTTTCCCAGTATCGGCACCATAACGACATGGTGGAAACGCTCACCTTTCAGGTAGGGACGCATCTCGGAGCTGGCGGCGGAAGTCTTCACCACCATGGGGATGGCATCGCGGAAAACCTGCTGGTGGGTCTGGTCCACAGCGATGACGCTGCGGTCGCGCAGGAACTCCTGGGACAGGCCGATCTGTTGCGCGATCACCATGTTGCTGTTCTCCATCAGGCGGAACCAGGCGGCGTCGGCGCGCAGAAGGGCTTTGAGTTCTTCCAGGGCCGTGACCATCATGGGACCGTGGTGCTGGGCACGCGTGATGGTGGTGGTCAAGGCATTAATCACGGCAAGACGGCGCGTACGCATCTTGGAATCGTCGAACACGACCAGCAGCATGCTCAGTCCGAACACCAGATCGGCGATGAGGGTGATGCCGGGCGGGAGGAAGCCCGTCAAGGGAGCCCAATCGAGATGCAACAGCAGCAGGCTGAGGGTCAAGAGCCAGGGGCCGATTTCGCCTCGTCCCCAGCGGAAGCGGATGACCTGGAAGGCGGCGGTAAAGGCAATCAGGCGATAGGCGACTTCCAGAGGCACGCGCAGCGTCATCGAATTCGGCCAGCACAGCACCCGAGCTACGGCATAGCCCATGACCGCGATGGAAATCAGCAATAGGGGCAAAAGTAACTTGCGGGCATGGGTATAGACAAAGACGGCGGCAGCAAACAGGCAGACGGCCAGGATGAATTCCGCCTGGGAAATAGCGACCAGGTAAGGTTGAAGCGAGCGGCTTTCCGAGCCATGAAGGGTCCAGCGGGAAACGAAATAGGCCAGCCAGCCGATGATCCAAAGCAACAGGTAGCGTTCGCGAAAAGTGCGGAAAACCAACAAGGCGGCGGCCAGGACGATGAGGGCGGCCGACTCCTGTGCGACCAGCTTGGGGACAGCGAAGTCCGCGACCGCGTTCCAGGTACACAAGAGAGAGATATTCATCGCTGACAAAGGGGCTAAGGGCTCATTTCTTAATAGCACGCTCGCACCCGTTACCAAGGGGATTTCCCACGTCCAATGGTTACTTTCGGAACCTCGAAACTGGGATAGAATTGGCCGTAGACTCAATTAACCCATGCCAGCCGACCGTATTCTTGTGGTGGACGATGAGGAAACCATCCGCGAAATTGTTTCCTCGATGCTGACGTCTGCCAACTACAAGTGTCGTCAGGCGGCTTCCGGCTTGGAAGCGCTGGCGCTGCTGGAGTCCGGGGAACAATTCGAGTTAATGCTGTCGGACCTGATGATGGCGGGATTAGACGGGATTGGCCTGCTGGAGCGCGCCAAGGAGAGGTTCCCGGACATGCCGGTAGTCATGGTGACGGCGGTGCATGATATCTCGGTGGCGTTGGCCGCCATTCGCAACGGCGCCTACGACTACCTGCTGAAACCGTTCGAGCGAGAACAACTGCTGAACATGGTTCGACGGGCGCTGGAGAACCGGCGGCTGAAGCTGGAGAACCGCGCGTACCAGACCGAACTGGAGTCTCTCGTGGCCGCCCGTACGGAGCAACTGCGGAAAGCTCTCGCCGATCTGGAGCGCTCCTACGGTATGACCCTGGAGGCCCTGGGCGGCGCCTTAGACATGAAAGATGCCGAGACCGAGGGCCACTCGAGGCGAGTCACTGCTTTCACCATGGCCATAGCTCGCAAGATGGGCCTGCCGAAGGAGCAGGTTGACGTCATCGCACGCGGAGCATTCTTGCACGACATTGGCAAGATGGCCATTCCCGATGCCATCCTCCGCAAGCCTGACAGGCTCACGCCAGAGGAAGTCACGATCATGCGTGAGCATTGCTATCGTGGCTACCACATGCTGAAGAAGATTCCGTTTCTGCTGGAAGCCGCCGAGATCGTCTACGCCCACCAGGAGCACTACGATGGTACTGGCTATCCCCGCAACCTAAAGGGGGACGAGATCCCTCTTGGGGCGCGCATCTTTTCCGTGGCTGATACCCTCGACGCCATCACCCACGACCGGCCGTATCGCGCGGCGCAGTCCTTTGAGGCAGCGTGCAAGGAAATCCAGCGCTGCTGCGGAACCCAGTTTGATCCGCTGGTGGTTGACACTTTTCTCTCCATACCCGAGGCCATCTTCGACGATTTGCGAAAAGCGATCGATACCCAAACCTATCCTGCCTATTCCAGCACCGCGAGGAGCTCGGGTTAAGTTTGGATTAAGCTCCCGGCCCTCGTCTGACAAAAATTGGCAGGCATCAATTTCGGGCTCCGGTACATCCAACCAGTTTAGTTCGTAGTCCCTCAGAACTGAGGTTACCCGAATGCTCAAGCTCAGGCGCCAATGGTGGTTGTGCATAGCAGTTGTCTCAGTGGCCCTGCCACTAGGGGCGCAGGGACCAGGGAGTTCGCCGGCGGCGCCGCACACGATTCCGGATGGGACCACGTTCTTAATCCGCCTCAATGACAAGCTCGACAGCAGCAGACTTCAACAGGGTAAGCATTTCACGGCCAAACTGGCGGAAGACCTGGTGGCTCCGGATGGCTCGACCATTCCGCGCGGCAAGAAGGTTAAAGGCCATGTGAGCTCGGTGGAACAAGGCCTGCATGCCCGTATGCTGCTCAGCTTCGACGAGATCGACACCGGTCATGGCAAAATGCCTTTGATCGCCACCGTGACCGGGGTGCCCGGAGAACACGCGGCCAAGCAGCCGGATGCGGAAGGCGAGATCGAACGCAAAGGGATGAGCAAGCGTCGGGAGATTGAAGTAGCGGCGGTAGGAGCAGGCCTGGGAGCGGCCGGTGGCGCGGCGGCCGGCGGCGGTAAAGGAGCGGCAATCGGCGCGGGCGTAGGGGCCGGCGTGGGTGCGCTGGCCGGAATCCTGACCGACCGAAACCTGACATTGGACAAAGGCACCGTTCTCGAAGTACGGCTCGATCATCCGCTGCAGGTGCCGACG
>JBGPJK010000143.1:0-10604 GCA_041485425.1 Terriglobia bacterium | reverse complement strand
GTCGAGTCTCGCCGGCAGCTGAATGAGAACTGCTTGCGGTGCCACCAGAAGCAAAATGCCGAAACCGATCTTCCGTACCACCACCCGATTCGCGAAGCCAAGATGAGTTGTTCGGATTGTCATGATCCGCACGGCGGCAGCGCGGGAAACAATCTGAAGTTGTCCAACGCGAACGAGCTTTGTTTCAGCTGCCATGCCGAATTTCAGGGGCCATTCACCTACCAGCACCCTCCGGTAAACGAGAACTGCCTCAAGTGTCACTCGGTCCATGGTTCGCCGAACCAGAACCTGCTTGCCGTGAGCCAACCTGCGCTCTGCCTGCAATGTCATTCGGCGCACCACAACGGCTCGAGTTTGCCCCTGGTAGACCGGTGTACCAATTGCCATAACGCAATTCATGGAAGCGACATACCTTCCGCAACTGGCGGAAGCAAGTTCATCGACAAGTAGTGCCCGGCGAAAGGATTGGTTCGGGTAAGGAGATCACACCATGAAAAGGGTTTCCGCACTCCTCATACTCCTAGCAGTTGCATTCATAGTTGCGGCAGTAGCGTACCCGGTTCAGGCTCAGCAACCCACCCCGGGCGCTTCGCAGCCGGCGGAGAATCTCCCCGAGGTCAACTACCATCTCACCGTGATGATGCCGCAATACCGCTTCGTGGACACCAGCGGATACGCCGGCCGGGTGGGCGAATACGACAGCCTGCAACAGTCGGTGGGCGGTGATTTGTCCCTGGATTATGTAGATATTCCCGCGCACATGACCCTCAAGTCCACTGCGGACTTCCTGAGCCGGGACGATTACGACATCAAGTCGCGCCTCACTTTCGGGAAATGGCTTGACGTCAGCCTTGCAAATCGCAGCTTTGTCCGTCACCTCGATGACACCTCCTATTTCGGAGCAGCGGTGATGTCTCCGGACATCATTCGCACTGATTCGATCCCTGCGGATTCCCTACTGGGCATAAGACGCAGGATGAACAACGCATCCGTGAAGCTGCAGTTGCCCAAGGTGCCGGTAAAGTTGTTTGTCAAAGGCGGTTGGCAGGCGCGGGACGGAAATAGCCAGATGCAGTATTACGACATGGGCGGGAACGGGCAGCTGAGCGACACTGGGTGCGATAACTGTCACTCCGCTTCCCAGTTCCGCGCCTACAACTACACCACGCGGAACATCGCCGGAGGCGCTGAAGTCACCTTAGGGAAGCTTCTCAAACTGGTTTACCAGCATGAGTTTCGCAGCTTTAACGACCGCATGCAGAATCCGCGAGACATCTACGGAACAGCCGGCACCATCCCCCCCGAAGAGGACATCCCTTATACGCCGGCTGGCCTCTACGTTCACAGCGTGTTGCCGCGTCACGCAACCCAGGCCGACTCGCTGCAGATGAGCATGGCGGTGGCACATCACGTCACCTTGAACGGCGACGTCAGCTACGCGCGGACCAACAACCTGTTTACCAATCATCCCCAAAACAACTTTAACGCTGACGCCACGCTGGCATGGAATCCGGTTTCGCGGCTACGGGTCGTGGCTGACTTTCATCAGCAGAATCTGGTGAACGACTTCGTGTCATCCTTCTCCCTCGCTGATCCCACCAAGTCTTTCATTTTTGGCAATCCGTCTTTGCACCGGCATTGGGCGGGTCTGAAGCTGGCGTACCGCGTATCACGGCAGTTCGACCTGGAGTCGTACTACACGCGCATGAACATCACGCGGTCGAACGCAGCTCTGTGGCCCCAAATCTCTTCGCCCGACAATACTGATCCACTCTTCGTGGTGCCGGCGAGTTTCAGCAACATTGTGGGCACGGCAGTGCATTTTCACAGCGCGGAATTGTGGAATGCAAGAGCCGGCTATGAGTGGACGGGCACACACGATCCCGGCTATGTCACGGACCCGCGTACGAATCACCGCCTGTTTGGCGACGTCACCATTACTCCGGTTCACTGGCTCAGCTTCGGCAACGACGTCAGCATCATTCTGCAGCGGTCGTTTCCGGTGATTCAGCGCACCAACCACCTCTACGTGGATTCCAGCTTCGTAACCATCAAGCCGGTTCCGCAGTGGAGCATTGGGGGTGGGTACACCTACCTGCAAGACAATCTGCGGACGGACATAACGTTTGAAAACGATCCGGCGGCCGCTGTCTATACGCAGGCGCTGGTGCCCTATAAGCAGCTAAGCCAGACCTATTCCATACGCTCCAGCTACGAACTGAAGAAGCGTCTGGGACTGAATGTAAGCTTCGCGCACTCTGCCGCCCACAGCGGCATGCGTCCGGACGTCAATCCGGCGGATTATCCGGTCTTCCCTGTCGGGGGAGCCGATCCGACGCTCTTTGCCCAGGCGCTTGCGCTCGCGGCAGGAAGGATCTCCCAGGTCAACGTACCCCAGACCCTTGTCGGATCCACGGTCGATTACCACTTCCGCTCCGGATTCGATGGTGGTCTCCGTTTCAACTACGGAAGCTACACCGATTACATTCGTCCAGACCTGACAGGAAAGCTGCGATCCTATACAGCCTTCTTTGGACGAGTCTGGTAGCCTCCGCCTGCCGAACTTCAGCGCTAGGCGCAGCGTGGCTCACAGCACGCTGCTGCAGTCCTGCTGTGGCAGTGCTCTGGCAACACGATTCCGGACGAATTGCCGTCGACTCGGGAACGATCCCAATGCGACGCGGTTCGGCCTCTGACCTCGGTGGTCACTTGGCCGGACAGTCAGCCGGCAACAGCTCGAATCAACTCCTCACCGTCAGAACCGGACACTTTGCGTGACAAACAACCTCATGCGCGGTTGCCCAAGGCAGATGAGCCGAGGCGCGAGCAGAGGCGGCTTGATTTACGCCCATGACAATCAAATCTGCTTGGGAGTCGGCAGCAATCTTCACAATCGCGTCGGGTGCGAAGTCGAAATCGACCAAAAACTCCGGCGCAGACGGCAGATTCGCTTCGGGCGGGATCAGTTCCTTGAGCCGGCCGAGGTACCGCGCTTTTGCTGCTTTCTGCTGTTCGACAAGGTCTGTGCCCGCGTACCAGTACGGCCCGACGTCGAGTACGGGCACCGGCATCACGACGTGCAGCAGCTTCAACCTCGCCTTGCTCTCAGTGGCAAGCGAGATGGCATATGGCAGTGCATTCAAGGAAGCCGGCCCGAAATCCGTGGCGAATAGGATTCGGCGGAATTCCTTTGGACCTGCCGTCTCGGCAGGAACAGCGGGTCCGACGGTCAGTACCGGACAAGAAGCCAGCCGAAAGAGTTCTTCCGCAACCGAACCAAGAATGACCTTCTTCAGTCCTCCGCGTCCGTGCGTGCCGAGTACCAGCAGGTCGATTTCGTCTCGCTGTATCAATTCCGATAGCACATCCCAGATCGGTCCCTCCTCCAGTAGGACCTCATGAGGTATGTCCCCGAACGAGTCCCCGCGGAGGAATGCCTTCATATCGCGTTCGGCGTTCAGTCGGCTACGATCCAACTGGGCAGGCAGGTGCTCCATCGGGACGGGCATCCGTGCCTCCGGAGGAATCACATGAACGAGATAGATCTTGGAACCAAATCTGCTCGCGATCGCCGCAGCGTACGGCACAGCCTTTCTTGAGACTTCCGAGAAATCGGTTGCGAGAAGGATGTTCTTGAAAGTGATACTCTCTTTTAGCTCAATCGTTTCCATCGGGATATCTCCTTCCCGTTCTTCCTTGTTTATAGGTCGAAAGCCATCCTGTAAGCAGTGACCGAGATCACAAGCAACAGCCCATGCTGGCCGCATTCTGCGGCTGTATTTCTTCCGTGTCGCCCTGGTTCCGCCCGTCGACTTCAGCCGGTGATTCCACGCCATTTGGGGTCTGTGTGAGAGCCAGTGACCTGTGCGATCTGCTCCCAAGGTGATAATCTTGCCCACAGATGAACCTGACCCCCGGCACCAAACTCGGGCCGTATGAGATTGTCGCCCTGTTGGGCGCAGGCGGCATGGGCGAGGTCTATCGTGCCCGTGACTCTCGTCTCAAACGTGAAGTGGCGATCAAGGTCTTGCCGCAAGCACTTTCTCTTGATGCCGACCGGCTGCGCCGTTTTGAGCAGGAGGCCCTGGCCACCGCTGCCCTGAACCATCCCAACATTCTGGCGGTATTCGACATTGGCGCGAGCGAGGGCTCGCCTTACGTGGTGTCCGAACTGCTTGAGGGAGAGACCCTGCGGGAGCGCCTGCGCAGCGGATCGATCCCGGTACGCAAGGCTTTGGACCACGCCTTGCAAATTGCGCATGGACTGGCCGCGGCCCACGAAAAAGGGATCATTCATCGCGACCTCAAGCCGGAGAATCTATTCCTCACGAAAGATGGGCGGGTCAAGATCCTGGACTTCGGGCTGGCTAAACTGACTCAGGCCGAACCCGGCGTCCACACCACACTACCAACCGTAACCCACGGCACGGAGGCAGGCATGGTGCTGGGGACTGCGGGGTACATGTCGCCCGAGCAGGTGCGTGGCATGGCCTTGGATGCACGCTCCGACATATTCAGCTTTGGGGCAATCCTCTACGAGATGCTCTCGGGCAAACGGGCATTTCACGGAGACACTCCCGCCGATACGATGAGCTCGATCCTGAAGGAAGAGCCTCCGGACTTGTCCGAAACCAACCGCAATGTTTCTCCGGCGCTGGAGCGCATCGTGCAACACTGCCTGGAGAAGAACCCCGAGGCTCGCTTCCATTCCGCCAGCGATATCGCCTTTGATCTCGACCAGCTTTCTGGGATTTCCGGCACAACGGCAAAGGTAACGGCGGTTGCAGGTGTGCGGCCGCGTGGCAGGTTGCTGGCCGGGCTTGCGAGTGGTCTTGGGCTCGCATTTGTGATGCTTGGCCTCGGTTGGTGGCTCGGCAGAGGCAGCGGGCGCGTGCCCGTGGCCGAGTATCAGCAGATCACTTTTCGAACGGGTTCCATCGGGAATGCCCGGTTTACGCCCGACGGCAGCATGGTTTACAGCGCCTCGTGGGACGGAGGCGAGACACAGCTGTACATGGCTCGCACCGATGATCCGGGTGCGCGTGAACTGGGGCTGAAGGATGCTGAGCTGCTTGCGATCTCGAAGAGCGGAGAGCTAGCGGTCCGGCTCAACACGGTGGGTTACGGTGGCTACTCGCGGAGCGGGACGCTGGCGCGGGTTCCGCTGAGTGGGGGAACGCCACGAGAAGTGCTGGACAATGTGCAGGACGCGGACTGGGCCGCGAACGGCGAAAGCATGGCGGTGGTTCGTTACGTTCCGGAAAACAACCACTGGCGTTTGGAGTATCCCATTGGCAAGGTGCTGTTCGACAGCATCAACTGGATCAGCCACCCCAAGATTTCGCCGGACGGCAAGTGGGTGGCCTTCGCCGACCATGAAAACCCAGGAGGCGACGACCAGGGTTCGGTCGCGGTGATTGGTTCGGATGGCAAGGAGAAAGAGAAGACACTTTCTTCGGGTTGGACCTCAGTAGAGGGAATTCTCTGGTCTCCGGCAGGGGATGAGATCTGGTTCACGTCAACCAACACCGGCAGCTCAGCGAACCCGCGCGCTGTGACCTTCTCGGGCAAGGTGCGTACGATCACGAACGTGCCCGGAGGCATGTGGCTGGAGGACCTGCGGAATGGAACGGCGCTGATGGTGACGCATCAGCAACGCATTGGGATTCGAGGCCTGGCACGGGGTGGAAAGGAGGAACGCGAACTGGGGTGGTTCGGATGGTCGATCCTGCGCGATATCAGCCGGGACGGCAGGAAGATCCTCTTCGATGAGGAAGCCGATGGTGGCGGACCGAACTACACTGTGTTTCTGCGCGATACGGATGGGTCGCCTCCGGCACGCATTGGCGACGGAAACGCTATGGGTATTTCGCCTGATGCAAAATGGGCGGTCACGAAACCGGCAAAGGGCGGAGCACTGAACCTGGTACCGACGGGAGCAGGCGAGTCCAGGCAGCTTACGCACGATGCCGTAAGCTACGGTGCGGTTCGCTGGTTACTGGACGGCAAGCGACTGCTAGCCTCGGGGATTGAGACCGGGCGCGGTGCGCGTGACTACCTGATTGATCTGAGCAATGGCGATTCCAAGCCCATCACGCCGGAGGGCATCGCCGGTGTACAACTGTCGCCGAATGGCAGGAGCACGGCGGTGCTGGGACCCGATGGGAAATGGGGAATTTGGCCACTGGAGGGGAGCGGTATTCATCTGATCCCGGGGCTGGACTCGAGCGACTACGTGACTGGCTGGTCGCCCGATGGGGGATCGGTGTATGCGACCTCCAGCCGAGCGGGCCAGAAGGCCGCGAAGGTCTATCAGGTGAATATAGCTACTGGAAAAATGCAGTTGTGGAAAACCTTCGGGGCAGAAGCGGGCGCGGGAGTCTCGTCCGTTGATGGGCCTCTTCTTTCAAGCGACGGGACTGCCTATGCATACATCTACGTGCGGGTGCTGTCGGAGGCGTACGTGGTGACTGGATTGAAGTAGGACTTACCTGCCCAGATAGCCTGCCGGGGCAGAGACGGTTGCGACTTTCTACAGCAACTGGTCATCGTCCGAGCCGGGCATTCTTCTGACGTTCGATGGGTCAAAACGGCAGGTTACGACACAAACAACGACACAAAACCAGTGGAAGGTGCCATTCTCTCTTCGCGAATTATTCAAAAGAATGGCGGGGACGACGGGACTCGAACCCGCGGCCTCTGCCGTGACAGGGCAGCGTTCTAACCAACTGAACTACGTCCCCACTTGCTTTTCATACGGTTAGCGCCAAACCCGCATGTTTGCTGTCTTTTCTTGCTGTCAACCGTTACACCTGTTTCAACTGTTTCCACCGGATCTATCGAAATTCCGGGAGAAATGGACAGCATGGACAGCAAGTCAAAACTGCTTCCACACCGGCCTCAGCCAGCCCCGATCCAGAATATCTATCCCTGCTCTGTGACTGAATTGTAGCAGACCGAATTCCGATCAGTACAGGCTCTGTCCCAGAGTCCGCGGACGCTTGACGGGTTACTGGTCCAGGCATATGCTTCCTCCTGTCGCAGCGGGCTTTGGTGCACAGAATCCAGGGCCGCCAGTGAGAACACCAGAACTAACTCCTAGCCGCTGGTTGTTGGAGAGACAGGGCGGGGATTTTCATCCTGAATGATGACCGAACTGCCCCGAAAACAGAATTCCATCTGCACCTCGCGAAGATAGCGGAGTAGGAAATCAGCGACCTCCTTCAGTGGCTGCCTACCCTCAGCCTACGCAGGTTCTCGAGGGCATCGTTCAATCTCTGCCGCTCTTCCGCAGCTTCCGGGGCGGTGACGGCAAGTTCGTTCCACCGCTGTTTCATATTTCGTTCCGCCAGTTCGATCTTTGGCAGCCTTTTTTCTACGTCCGACTCCGACACTGCGGCACGATATAGAGCAACCCAGTTCTGGCTTTCCATCGCGACGTTCAAACTCCGCCCCGACTCCATGACGTCGGAGTTTGAAACTACTGGAGGCTCTTCCATAGAATGCGGGGCATGCTCAAGGCTCCGGAATTTGTCGGCGACGGACTCGGGAAGACTCTCTTCCAACCGGCGCGAGAGCCACTCTTGCAATTCAGAGGCCAGTTGCGGAGGAAGCGAGATGAACTGCAACCCGAGGTACCCCTCTTTGCACCAGCAGATCGTCGACTCAACCGCGAACCGGGATTCGTGACCCGGAAGGGTGAATTGGACCTGCACCTGGACGCCGGTTTTGAGTGAGACCGAGGTGGTAATAGCGATCCCACCTTCGCTGATGTTCAGGGTCTGGCCGTGAACCTCCGGCATGTCTGGTCTGCGAATCGCCGCCGGAATCTCAACCGGGCAGCGGAAGTAGCGGCGCCGCTCCCGTACGATCAGACCATAAGCGACCTTCAAACTTCGGTCGATCGAATCCCGGGAAAGAGGTCTCCTTAACACAAAATTAGATCCCGCCTTGAAGGCAACAGCGGTTTCGGCCTCGCTGTCGCTGATCGTGAATATCACGGCAGTCCGATTCGAAGGGGAGATCCGTATTTTTTCCAGGACTGCCTTAGCCTGATCTCCCAACTGGAGATCGACAATTACAGCTTCGAATTTTCGCTGGTTCAGCAGGCCCAGCGCAGTGGGAACCTCGAAACATACTTCTGGGGACATGGCGAGTTGTTGCATCGACACGCTGAGTTGCTTGATGGTGGCCGCATCATTGGATACCACAAGCGCACTTCCCATAGACACAGAAGGTGCAGGCGCAACTGCATTCGCGTTACTCATGCCATGTAAACCTCTTGGTCGCGGCGATTCACGTTTGGCACGTGAACGCCAAGCCTTACGGAAGCTGGCTTGCACTGATTTGCTGCCCGGCTCTTACTTGTTGGCGTTGGCTAACACGCCTTTCACGGCTTCAATCAGATCTGCTGAATCGTTGTCCAGCATTTTCTCTGATTTCTCGAAGAAGGCCGCCGCACCTTCTTCCACGAGCTTGGCTTCGTTGGCCTGAGATAGGCCGCTTAAGACGATGACGGGAATGTTTCTCGTCCGCACGTCGCTCTTAAGACCCTTAAGTACATCGAGCCCCGTGATTTTGGGCAAAAGCATGTCAAGCAGGATGAGATCAGGGATGGTCTCCCGAGCGCTGCGTAAACCCGCCTCTCCATCTCCGACACCAATAACTTGATAGCCGGCCTTGACGAGGGCCCGTGCATTCGCGGTCCGCAGTAGTTTGCTGTCTTCGATCAGAAGTATTGTCATAACTTTCCCAGAGTCTGTCCTTCCGGTACGGAGGAAAATGGACTGTCTTGAATCACCCCGTACTTTCTCTCCTGGCAAGAACGAGCTCGGCCGGGCGCCCGTGAAAAGTTAGCTCCCAGCTTGTGATCGTGACCGGAAAGACAGTTCCGCTCTTACTTTGGTGACGCCACTTCTCCGCTGTGCTTTGGCCCATCAGCTCCGGATCGCGCGTATGTCGAAGCAGCTCTGGCATTTCTGCGGCAGGACGGATCTGAACGATCGTCATGGCCAGGAACTCTTCCCGGGAATAGCCATACTGCAGGGCTGCGGCATAGTTCACGTCAAGGAAGGCGAGGGTTTCCCGGTCGAAAATCCACATGGGATGGGAGCCCGTGGCGAAAGGCAACCCCAGCACCTCAAGCTCTGGTGCGGTTCCTGATTTCACTTTTCAAATCCTCCAGGATGAAATCGCTGGCTTTGTGTCGGGGAGAGAGGACAAGTGATGGGGAAGATAAGTCACGCGGACCTCCGTTGAGGTCCTTTGTCCTTCGAATCCGGAGGACTTTGCGATCTGCTTTGCGAACCGGGGTAACCCGTTTGCAGGTCGTTCTTGACCCTCTTAAGTTGGGTTAAATAGACGACCGCTGTCAGCAGCGCTCCAACGCCGCAACCCGCCAACAAAAGTCCGAGGACAAGCCAGTAATCCATTCCGCAGCTCCATTCCTCACAGACGCGAGCAGCAGAAACCGCCGCACCCCCTTCGAAGTGGCAGAGCAGCTCCGCGATCTTCAGTGTTCTATTTTGGCAGTGCCTTGACCCATTCTCCCTCAATTTGGGTAGATGTCAAGAAAACGCCCATTTTGTCTAGATCTGAGACAATGCTGAGAACGCGAAGAACCGCTGCTGCCTATGTACTCCCGGTAACCAGGGAATATATGTGCTCAGTGTTGGACGTGTACGTAGCGAGTTGGGCGGCACACGTTGGGGCGGAAAGGACAGGGGCCGCCGCCCTCCCGGTTCGTACCCTCCTCGAATCGGGAAATGACAGGACAAGCCGAGCTAACCGCAGAGAGAAACATCGTTCGCTAGGCTGCCACCGCCTTCTGCATGAGTTTCATATAGCTGTCCATCGACTGGGTCAACTGCGCATCTACCTCGTCTGCGATAGCCATGACATCGGGTAACAGCAAGCTGAAATCCAGGGACTTCAGATTGCTCTGCAACGCCCCGAAGATGGTCACCTGCAGTATTCGCGATTCGTGCACCAGCATGGCGGGTGTGTAGCCTTGCAGATACCGCAGCTTGCCGTGGGCTACGGCGGCAGCGGAAAAGATGGCATCGCTGTCCTGGCTGGTGGCGCTGGACTTGCTCAGGCGAAGAGCCAGATCCTCAACCAGCTTAGGAAGATGTCCAGTGCGCTCCTCATCGCTAAGCGGAAGGCAGTTGAGGTCACTGCTCTGTTTCGCCCGCGCCAACCAGTCTTCGACGATACTGCTGACGCACCGCTGCAGTATCACGCCCACTCTCTCCTTGTCCAACCGTTTCGTGGGTTTGCGATTGAGCACTTTTTCTCGGACGAGTTCGGTGAGCCGCGAAATCTCGAATGGCTTCACCACGATTTCGTCCGCCTCCAGAAGGATGGCGGCCATGGCGCTTTGCACGTCAGGGTAGCCGCTGACCAGCAGCGTCAATGCCTCCGGTTGGGAGTGGCGCATCGCGCTGACCACGGTAAAACCGTCGCCTGGGTCAGGCATATGCAGGTCGGTGATGAGCACATCAAAGCGCTCTGTAGCAATGTGTTTCAGAGCCTCGGACACGCTGGAGGCTGTGACGACCTCAAATCCCTTGCGCCTAAGCCCCTCATTCATCATGGCGCGTATG
>JBGPJK010000142.1:0-10611 GCA_041485425.1 Terriglobia bacterium | reverse complement strand
TGCATCGAGTTCCACTCCAAGATGAACTCGCTGGGCGCCGATATCATCCAGCTTATTTTGCAGACGCTGAAGCCCGGCGGCCCGGGGGACAACTTCGACGCGTTTGTCATCACCAACGACGCCGGCAATTTCTCGGTCGGCGCGAATTTGATGCTGCTGCTCATGTCCATCCAGGAGGAAGAGTGGGATGACGTGGACCTTGCCATCCGCACCTTTCAGGGCGCGACCCAGGCCATCAAGTTTTCGCTCAAGCCGGTGGTGGTGGCGCCGTTCGGCCTGACGCTGGGAGGCGGTTGCGAGGTCTCGCTGCACGCCGCCGCTCGCCAGCCGCATGCCGAGCTGTACATGGGACAGGTCGAAGTCGGCGTGGGCCTGCTCCCCGGCGCAGGCGGTTGCAAAGAGCTGTTGCTGCGCGCCGTGGACACCGCCGCGGCCATTCGAAAAGACGGCCGCGGCGAGTCGGTCGAACTGACGGAGGCCATGAAGAGAATCTTCGAGCTGGTCGCCACGGGAAAAGTTGCGACCTCCGCCCACGAAGCCCGCAGCTACGGCTTCCTCACCGACTCCGACCGCATCACCATGAACCGGGAGCGCGTCCTGGCCGACGCCAAGGCCCGTGCGCTGGAATTGGTGCACACCGGCTACGAGCCGCCGCTGCCCAGAACCGACGTCCCCGCCCCTGGGGAAAGTGTTTTGGCCCTGCTCAAGCTGGGGGTTTACCTGATGCATGAGGGCGGCTACATCTCCGAATACGAAGTGAAACTGGGCAACAAGATCGCTGAGGTGTTGTGCGGCGGCAATGTGACCTCGGGCACTCCGATCAGTGAGCAGTACGTCCTCGATCTGGAGCGCGAAGGCTTCAAGTCGCTGTGCGGGGAGAAGAAGACGCAGGAGCGGATTCAGTACACGCTGAAGACGGGGAAGACGCTGAGGAATTGATTCGAGCCGATGACCACTCGACTTCAACAGGTGAGCGAGCTTCCACGGGAGGAGGATGTAGAAGGACTCATTTCGATGGGCGCGCCGGATGACGAATACGATTCAGAAGCGGAAATGATTACTGATCGCGTCGGAGAAGCTGAGAGAGCATCCTCTAATCGCAGAATCTCCAAGGGCGAGGTCGTATCAATCGTCGCGGACGTTTGGAGGGAGATGTTTAGCCTCTCGGATGAACAGTTGGCGCAGCGGCGAGAGGCATTCGAGAGCATTGCGGCACGAATCTTGCCGTGATTCGCGTCATGTTTTCCCGACCTCGGTCGGCGAGGGACTTACAGCCATGGGAACGATGAGTCGGGGTTGCAGTGAAGGTCCGGGACGTGATCAAGCGGCTGGAGGGAGACGGTTGGCGGCTGGTTCGAACCAAGGGCAGCCATCGGCAGTTTCACCACCCTTCCAAACCGGGAACGGTTACTGTCGCTGGGCATCCGTCAGTGGACATTCCACCCGGAACATTGAACAATATTCTGAAACAGGCAGGTCTGAAATGAAGTATCTCATCGTCTACGAAAAATCCGACACCGGTTGGGGCGCATACGCCCCCGATCTTCCCGGGCTCGGTGTGGCGGGCAAGACGCTCGATGAAGTGAAGGAACTGATTCGCGAGGCGATCGAGTTCCACTTGGAAGGCATGCGCCAGCACGGCGACGCGATTCCTGCCCCTACAGCCATGACCGAGTACATCACCACTTCCGCATAGAGGGACAACTTCGGTGAATCGGTGGTTGTGATGGACTCAATGAATGACGGCGCCGACAACTCGGGGGAGTTGGAAGCAGGGTATCGCGAAATGGTTGCAGACATAAGGCGCGAACGCGACGCGGAGGAATGGATTGACGGTCTTTCTAAGCCGCTGATTCATGATGCCGCCACATGGGTCGAAGATCTGGACCGATTCAATGACGAGCCATTCATGTGCGATGGCCGTCATCAGCCTGCCACCCTAAAGCGCGGGATTCTCAAGTGAATGATGCAGCAGGACTGGGCGAAGTTGCGGGCCGTTGGCATCCCGCTGGATGCGCTGGGCCGGAATACGTGCAGCTCATACCACGATTGAATACATCAGCGTTTGAGCTGGTGCGCGCATCGAATAAGGCAGATCATTCGCTACGCTCAGGGTGACAGAAAAAGAAGGTTTGGCTAATTGCCAAGTGCTAATTGCTAAGTGCTGATTTCAGGAGTCTCCCATGCGTGAAGTCATCATCGCTTCTTCTGTTCGCACCCCCGTAGGCCGCGCCTTCAAAGGCACGCTGCGGGCTACTCGTCCTGATGAACTGGCTGCGGTTGCCATCAAGGGCGCGCTGGAGCGCGTGCCACAAGTTGATCCCAAAGAAATTGAAGACGTCATCCTCGGCTGTGCCATGCCTGAGGCCGAGCAAGGCATGAACGTCGCCCGTATTGCTTCGCTGCGGGCTGGGTTGCCGGTCGAGGTGTCGGCCCTGACCATCAACCGGTTCTGTTCTTCCGGGCTGCAGGCGATTGCCTTGGCCGCCGAGCGCATTATGGCGGGCGGCGCGGAGATTATCGTGGCCGGCGGCACTGAATCCATGTCCATGATCCCCATGGGCGGAAACAAGATCTCGCCCAATCCCTGGCTGGTGGAACATCATCCGGGCTCGTATCTCTCGATGGGCCTGACCGCCGAGCGGGTGGCGCAGCGTTTCGGTATCACTCGCGAGCAGGCGGACGAATTTTCCTACCACAGCCATCAGAAGGCACTGGCGGCGATCCAGGCCGGCAAGTTCGCCGACGAAACCGTGCCCGTGTCAGTGAGCTTCACAACGCCGAACGGCTCGAAGCCGAAGCGGCACGAGATCATCTTCAAAGTGGACGAGGGGCCGCGCGCCGATACCTCGCTCGAAGCTCTTCTGTCGCTCAAGCCCGCGTTCCACGCCAAGGGCACAGTCACGGCGGGCAACTCGTCGCAGATGTCCGACGGCGCCGCAGTCGCAGTCGTCATGTCCGCCGACCGTGCGAAGGCGCTCGGGATCAAGCCGCTGGCGCGCTACGTTTCCTTCGCTACCGCGGGATACAAGCCGGAAGAAATGGGCCTCGGACCGGTATTCGCCATTCCCAAGGCGCTGAAGCTGGCCGGACTGAAACTCTCCGACATTGACGTGATCGAGTTGAACGAGGCTTTTGCGGCGCAATCGCTGGCCGTGATCAAGGAAGTCGGACTTGATCCGCATCGCGTCAACCCGAACGGCGGCGCCATCGCTTTGGGACATCCCTTGGGCTGCACCGGGGCCAAGCTGACGGCCACTGTCATCCGCGAACTGAAGCGCCATAATGGGCGCTACGGTATGGTCACCATGTGCGTCGGCGGCGGCATGGGAGCGGCGGGAATTTTCGAAAATTTGCAATAAGAGCAGAGATCACCACAGAGGACACGAAGGTACACGAAGGTCACTGACAGCGTGCGGTGGATGTGGTACGGATGGGTTTGATACTTGACCAGGTTCCTTCGTGAGCCTTCGTGTCCTTTGTGGTGAAGGGTTCTATGGCAAGTGCAACTGTCCAGAGTCTTACCGCCAATCAAGTCAGCCACGCCATCATTACAGCCGCCATGAAGGTTTACACTGAACTCGGCCTAGGCCTGCTCGAGAGTACCTACCAAGCATGCTTGCAGCACGAACTGGCGGACATGGGGTACAGGGCTGACGCCCAAGTGTCACTGCCGGTGGTGTATTACGGCACCAAACTCAACGTCGGCTATCGAATTGATTTGCTTGTCGAAGACCTGGTTGTAGTCGAACTGAAGTCCATTGATGCGATCGCCCCGATCCGCCAGGCGCAGATTCTTTCGTACCTCAAGCTCAGTGGCAAATCCATCGGCCTGCTTATAAACTTTAATGTTGTCCATCTAAGAGACTGCATCAAACGTTTGGTAAACGGCACGAACTGGCAATCTTCCCTTCGTGATCCTTCGTGCCCTTTGTGGTGAAGGAGGGGTTTGACATGGCTACCACTGCAATACCCAATACCAAAGTCTCCGGCGGCAGCTTCTTGCTGGAAGAGCGCCGACCGGAAGAAGTTTTCACGCCTGAAGATTTCACCGAGCAGCACCAGCTTATCGGCCAGACGGCGGAAGAATTTGCCATCAACGAAATCATTCCCAACGCCGAAAAAATTGAGCACAAGGATTTTTCTGTCACCCGCGACCTGCTGAAAAAAGCCGGCGAGCTCGGGCTCAGTGGAGTCGAGATCCCCGAGGCCTACGGCGGCCTGGACATGGACAAGGTCACGGCTGCGGTGATTGCCGATCACATCGCCAAGTACGCCGGGTTCGCCACCTCCTGGGGCGGACACACCGGCATCGGCACGCTACCCATCGTGTATTTCGGAACTGAAGAGCAAAAGAAGAAGTATCTGCCACGGCTGGCGACTGGAGAGATCGTCGGCGCCTATGCTTTGTCGGAAGCTTCTTCCGGTTCGGATGCGCTCAACTGCCGTGCCCGGGCCCAGCTTTCGCCTGACGGCAAGCACTACATCCTTAACGGCGAGAAGATGTGGATCACCAACGCCGGCTTCGCTGATCTGTTCACGGTTTTTGCCAAGGTGGACGGAGAAAAGTTCACGGCATTCCTGGTGGAAAAGACTTTTCCGGGATTCTCCATCGGGGCGGAAGAACACAAGATGGGCATCCGCGGATCGTCTACCTGCCCCATCATTCTCAACGACTGCAAGGTACCGGTTGAAAACCTGCTGGGTGAAATCGGCAGGGGTCACATCATTGCGTTCAACATCCTGAACGTGGGCCGCTTCAAACTGGGAGCGATGTGCGTGGGCGGGGCGCGGGTTTCTCTGGAGAACTCCATCGGTTACGCCAAGCAGCGCAAGGCGTTCGGCAAAGTGATCGCCGACTTCGGACTGGTCCGCGAAAAGCTCGCCAACATGGCGGTGGGCGTCTATACGGGCGAGTCCATGGTTTATCGCACCGTCGGCATGATGGACGTGGCGCTGTCCGAGGTGGATAAGTCCGGCGCCGACGCGAGCAAAGAAATCCGCAAAGCGATTGAGGAGTATGCGGTCGAGTGCTCCATTGTCAAAGTCTGGGGCTCGGAGATGGTGGATTACGTGGTCGACGAGACGGTGCAGATTTACGGCGGCTACGGCTTTGTCGAAGAGTATCCCGCCGAGCGCGCCTATCGCGATGCCCGTGTCAACCGCATTTTTGAAGGCACCAACGAAATCAACCGGCTGATCATTACGGGCTTCCTGCTGAAGCGGGCCATGTCGGGCCAGTTGCCGCTCATGCCGGCGATCAAGAAGCTGATGGATGAAGTGCTGGCCGGACCTTCGGTCGGCGAGGAAGTCGAGGGACCGCTGGCAGACGAACGCAAACTGGTGGCGCAGGCCAAGAAGCTCGGCCTGTTCGCCGCTGGATCTGCGACACAAAAGTACATGCAGGCGATCCAGGACCATCAGGAGGTCATGGGCGCCATTGCCGACATGACGATTGAAACCTATGCCATGGAGTCAGCCGTGCTGCGCGCGCAGAAGATTGCCGAGCGTTCGGGCGAATCCGCTGCCGCGTTACCCATTGCCATGACGCGGGTGTATCTCTCGCAAGCTATGGAGAAGATCGAAGCCGCGGCGAAGAAAGTGATCGCGGCCGTGGCGGAAGGCGACATGCTGCGGACGCAGTTGGCCATACTCCGCCGCTTGGCGAAGTACGAGCCGTTCAACACGATTGCGTTGCGCCAGCAGATCGCGCAGAAGGTGATTGAGCGAGGGAAGTACACGCTGGTGTAGGAATGAAAACCGCCGAGTACGCGGAAGGGCGCCGCGGATCAGGGAAACGCTGCGATTCCTCGGCGGACTTTGCGTGCTCGACGGTTAATGTTCTTTCTTCGTTTTCTGCAACTCCGCCATCACGCTCTGGATCAACTCTTTTGCGTCCGTCAAATTCTTCATGATGATCTGGATATCCATCACCGGCCGTCCCGGCCAGCGCTGGCTCTGGCAATAGACCCCGTGCTGGCCGACCAGCGCCATGGCATCGGTGACCAGATCCATAGTTACGGCCAGGCGACCCCCTGGGACGCCCATCATGGTCTCGAAGTGTTCCAGTTCTTCATGTTTTTCGTTGAATACCGGCATGGGGTGATTGTAACGGCTGCCCCGCGTGTCGCATAATTGCGGAGGTCCGCTATCCTGCCCTTCGTCGATGCGTCTAACAGCACTTGGCAATCAGCACTTGGCCCCTAAGCGTTGATGGCGCGTCTTGAAAACCGGGCGGGAACCCTGAATGGCTAAATGCTAACTGCCAAGTGCTAAATGCTCAGACAGGAGAAACTCATGCAGAAACGCGTTGCCCTTCTCACATTGCTTATCCTCAGTCTCTCCACGCTGGCCCTCGCCCAGCAGGACAAGAGCAAGCGTGCCAGCCCGCCGGCTCAGGCGGCATGCAAGTTCTCGGATGGCAAGAGTATTACCGTGGACTACTCCAGCCCGCGGGTCAACGACCCCAAGACCCACCAACCCCGCAAGATTTACGGCGGACTCGTGCCCTACGGAGAGGTCTGGCGCACTGGCGCCAATGAAGCCACTTCCTTGGTCACCACTGCAGACCTGACCGTGGGCGGCAAAGGTGTGCCTGCGGGCAGTTACACCATCTTCACGGTGCCCACGGCCGATAAGTGGACGCTGATCATCAACAAGAAGACCGGGGAATGGGGCATTCCCTATAAGTACGAAGACGACGAACTGGCACGGGTGGATATGAGCGTTTCCAAGACTGCCGGTCCGGTCGAGAACTTTACGATTTCGTTCCACGAGATGGGAACCGGCTGCCACATGTACCTGGACTGGGAGAACACCCGGGCCGTGGTGGAATTGACCGAGAAGAAGTAGAAAAACAAAACCTCTTGACCACCAGGGACACGAAGGTTAACGAAGGAGAAATCCCACTGGCGATTTCCTTCGTGCTCCTTGGTGGTTAATGGTCCTTGCTCAGCGCGTCCATCGCCAGCCGGGCTTCGGTGGAATCGGGATTGATTTTCAGCGCCTCCCGATAGGCCGCCAAGGCTTCGGGGCGCAGGTGCGCCATTTCCAGCGAGTGCCCGAGGCGGAGGTATCCCTGATCGGTGGGGTGAAGCTGGAGCGAGTGGTTGTAATTCGTGATCGCCGCGCTCAGTTTGCCCTGTTGTTCCAGCAGCCGGCCTAATCCAAAGTAGGCATTGAACTGGTTGGAATTCAGGCGAATCGCTTGGTCGTAACTCTCCTGTGCTTTCGCGTCTTCACCCAAGTCACGATAGGCCCCGCCCAGGTTGGCGTACGTGGAAGCGAGCAGTCCCGCATCGGTGGTCAGGCGGATGGTGGTCTGATACTGTTCGACGGCTTCGCGAAGCTGGTTGTGCTCCTGCAAATAGGCGCCGAGGTTGGAGCGGCTCATGGGATCGCGTGGGTTGATCTCGGCGGCAGCCTGGAAGTGCGAGTGGGCCTCGTCGGCCCGACCCATCAGCAGCAGGGCGCCGCCCAGGTTGTCGTGCGCGATGAAATTGTTGTCGGTGACCGCCAGTGTGTGCGCCCACAGCTCGTAGCTGCTGGACCAGTAGCTCAGCTGGCGGTGGGTGACGAATCCCAGCGCGACCAGGATGCAGGCGGCTGGAATTACACGCGAGGTCAGGCTGAGCTTGCGCGCCTCGGCCAGATCGGCCAGACCGAACGTGATCATGACGAAAATTCCGATCAGCGGGATATAAGCGTAGCGGTCCGCCATGGCCGCGTCACCCACCTGCACCATTCCGATCACCGGCACCAGGGTTCCCAGGAACCACAGCCAGCCCATCAGCAAATACCGCTTGGAGCGGAGCTTCAGAACGATTCCGGTAATGGCCAGCAGCGCCAGCGCCGACACAACCACTTGCCATGCAGGCAGCGAATCTCCGGGATGGGGATAGAGCGGCGCCAGTCGCGCCGGCCAGAGCATCTTCCACAGGTAGGTGGCGTAGGCGACGATTGCATTTTCCAGGCGCACGCCGAGCGAGAACTGCAGCGTGGAGCGTACCGCCCCGCCCGCCTTTTGCGCCCGCATGGTGATTACCGCGCTGGCGGCCGAAAGGGCGAGCAGCGGCAGCTTCTCCAGCATCAGCCGGGGGAGGGGCATCTGCGGCACACGCATTGCCGCCGGCGTGCTGCCCTCAATCCTGGCGAGCGGCCAATAATCCAGCAGCATCAGGACACAGGGCAGGGTGATCACCATGGGTTTGGACATCAGTCCCAGTGCAAACCAAGCCGCCACCGCGAGATAGCGCCGCCAGTTCGTCTTTAGCGCGTACCAGCCATAGGCGCCGATTGTCAAAAAAAAGAAAAATGTGCTGAGGACGTTCTTACGCTCCGCGACCCATGCGACCGATTCCACGTTGATGGGATGAAGCGCAAACAGTGCTGCGACGAACAGGCTCGCACCTACGCGGCCGGTTCCGCGGACCAGCAGCAAAAACAGCAGCACTCCGCCAAGAGCGTGGATCAGCAGGCTCGTGAAATGGTGTCCCGCGGCGTTCAGGTGAAACAGTTGGTAGTCGAGCGCATGCGAAATCCACGTGAGCGGATGCCAGTTGGCCTGCTCGGTCGTGGTAAAAGCCCAAGTGATCGTGTCCCAGCTCAGGCCAGCGCGGATGTGGGGATTGCCGGTGACGTAACGGTCATCGTCATAATTGACAAACGGGTGGCTGTTGACCGGGTTGTAGAGCGCCAAGGTGGCGACGATGATCAGAAGACAGAGGACAACGTTACGCTTCTCGGGCGAAGCGAACAGGCCCTCGGGCTTCTGAGGTGGGGCTACCGGTTTTCTGGCAGGGGCGGCCAAGAGAAGAATTTAACCACAGGACACAGGGTCGCAGGGGGAATAACCGAGAAAGGCAAGAGAAGGTTTAACCACTAAGGACACGAAGGAACACGAACGCAGACCTGGAGATACTTCGTTCCCCCTCGTGTCCTTTGTGGTTAAGAGTGGTCAGGTTTCCAGCGCAACACAGGCTTGCGGGCGGCGGCAACCTCGTCCAGGCGCGAGACCCGCGTCGAATGCGGCGCATCGAGCACCATTTGCGGATCTTCTTGCACCTCTTCCGCGATGGAGCGCATGGCCTCGATGAACAGGTCCATCTCTTCCTTGGACTCGCTCTCGGTGGGCTCGATCATGAGTGCACCGTGCACAATCAGCGGGAAGGAAACCGTGTAGGGGTGGAAGCCGTAGTCGATCAGCCGCTTGGCGATGTCCATCGTGCTCACGCCGTTTTTCTTCTGCCGTGCGTCGCTGAAGACCACCTCGTGCATCGAAGGCATCTTGTACGGCAGCTCGAAGACGTCTTCTAAGTGTTTGCGGATGTAGTTGGCGTTGAGCACGGCGTCTTCGGTGGCCTGACGGATGCCAGGGCCGTACGCCAGCGTGTAAGCGAGCGCGCGGACGAGCACGCCAAAGTTTCCGCAGAATGCGCGCACGCGCCCGATGGATTGCGGCCGGTTGTTATCAAGCGCGAGCGTGCCATCGCCTTTTTCCACCAGTACGGGGATGGGCAGAAACGGCTCGAGAATCTTTTTCACCATCACCGGTCCCGCGCCCGGACCGCCGCCGCCGTGGGGCGTTGAAAACGTCTTGTGCAGGTTCAGGTGCATGACGTCCACGCCGAAATCGCCGGGCCGCGCCACGCCGGCCAGCGCGTTCATGTTCGCGCCGTCCATATAGAGCAGCGCGCCCTTGGCATGCAGGATTTCCGCAGCCTCAGCGATGCGCTGTTCGAAGATTCCGATGGTGCTGGGGTTGGTGACCATCAGCGCGGCCACGTCTTCATTGACGATCTCGCGAAGCTGCGCGATGTCCATCTGGCCTTGCGCGTCGGAGCGGATGTTCTGCACTTCGTAGCCGGCGATCACTGCGGTGGCCGGATTGGTGCCGTGCGCGGAGTCCGGGATCAGAACTTTCTTGCGCGGGTTGCCGCGGCTTTGAAGCAGCGCGCGGATCAGCAACAGCCCGGTGAGTTCCCCTTGCGCTCCGGCGGCAGGTTCAAGCGTAATCGCATCCATGCCCGTGATTTCGAGCAAACACTTGGCGAGTGTTTGCAGAATCTTCAGGCAGCCTTGCGCCAGTTCCATCGGCTGGTAGGGATGTTCCGTGGCGATGCCATCGAGCCGCGCGACGTATTCGTTTACGCGCGGGTTGTACTTCATCGTGCAGGAGCCCAGCGGATACATTCCCAGGTCAATCGCATAGTTCCAGGTGGAGAGCCGCGTGAAGTGGCGAATCACTTCGATTTCGCTGACTTCGGGGAAACCGCCGACGGCGTCGCGCGTGAAGGCTGTGCCAAGCGTCGCGCGCGCGTCCACCGGAGGCACGTCCAGCGGCGGCAGTTCAATGCCGCGTTTGCCGGGGGCGGACTTCTCGAAGATCAGCCCTTCACTCTGGTTGACGTGGCGTCCGGCTTTGCGAATCTTGTCGGTCAAAGTGTCCCTTTCAGATCAGAGCGGCGTCACGAGAATTCTGCGCAGCGACGCGGCAAGTTTCTCGATCTGCGCGCGTGTCGTCGTTTCCGTCACGCAGATGAGGCCGCGCTTGGTCAGCTCGGGATAAAACGTCCCCAGCGCCAGCGGCCCGATAATTTTCTCCTTGAGCAG
>JBGPJK010000141.1:0-10634 GCA_041485425.1 Terriglobia bacterium | reverse complement strand
ATGGCGCAGCCTCCCGACTCTCGCTCCGGAACAGGTAGCGCAACAGCGGCGGCGCGAGGAGCGTGGTGACCGCGGTCATGAACACCACAATCGCATAGGTGGACTGGGTCACGATCTGCGACTGCAATCCGACCAGGGCAACGATCAGGGCAACCTCACCGCGCGGCATCATGCCCACTCCCACGCGCAACGCGGTGGGCCAGCCATCGCCCAGCAAGGGCAATCCGCAGCCGACCACCTTGGACACGATGGCCAGCAACGAGATGATAATCGCGGCGAACAGCACATCCCCGCTGAACAGGTGCACGTCCAGGCGGGAGCCGATGGAAAAGAAGAAAAACGGCCCGAGAAACTCGGTGATCCCGCCCACGCGCGGCAGCAGGTTCCATTTGGGGGCGAAGTCCGCGAACATCAAGCCGGCAAAGAAGGCTCCGATGATCGCGGCCATGCCAATCTTGGCGGAAAGCCAGGAAAGGAACAAGCAAAGGGCGAGAGCCACGATCAGTGAGGCATTCTGCGTGGAAAGGCGTTCCATCCCCGGCTGGATCCGACGGACAATGTGGGGAGCGACAAAGATCATAAAAAGGGCGAAGGCCGCGGCCTCCGCGCTCAGGACACCGAGGTGCAGCCACTCCAGACCGCCGCCGGAGGCCAGTCCAGCCACGATCGCCAGCAACACCATGCCGAGGATGTCGTCGAAGACAGCAGCGCCCAGGATAATCTTGGCCGTGCGTGTGGAAAGCACGCGCAAGTCGCCCAGCACGCGCGCGGTGATCCCGACGCTGGTGGCCACCATGGCGGCGCCCACAAAAACCGCCTCGGTGGAGGCGTCGCCACGCCATTTCATGTACACGAAACCCAGAACGAAAGGCACCACGATCCCGGCCACAGCCACCAGCAGCGCCTTGCGCCCCACGCGGATCAGGTCGTGCGGGCTGGTTTCCAGGCCCGCACTGAACAGCACAAAGATGGCGCCGATCTCTGCCAGGGAGTGGATGGTATCGCTGGGGTGGGTCCAGCCCAGGGCATACGGGCCGAGAGTAACCCCCGCCAGGATTTCGCCCAGCACCGCGGGCAAGCTCAGGTTCTCGAAGAGTTCCCCCACCACCTTCGCGGCCACGAAGATGGCAAACAGCTCAAGCAAAAGCTGGTCGGGGCCGTGAGGCATAAGAGACAGCAGAATAGAGGGAGCAGATCGCCGCGACAAGTGGGAAAGCAAGGCAAGCCGTATCTGCTGACCCGCACCCCTTGCCGTTACTGCACTTGTCTCAAGGGCCAGATCAGCACTTCCAATTTCCGCGCGAAGTGCAGCAGCGGACGGCTTTGAGGCAGCGCAATTCCCGCCGCCAACGCCACGGTGTTCATCTCAATTTCAGCTTCTGCGTCCTGCAGCGGCCATTGCCGGTGATGGATTTCAGCGCGATATCCATGCCCTGCTGCCACGGTGTACAGGCAGTAACGCTCGGTCAACCAGTGCTCCAGGCGGCCTTTTTCCCGCACGCCGGCCTCACCCACGGGCTGGTAATGTCCGCGAAATTCCGCATCCCCCCGATAGCGGCTGGAATCGTACCCGATCCGTTGGCGGTTGACTTCCACCGACATGCGAGCGTGAAAGTACGGCAGCCGGTAAAACCTGCGTGCGGCCCACACCGCCGGCAGGTTTGCGGCATCCAGGCTGAAAAAGTAAACGCCGGGCTTGCCATCCAGTGTGACATAGGTGCGGACGTTCAGTTCGGGGAAGCGCGAGAGTCCCGGCAGCGCAGGCAGGCCACGCACGCGAATCCCGCTCATGTGGAACGGAACCACTCCAACCCAGCAGCGGCCGTCGAAGGTATCCAGAAGAAGTTGCGCGGGAACCAAGGGGCGCAAAGCTTCCGGCGCGAGCGGCCAATGAGCGAACAGCAGATCGTGCCAGGTTTGCGCCATGATCCACGGCCCATCCGGCAAAGGCCAGGGGCGGTGGGCGAGGGATGCAAGAGCCGGGTGCACAGTTAATTGTCGATTTTCGATGGCCGATTGTCGAATGGAGAAATTCTGGAATGAAAAACGGTTTCTACCGGGAGGAGATCTGCTGCATCGCTTCGGTCGTGTTCGCGACGGGCTGATAGTTGTTCTGGTAGATATCCACGATGGCGCGTCCCACCAGGCGTGCCTGGGCCTCGGAATGAATGTGCACCGGAAAAGTGAACCCGCCGATGTCTTCGTAATCCTGCGCGAACTCAATCTTCTTGATGAAAAACGACGGCGACTTGACCACGCTGCCCTCGGCACGCATCAGGCTGCCGGTGTGGGCATCCAGATAGACGCGTCCCTTGAACAGGCCGGCCCGCTTCTGGCGCGGCTTTACCTGGTAGACGTGTACCAGGCGCCCGTCGATGTCACTAGTCCCTTTAAAAAAGAACTTGTAATTCGCAGGACTGAGGGCGGTCAGCGACATGTCATCCTTCTGCAGGTGATCCACCTCAGACTGCAGCAGGCGGGTGATGATGTTGGTCTTTACGAAGCCATCCCCGGTGAAATGCACCGCTTTGAACTCCAACGTGCGAGGCGCGGCGTAGTGCCGCTCCAGTTCATATTCCCCGTATTGAGAAGTGTCCGGAAGCGCGGCGCGGATCAGGGTGGTGGCGTGATAGGAAACCAGTTCTGCGGACTGCAGTGCCGACCGCCGCTCATAGGCATGCAGAGCCAGTTCGGGCGCCATGCGCGGAAGCGCAGCCGGTGGGTTCAGTGGCGCAGTCCGGTCCGCCGGCAGAATCACGGCAGAAACGGGCAAAGAGCCACTGCCGGAGGAAAGCACGAACGGCGGCAAGTTATCGCTGTTCGCCCCCGAAGCGATCAGAAGCGGGCTCTGCGCGGTAGCGACACTCGTAGCCAACAACCCCAACAAGAAAATTGTGAGAAAGAGACGGCTCATGTAATAAAGGTAGTACGTACTTTATATCTGATTCACCTGCCAAAAGAAAAGTGACAATAGTAAGACCAGGTGCGCCTAACGGTAACCAGCTGCAGTCAGGGGGGAACCCGTTTTTGCCTTGGCCACCCCTGATTCCACGTGTCCGCCGCCTCCGAATTGTGTATCGTGTAGCATTCCAGATCTTCAACCAATCTGAGGTCGATCACGCGCATGGCTGCCGGCGATACGCCCCGCTCGAATGGAAACAATGCATCCCCGGAGGCCCCGTCCGTTGAGGTCTACGCCGTCTACGGCGCGGAGCCCGAGATCCAGGCTTACGCCATGGCCAAGTACTCGCGCTCGGCGCTCTCCATGAAGGAATCGCTCAAGGAGATCACTCAGCAGAAGGCCGAGAAATTCCTCAACACCTTCTACTTCCAGTACGGACACCGCTCGATTGCGGATTTGGCCCACATCGCGCTGGCCATTGAGCGGCTCTCAATCCTCGCGGCGATTGCGGTTGCTGACGAGCAGCGTTGGGACGGCCAGGAGCGCTCCACCCGCTACCAGGATTTCAAGAAGAGCGGCTACTTCACGCCCGATTTCGGCGAAGAACGTGTGGAGGCGGGCGACTCGCCCGCCCCGGTCTCGGCCCGGGCCCTGTATCGCGAAACCGTGGAGTTTCTTTTCGCCGAATATGAGTCGCTGTCGCAGCGGATGTTCGAGTACTTGGCAGGCATTACGCCCAAGCCGGCAGAGATGAAGCAGGAAGCCTATGACCGTACGTTGAAGGCGCGGGCTTTCGACATAACCCGTTACCTGCTGCCGCTGGCGACTAACACGTCGCTGGGGGAAATCGTAAATGCGCGAACCCTGGAGAACCAGGTTGCGCACCTGCTCGCGCACACCCACAAGGAAGTTCGCTACCTGGGCGAACTGCTGAAGCGCGCGGCAACCTCGCCGGCCTACAACGTGAACCAGGAGTCTTTGCGGGAACTGGTGGAGCAGATCCGCGCGGTTTCGCCGGAGCTGGCAGCTCGGGCGGAACAGGAACTGCTGCGCGAAATCCGCGTGGCGCCCACCCTGGTGAAGTATGCCGACCCGAATGTCTACGAGTTGCAGACGCGCGCCGAGTTGCGGAGGGCCGCCGCCGAGTTGATGGGGAACGCGCCCATCACGCCCGCGAAGATGGTGGACCTGCTGGACGAAGAACCCTTGGAAGTCGAACTCGCCACCACGCTGCTCTACGAGCACTGCCATTATCCCTACCGTCAAGTGCGGGAGGCAGTGGAAGCCGCGGGCGAAAACATGCGGCGGGAGATCATTGACCTGGGCCTGCGCCATCGCGGCAAGCACGACGAAATGCTGCGCGCCTTCTGCGCCGGGCAGCAATTCCGCTTCGACATCCTGATGGACGTGGGCGGCTTCCGCGACATGCACCGCCACCGCCGCTGCATCCAGATTGGACAGGGGTTCACCACCAAGCACGGGTACGACGCGCCGGAAGAGTTAGAGCCAGCCGGCGCACAGAAAGGCTACGACGCCGTGATGCGGCGGGCGGTAGCCGCAGTCGAACAGTTAGCGGAGCGCGGCGGAGTGGAAGCTCAGGAGAACGCGCAGTACGCCATCCCGCTAGCTTTCCGCAAGCGCACGCTGTTCAAGATGGATTTTGCCGAGGTGGTCTACATCTCCGAACTGCGGACGGGGCCAGCAGGACACATGTCATACCGGAACGTTGCGTACGCGATGTACGAAGCCGTCGCGCAGAAGTATCCGGCGCTGGCTAAGTACTTGCGGGTAACGGACGTGCGGGAGCCAGTGGATTTGCTGAAACGGTAGCGCCGCCGTCCCGGCGGCTGTCGTGGGGGCGTCCCCGCCCCCACCTCCAACTGGACATGCGTGAACAGACAACTATCCCAAAAATAGGTGCCGAAAAGAGTGTAGCAAGAGTCTTTCCCATGCCGTCAATGGCAGCATCTAAATTCAGAGCAGCAGACCTCTGCCACTATTGTGGAATGTCAGCCCTAGCTTTCAGCTCCTCCACCAATCTCTCTGCGGAATTGATAGTTTCCTTTTCCCTGTTCTTCTCCCTGCGCGCTAACCTGCGGTGGTCCACAGCTGACCACAATGAGTGCTTGCTAGCATCATAGATGACCAGCACAACTTGAGGGTCAATGATCTGAGTACTATGGACCTGAGTGGTTCCATCATAAGGAATTGTCCGAACTCCAAACGCGGGTTCCGCCGTGTTCCACGCGGTACCCCAACTCGATGATCAAGTCAGCCTCATCAGGGGAGCCGACCATCTCATACTTGCCCCATTTCTTCATCGCTGAATAGAAGGCATCATAGGCAAGATCACTGCCACCACCATTGGTTAGAAAAGCCTTCTTGGCGTTGATAATGACTGTAGGCAGTGGTGCAAGTGGAACGTCCTTTCTGTTCTTTCCTGCCACCGCATATAGAGACACAAGCACGCAAAGGATAGCCGCAGATTTGCGCATAGGAACTCCGTCATCCAGTGGGGTAAGGCTGAGCGCCAAGATTCTACAGCAGAGTACCGCGTACGAAACAGGAGCTTATCCTGTGGGTAGTGTCCCAACACTGCACTCTTAAGGACACTACCTATCCTGTGGTCACCTCCGACTCGGGCTGAGGTCCTCGCTTGGCAGGATGACAGGGTTTCAAATCGGCAATCGTAAATTGCCCTACGTGTAAATCACCTTCCGCTCGCCCTTCACAATCCGCCCCACCGTGTAAGGTTTCTCTCCCGCCCGCTCCAGCACGGTCTGGGCCTTCTTGAATTTCTTCGACGGCACTACCAGCAGCATTCCCAATCCCATGTTGAAGGTGCGCAGCATCTCGTCCTGCGGGACGTTGCCCAGCGTCTGCATGTGTTCGAAGATCGGTGGCACAGGCCAGGAGTTAATCTCAATGACTGCCGCCACACCGCGCGGCAGGACCCGTGGAAGATTTTCGGTGATCCCTCCCCCCGTGATGTGGGCCATCGCGGACACGCACTCGCCATCCACCAGCCTCTTGACCGCCGGCCAATAACTCTTGTGCGTGCGCATCAGTTCGTTGCCGACCTTGCCCTTGAGTTCGTTCACATAAGTGTCCGGGGTGTAGTGGGCGACTTCGAACAGCAGCTTGCGAGCCAGCGCGTAGCCGTTGGTGTGCAGGCCGTTGGAAGCCAGGCCGAGGATCACGTCGCCGGCCTCGACGGTCTTGCCGGTGATGATGCGCTCGCGCTCGACCACGCCCACGATGAATCCGGCCAGGTCATATTCCCCTTCCGGGTAGAAGCCGGGCATCTCGGCAGTTTCACCGCCGATCAGGGCGCAGCCGTTGTGCTTGCAGGCTTCGGCCAGGCCTTCGATGACCTTCTCGGCGACTTCCGGGTCGAGTCGGCCGGTGGCCAGGTAGTCCATGAAAAACAGCGGCGTGGCGCCCTGCACGGCAATGTCGTTGACGCAATGATTGACCAGGTCGGCGCCTATGGTGTGGTGAACCTTCATCTCGAACGCGACTTTCAGCTTGGTGCCCACTCCGTCCACGCTGGAGACCAGCACGGGGTCCACATACTTGGTCTTGTCGATCGCAAACAGGCCGCCGAAGCCGCCGATTTCGCTCAGCACCCCCCGGGTGAACGTCTTGTGGGCAAGGTACTTGATGCGCTTCTTGGTGCGATTGGCGCGATCAATGTCAACGCCCGCGTCGGCATAGGTGATGCTGGCTGGGTTCGAGGGGTCGTGGGCCACGTGAATCAATCCGCTTTATGAACTGTGGGGAATCCGCTGGGCGTTCGCCAACCGGGAGAAACATTTTAAACGCGGGTCATTGTAGCACGTTCGCGGACCGCCGCAGGGACTCGGAGCACGAGGATCTGGTTTGCCTCTCCGGGAGGACACACGCGCACCTGTGGGTTAAGCCGTTGCGGTGCTGCGCTCCGCGCGGATGGATTGTGCGCTACCGCGCCAGGTAAGTGCTCAGGTAGTACGCCAGCACTCCGAACACTGCGAGACCGGTGATCGCGTATGCCGTTACCACCCAGACGTTGCGGTGTGATGTTTTGGCGGCTGGCGCATTCGCCGCCGGGGTCGAGGAACTGCCAGGGGCCCGTTGCTCCATCAAATCCTCCGAGGTCGGAACCATCGTAGCGCGGAAAGCGCCACGTTACCCCACACTGCCAAAGGCAGCTTTGATGGCGCAGATTTTACTATGGGTTCAGGGCTGAACAGCAGGGAAATTGCGGGAGGGCAGTGGTTAGCGGCTGGAACTGGTTTCGAAAATCGGTTTGGGAAGGGCAGGCTTTTGAAGCCGTGCCCTCCCACAAGACCTCCTCATAAGACCGGTTCCACCCACTCCCCAACCCGCACCTGTGTTCCCGGTCACAGACCCAGGCCTCTCTTGGAGGTACACTTTGAACTTTATGAGCACAGTCAAACCTGCCAAGCCAGCCAGCAAGATCCAGCCCAGTCATGATAAGGCGCACGATGTTTTGCGCTCCGAGGGGCATCCTCTGGACGCCATCTTTACCCCGCACAGCGTAGCCGTGATCGGCGCCAGCGAACGCCAGGGGAGCATTGGCCGCGCCGTTCTGTGGAGCCTGGTGAGCAGTCCGTTCGGCGGCACCGTGTACCCGGTCAGCGACAAACGCACCAGCGTCCTGGGAATCAAGGCGTACCCCCGGGTTGCGGACATTCCCGAACAGGTGGACCTCGCCGTAGTGGTGACGCCCGCCGCAACCGTCCCCGACATCATTACCGAGTGCGTGCAAGCCGGAGTCCGTGGCTGCATCGTGATCTCCGCAGGCTTTAAAGAACACGGCGAGCAGGGCCAGGAACTCGAACGCCAGATCCTGGAACGCATGCAGGCCAGCCGCATGCGCCTGATCGGCCCCAACTGCCTCGGCGTGATGAATCCAATCAGCGGGCTGAACGCCACCTTCGCCCCCAACATCGCCAGAGCCGGCAATGTGGCTTTCATCAGCCAGAGCGGCGCCTTGTGCACCGCCATCCTGGACTGGTGCCAGAAAGAAATGGTCGGCTTCAGCGTATTCGTCTCCGTCGGCTCCATGCTCGATGTGGGCTGGGGCGACTTGATCGACTACCTGGGCAATGATCCGCGCACCCACAGCATTGTCATGTACATGGAGTCAGTCGGCGATGCGCGCTCGTTCTTGTCGGCGGCACGCGAAGTCTCGCTGAACAAGCCCATTATCGTGATTAAGGCGGGCCGCACGGAAGCCGCGGCGCACGCTGCGGCCTCGCACACAGGCGCGCTAACCGGGAGCGATGAAGTGCTGGAGGCGGCCTTTCGGCGCTGTGGCGTGCTGCGGGTGAATACCCTCGCAGACCTCTTCTATATGGCGGACGTGCTGGCCAAGCAACCGCGCCCGCGGGGCCCGCGCCTGGCCATCGTGACCAACGCCGGCGGGCCGGGCGTGCTGGCGGCCGATTCGCTGATCTTCAGCGGCGGGCAATTGGCGGAACTCTCCGCCAAGTCCATGGAAGAACTCAACAACATGTTGCCGCCGCACTGGAGCCACAACAATCCCATCGACATTCTGGGCGATGCTTCGCCCGAAAAATACGCGAAGGTCGCCGACATTGCGGTGCACGACCCGAACGTGGACGGCTTGCTGGCGGTCATCTGTCCCCAGGGGATGGCCGAGCCCACCCAGACTGCGGAGCAAATCAAAGCCTTGGCCCAGAGCACGGGCAAACCGATCATTGCCAGTTGGATGGGAGGCCCAGAGGTCGCCGCCGGGCGCGACATCCTGAACCGGGCGGGCATTCCCAATTTCCCATTTCCCGATACGGCCGCCAGAGTCTTCCATTACATGTGGCGATACAGCTACAACCTGCGCGGCCTGTACGAAACTCCGGTGCTGCGGGGAGAGTCGGAGGAAGGCCCAGATCGAGCGGCGGCGGAGCACATCGTGCAGCGCGCACGGCAGGCCGGGCGCACCATCCTCACCGAGGTTGAGTCCAAGCAGTTACTGGCCGCCTACGGCATACCCACGGTGCTCACGGTCACGGCCAACAGCGAAGCTGAGGCCGTCGAGCGCGCCCAGGAAATCGGATATCCCGTCGTGCTCAAGCTGTTTTCCGAGACCATTACTCACAAAACTGATGTCGGCGGGGTGCAGCTTAACCTGCGGGATGCCGATGCGGTCCGTGCCGCTTACCGGCAAATCGAAAGCTCGGTGCGGGAAAAAGCGGGCGCGGAACACTTCCTCGGGGTCACCGTGCAGCCCATGGTCAAACTCGATGGCTACGAAGTCATCGTAGGCTCGAGCGTTGATCCCCAGTTTGGCCCGGTGGTGTTGTTCGGCGCCGGTGGCCAACTGGTGGAGGTGTTCAAGGACCGCGCGCTGGCACTGCCACCGCTCAACACTACCTTGGCCCGGCGCATGATGGAGCAGACCAAGGTCTTCGAAGCGCTGAGCGGAGTGCGTGGGCGCAAGACAGTGGACCTGGCGGCGCTCGAAGAGTTGCTGGTGCGCTTCAGCCAGTTGCTGGTCGAGCAGCCCTGGATCAGGGAGATTGACATCAATCCGCTGCTGGCATCGCCCGAGCGGCTGCTGGCGCTGGATGCGCGTGTGGTCGTCTATGGCTCGGAGGTCAAACCGGACAAACTGCCCCGGCTGGCCATCCGGCCGTATCCCATTCAGTACGTCAAGCCCTGGAAGATGAAGAACGGCGAAGACGTGACCATCCGGCCCATCCGTCCCGAAGATGAGCCGCTGCTCATCAAACTGCACCAGGCACTCTCCGAACGCACTGTGTACCTGCGCTACTTCCAGCCGTTAAAGTTAAGCCAACGCACGGCCCACGAGCGTCTGACCCGCATCTGCTTCATTGATTACGACCGCGAGATGGCGCTGACCGTGGAGCACAGGAAGGAAGACGGGACCCCGGAAATCATCGGCATCGGCCGCCTCAGCAAGCTGCGCGGTACCAACGAGGCGGAGCTGGCGGTCCTGGTGGACGACCGCTATCAGCACCTGGGCATGGGCACCGAGCTTTATCGCAGACTGGTGGGAGTGGCCCGCGAGGAAAAGCTGGAGCGTGTGGTCTCCACCATCCTGGCGGAGAACCGCGAAATGCGCACCATCGCCCAGAAATTGGGCTTCCGCCTGGAGTCCAACTTGGAGGACGGCACCATCCGGGCGGAGCTGCAAGTCTAGGGTATTTCCGATTGCCAATCTTGAATATCTCCGAATCTCGTGCCCTGATGCCGTCATCCCGAACCCGGCGCAGTTCAGCCGGGTGAGGGATCTTGCGCGCAGCACCAACACGGTGGACCCGCGGGCACGGCGCGGCTGCACGCCAGATCCTTCGCCCGCGGCGGGTTCAGGATGGCTCCACACGGAGTCTGACTGTGTCAAACGCCACCTGCCCGGGATTTTAGATTCGCTTTTCGTTCGCCTTTGTGCTATCCTTTCCACAGCTTTGTGACGTAGAACACTTACGACTTCCCAGCCCGTAGGTGTACGCTACGAGGGTTCTCATACCCCAAATTCTGAGAGAGGCAGCACTCATATGGCTGACGAACGTAGCAAAGCGATTGATTTGGCATTTGCCCAGATCGAAAAGCAGTTTGGCAAGGGTTCCATCATGCGTCTGGGCGATGTCGATAGCACAGCGGCGCTGGATGCGATTCCCTCGGGATCGCTGGCGCTGGATGCTGCGCTCGGTATCGGGGGCTACCCGCGAGGTCGAGTCATCGAAGT
>JBGPJK010000140.1:0-10642 GCA_041485425.1 Terriglobia bacterium | reverse complement strand
TCGGCGAGCAGGCGAAGAAGACCGCCAAGGGCGAGTGGATCCTGGGCGGCGATTGGGATGAGACCAAGTGGAGCCCGGCGACGCTGCCCACCAAGGAACTGATTGATCCGGTCACGCCCGATACCCCGGTGTTCGTCGGGCGCTACGACGGTCACATGGCGCTGGCCAACTCGGTCGCGCTGCGCCTGGCCGGGGTGACGGCGCAGACGCCAGATCCACCCGGGGGCGCCATCGTGCGCGACGCCCATGGCAATCCCACTGGCGCTCTCAAAGATGCGGCCACGGATTTCGTCGAAAAAGCCATCCCGCCGCTCTCGCACGAGCAGCGCCAGCACGCGGTCAAGCGGGCCCTGGCCTATGCCGCTTCGCTCGGGGTGACCAGCGTGCAGCACATGAATCCGGATTACGCCGACATCGCGGTATACGCGGAGCTGCTGGAACGCGGCGAACTGACCACGCGTATTTATGCGGCGCCTTACATCATGGATGTGGACGATCAGGCGAAGATCGGCATCCGGCGCGCATTTGGGGGCCCCTACCTGCGGATCGGGGCGCTCAAGGCCTACGCCGATGGTTCGCTGGGCTCGGGGACCGCATACTTCTTCGATCCCTTCACCGGTCCGCCCAACAACCACGGGCTGCTCTCCGACGAAATGCAACCGCTGTCGCTCATGCGTGAACGCATGATGAAGGCCGACGCGGCTGGCCTGCAGCTCTGCACGCACGCCATTGGAGACCAGGGAATTTCGATGATCCTCGACCTGTACAGTGAGGTCGCCAAGGCCCACGGCGAGGCCGACCGCCGCTTCCGCATCGAGCACGCGCAGCACATGGCGGCCAGGGACTTCGACCGTTTCGCCCAGTTGAAGGTGATTGCTTCGGTGCAGCCCTACCACGCCATTGATGATGGGCGTTGGGCTGAGGGGCGCATCGGGCACGACCGTGCCAGCCGGACCTACGCTTTTCGCACGTTTCTCGATCACGGTGTGCGTCTGGCTCTCGGGACCGACTGGGATGTAGCTGCGCTCAACCCCATGCTGACTGTCTATGCCGCGGTCACGCGCGCCACGCTGGATGGGAAAAATCCCAACGGCTGGTTCCCGGAGCAGAAACTCACCGTGCCCGAAACCATCGAGGCCTACACCATGGGATCGGCTTATGCCGAATTTCAGGAGAAAGAAAAAGGCTCAATCACGCCCGGCAAGCTGGCAGATATGATCCTGCTGAGCGATGACATCTTCTCCATCGATCCAGCAAGAATCCGTGAGGTCAAAGTTCTGAAGACCATTGTTGGTGGAAGAATTGTCTGGGACGGCACACCGTGAGGGGAGGATGGATGACTCTGCCACCCAGTGCGTCCGGCACGGTGAACGTGCCGCCATTGACCACCGTTTTTCTGCTGCACGACATCGGTACGGGAGATGGTATCGTGCAAAACGGCCCGCCGGATACGGCCTTCAGACTGCGCACAACTCCACTTTGGGGTCTGCGCACCCATGACCGGCTGATGCACGATGGGTTCTCTACCTCGCGCGAGGAGGCCATCCTGCGTCATGGCGGGGAAGCACGCGACGTCCGGAGAAAGTTTCTGGGCTTGTCCCACACCCAGAAATCGCAGTTGCTGACGTTCCTGAACTCCCTGTAAGTGTTGCTCTGCGGAAGCGGAGGTTCCCCACCCTCCGCTTCCTCTTCTTCAGGAACCCTCCGGACGAAGCAAGTCGGCAATGGTCTCCCGCCGCCGGATGAGTTTCACGGATTTGCCGTCCACCAGCACTTCCGCGGGACGCGGGCGGGTGTTGTAGTTGGAAGCGAGTGCCATGCCGTAGGCGCCGGCATCCAGGATGGCCAGCCAATCGCCTTCATTCACCACGGGGAGCTCACGGCCACGAGCGAAGAAGTCTCCGGTCTCACAGACCGGACCCACAACGTCCACCTTTTCTCGCTGCTCAGAAGATCGCCCGTCCAAATGGACCGCGGCGATTTCGTGGTAGGCGTCGTACAGTGCAGGGCGCAGCAGATCGTTCATGGCCGCGTCCACCACGAGGAATTTCTTGCCGTCGTTGGTTTTTCTGTAGAGTACGCGCGTGAGCAGGGCGCCGGCGGCCCCAACAATCGAGCGGCCTGGCTCCAGTAGCAGATGCATTTTCAGCCCACGCAGCGGCCGCAGCACGGCATCGGCGTACGCCGCAATGCAGTCGCCAAACCCGGGTAAGTCGCCTTCTTCATAGGCAATGCCGAGGCCACCGCCGGCGTCCACATAGTCAATCTGGTGACCATCGACCCGCAATTCGCGCACCAGTTGCGCAACCCGCTCCAGGGCCAGAGCGAAGGGCGCCACATCAGTAATTTGCGAGCCGATGTGTACGCTCACACCTGCAATCTTGAGGTGCTTCGTCCCCGATGCCCGGGCATATAAAGCGCGCGCCTCGCCGCTCGGAATGCCGAACTTGTGCTGGTGCAAGCCGGTGGAAACGTAAGGATGCGTTTTGGCGGAAACATCCGGGTTCACGCGCAGGGCAATTCGCGCGGTCTGCCGCAAGCGCGCCGCGCAATCCGCGAGCACCCCCAACTCCGATTCGCTCTCCACGTTGAACAACAGGATGCCGGCCTTCAGAGCCGCTAGCATTTCATCCGTGGTCTTGCCCACTCCGGAGAAGACGACTCTTCCGGCGCCACGCCGGTCCGCACGCAGCACTCGTTCCAGTTCTCCGCCGGAAACGACGTCGAAGCCGCAGCCCATGCGGGCCAAGAGGCGGAGAATACCGAGGTTGGAGTTCGCCTTCACCGAGTAGCAGACGGTGTGCGGAACCTTGCGGAAGGCGCGGTCGAAAGCGCGCACGCGGGCGCGAATGGCCGAGGCCGAGTAGACGTACAAGGGCGTGCCGAAGCGCTCCGCCAGCTGGGGCAAGGGGACGTCGTCGCAATAAAGAATGCGCTCACCAGAGCGCCGGCGCAACCGTTCCTGCCCGGCCCTGTTGTAGGAAAAGGCGGGTGGACGAGCTTGGCGCCGCGTCCGTTTACCGTTCACTTGCGTTTTCCGGAACCGCCTTTCACTCGGATCGCCACCACGGTCTGATCGTCGAAGGTCTCTTCCCCGGCCGCGTGTTCTGCAACTGCTTTGAAAAGGGATTCTACGACGCAGTCAGCCGACTTGTCCGCGCACTTGGTCACAATCTGTTCCACTCGATAACGGCCGAACATGTCGCCTGCCTTGTTGCGCGCGTCCAGGATGCCGTCGCTGAAGAACACGAACATCTCTCCGGGTTTGGCCCGAAAGCTGAACTCGTCGTACTCGGCGTCGTCGAACAAACCGAGAGGCAGGCCGGTGGCTTCGACGACCTCAATCTTGCCATCGTGACAATACAAGGGGCGTGGCAAGCCGGAGTTGGCGACCTGCAGAGACCGATTGGAATCATCCCACACCGCGTAGATCAGCGACACGAACTGGCCATCAATCCGGCGCTCGCCGAGCGAGAAGTTGACCGCGGAGAGCATCTCCGCCGGCCCCGGTTCAATGGGCGCGTGGGAACGCAGAATTCCGCTGACCAGCGCGGCGTAGATCGCCGCAGGCGCGCCTTTGCCGCTGACATCTCCGATGACCATGGCGGTGCGCGAGAGCGAGTAATTGACGAAGTCATAGAGGTCGCCGCCGATTGCCCGCGCGGGCGCGAATTTGGCGGCGACTTCCAGGTTCGCGAGCTTGGGTAGAGAGTGCGGCAGAAGACGGAACTGCAATTCGCGCGCCAGCGCCAGATCGCGCTCCAGGCGCTTCTCCTGACGCGCGATCTCTTCGTAGAGCCTGGCGTTTTCAATGGCAATGGCGATCTGGGCCGCCAATGTAGTGATGGTGCGCTTGTGGTCCTCGGTGAAAAAGCCACGGCGGGTATGCTCCAGGTCGAGCACCCCAATCACCTTGTCCTTGTAAATCAGCGGCACGGCCAGCTCCGAGCGGGTTTCCTGGTTGAGCAGGATGTAGCGTGAATCCTTGGTGACGTCCGGGACCAGGACCGCCTGGCGGTGTTGGACGGCGTAGCCCACCAATCCCCGGCCCAGCGTGATGTCGTGCTTAAGCTGGATGTTTTCCTGGAAGCGCAGGGAAAACCGGTGCTGCAGTTTTTCTCCGGCGGCGTCCAACAGCAAGATGCTAAACATCTGGTAGTCAATCAGCCGGCTCACCAGTTCGGCGATGCGTTTGAGCAACTCGTCCACGTTGAGGATGGAGGTGAGCTCGCGCGCGATCTCATTGAGCAGAACGAGGGTGCGCGCCTGGCGGGTGCTGCGGGTGTAGAGGCGGGCATTCTCAATGCCGACCGCCATGCGCGAGGCGATCAGAGTCAGCAGGCGCTTGTGTTCTTCGTCGAAGTGGTTGGGCTGCGGAGACTCAATATCAATCACCCCGATCAGCCGGTTCTTCACGATCAGCGGGACCGCCAGCTCGGAGCGGACGTTGGGTACAGTGGAAATGTAGCGGGGATCCTTGGAGACGTCATCGACCAGAATGGCCTCGCGTCGTTGCGCGGCCACACCGGTCACGCCCTCGCCGACCTTGATTCTCATGCGCTCCGCCACCTCCCGCGGATGACCGACTTGGAAACGGATGCGCAGGTCCTGCGTTTTCTCGTTCAACAGCAGGATGGCAAAGATTTCATAGTCGATGACCTTGCGCACCAGTTCGGCCACGCGCCGAAGCGCGGTGTCGAGGTCGAGCGTGGTGTTGATCACGTCCGCCACTTCCAGCAACAGCGGTTCGACTTTCAAGCGAAGATCGGATTGGGTTGCTGCCATCTCCACGATACTTATGATAACAGCCACTTGGAGGCAGCCATCAGCCATCAGCAGTCAGCCGTCAGGTAACCAACGCTGGGCCGGCCTTTCTTGGCGACTGATGGCTCAAGGCTGACAGCTAGCTCCGCGGCAGCACGCAGATGTCGGGCAGATTCCGGTACTTCTCCGCGTAGTCCAGCCCGTAACCAACCACGAACTCGTCGGGGATGCTGAAGCCCAGGTAATCCGCCTCAATCGGCTGCTTGCGCCGCGAGGGTTTGTCCAGCAGAGCAGCGATGCGGAAGGCTTTCGGCTGGTGCGCCAGCAGGATTCGTTTCAGGTAGGTGAGTGTCAGGCCGGTGTCCAGAATGTCTTCGACCAGGATTACATTCTTGTCGCGCATGGATTGGTCCACATCCTTGGTCAGCCGCACCTCTCCGGTTGAATCCCAGCCGTGCTGGAGTTCGTGCGCCGGGCTGGGCCGGTTGCCGTAGCTGGAGACGCCGATGAAGTCGAAGGTGGCATCGAGTTGCACCTGGCGGGCCAGGTCGCTCAGGAAGATGGCCGCGCCTTTGAGCACGCCGACGAAGATCACGGACTCGCCGGCGAAGTCGCGGGTGATCTCCGCGCCCATGGCGGCAACACGGGAGGCGATCTGGTCGCGCGAAATGAGAACCTTCAGCTCGGTCACGGCGAATCTTAGTTAACCATGACGCGGCACATTTGTGCGCGGGAAATTTACTGTAGAGACGCAGCTTGCTGCGTCTTGTGGACGCTACGAGAGACGTAGCAAGCTACGTCTCTACGGAGCGGACGTTGACACGTTGCGCCGGCTCAGGCGGGTCACTAGAATGTTAGCGGTTTCGCAGGAGCAATCACTGCCTCATGGACTTAAAAGGCATCAAACTCACCTGGTTAGGTCACGCCACGTTTCGCATCGAAACTCCGGCGGGCAAGACGGTTCTCATTGACCCATGGATCACGGGCAATCCCAAGTGTCCGGACAGCGAAAAAAACCTCAAGAAAGTGGACGTGATGCTGTGTACCCACGGTCACGGCGACCACATCGGCGATGTGGTGGCCATCGCCAAGAAGCACAACCCGGTGGTGGTGGCCATCTACGAACTGGGCTTATGGCTGGCGAAGAAGGGTGTTCAGCAGGTCGCAGGCATGGGCAAGGGCGGAACCCAGACTGTGGGCGACATTAAGGTCACCATGGTTCATGCCACACATTCAGCCGGCATCGAGGATGGAGATCAAGTGATCTATGGTGGCGAGCCCTGCGGCTACGTGATCGAGTTCGCCAACGGGGTGAAGATCTATCACGCAGGCGACACCAACGTGTTCAGCGACATGCAGATCATTCGCGAGCTGTACGCGCCGGAGATTGCCCTGCTGCCCATCGGCGACCACTACACTATGGGCCCCCGCGAGGCCGCCTACGCCTGCAAGCTGCTGCGGCCGAAGGCGGTGATTCCCATGCACTGGGGAACCTTCCCGGTGCTGACGGGCACGCCGGACGCTTTGCGGAAGCTGGTGTCGGGCATTGAGGTGCTGGAAATGAAGCCCGGGCAGACAATTTGAGCTGGGTGATGGCTGATTTTTGATGGTTGAATAAAACCGCCAGGGTTTCCGCATCTGCGGTTTTGCAATCGACAATCAACAATCAAGAATGAATTGAGGTTTCGGACTTGGCAAACGCACGGGACGTTGCTCACTGGCGCATGGGCGGGATCACGGTTGGCGCCGTCGAAGACTACCTTTATTCCATGCTGCCGCCGCGCGATGAGGTGTTGGCGGAGATGGAAGCGCTGGCCGCGGAGCGAAAGATTCCGATCGTCGGTCCGGCAGTGGGCCGCATCCTGCATCAACTGGCGATGATGATTGGTGCGAAAACGGTGTTCGAGATGGGTTCGGCGATTGGTTATTCAACTATCTGGTGGGCGCGAGCGGTGGCGGACGGCGGGCGCGTCATCTACACGGACGGCGATCCGAAGAATGCCGAGCAGGCCCGGCGATACTTTGATCGGGCGGGGGTGGCCGGGCGGATCACCATCCGAGTGGGCGACGCGCTGGAGTTGCTTTCCGAGCAGAAGCAGGAATTCGACATCATCTTCAACGACGTGGACAAGCACGATTACCCGCGAGTCTTGCGCTTGGCCGTCCCAAAGCTGCGCAAAGGCGGATTGTTCGTCACCGACAACGTTTTGTGGAGTGGCCGGATCGCCGAGAAGAACCCCACCGAGGACACCACAAAAGCCATTCTGGAATTCAATCGGCTGCTGTACAACTCGCCCGACCTGTTCACCACCATCCTGCCGATTCGCGATGGGGTGGCGGTGGCGGTGAAGAAGTAGCCGTCAGGGTTCAGCAAGGCAAAATCTTAAACCGCAGAGTGCGCAGAGAAAATCCGCAGAGAGCGCGGAGAACAGATTTTAGGCTACAGATACTCTCGGCGCACTCTGCGGTTTAAGGTTCTTGCTTGCGCGGGACAAAGCGTCAGATTGATTTCACCGGAATTGCTAGCAAATCCTCCACCAGCCCTACTTCCTTCTGTAGGAATGGCTCCGCATAGGTCACGCCGCCCAGCATTCCATAGTGGCGCGCCATGGCTTCCACACGCGCGCGAATTTCCGCTTGGGCAGGGAAGAGGTCTTTGCCGGCTTCCTGGTCGCTGTACTGCGACTTGTAGGCCATCAGCGATTGGAAGCGGGCTTCGAACTGCTCGCTGATGTCCACCACGAACGTGGGACGGATGTCGTAGTAGAGCGTAGCGTAGATGATCTTAAATGGCCGGTGCGGCGGCAGAGGGTCGGCGGTCGCGGTCTGGTGGGTGATGACAAGTTTCGCCAAACCAGCGGCGAAACAAGCTTCGTATCCGAGAACCGAGGCGTTGTAGTGGTCGGGGTGGCGGCCTTTCCAGTAAGGCAGAATCAACACCCGCGGACGCTGCTCGCGGATCACGCGCGCGACTTTCAGCCGGTTCTCGCAGGTGTTCTCGACCCGGCCGTCGGGAATGTCCAACGCCTGGCGCCAGGTCACGCGCAGGATTCTGACAGCCTCCGCGGCCTCGCGTGCGCGGTCTTCTGCACTGCCACGCGTTCCCATCTCACCCTGGGTGAGATCGAGAATTCCGGTGCGATAGCCGCGCTGCGCCATTTTAAGCAACGTGCCGCCGCAGGTCTGCTCTACGTCGTCGCGGTGGGCTGCGATGGCGAGGATGTCGAGCGGCGCAGTGGACATGTCAGTCGAGGTCACCCTGTTCCAGGACAACGTTTTCGCGCACAATCAGGCGATGGGCAGCCATTTCCTTGAGCGTCGGCAGTACGCGGGTTACGTGCTCGTCAGTGTCCACGAAAGTAATGATCACTGGCAGCTTGCCACCCGCATCCACCAGGTGCGAGGTTTGAACCCGATGGCGTCCCAGGAATCCAGCTACTGCGTGGACCGCAGTCGCCGCATAGACATTTTCCTTGCGCAGATAGTTCAGGATTTCGACGTGTAATGGCCGGTGATGCCATTGGTCGGCTTCGTTGAGGTAGATGGTGACTTGGACAGCCATCGCATCTGGCATTTTACAGCACCCTTGCCAACGCCATGCCGGCTACTGCCGCCGTCAAGCACAGCAGGTTGTTGGTGAGGACGTTGGTCAGCATCAGCAGCCATTGTCCGTGCTCGAAGTAGGCCATGGTTTCGAAGGCGTAGCTGGAGAAGGTGGTGAATGCCCCGCAGAATCCGACCACGACCAGCAAACGCCAGCGCGGATCGGCCAGCACGCGCTCCGAAGTCCAAATCACAAAAAATCCGACGACCAGGCTGCCCAGCAGGTTAATGATCAGGGTGCCGTAGGGGAAGACCGGGGTCAGCATTTTGGCCGTATAGCGGCTGAGGAAGTAGCGGGCGTTGGCTCCGGCGATTGCGCCCAGCGATATGACGAGGAAATCGATCACGATGGAGTTCTCCTAGCGATGTGGTAGGAGTCATCAGCCGGATACGCGGGCGGTTATGGCGAACTCCATCGCCGTACAATTCTTTTTACCACAAAGGACACGAAGGAACACAGGGGGAGGTTTCAACGTAAACCGCTCACCTCGAAACTTTGAAACCCTGCAACTTTGAAACCCGACTCCCCTCACTTCTTACGTTCCACCAGGAAGTGCGCGAGCGATTTGAGGGTATCTGCTTGTGAGCCGAAACTATCCAGCGAAGCGCAGGCGGTGTCCACAAGCGTATCGGCTTTCTTGATGGATTCTGCAATACCAAACAGAGCCGGATAGGTCGCCTTTTCGGCGGCGGTGTCCTTTCCGGCCGTCTTCCCCAATTGCTCGGAAGTCTGCGTTACGTCGAGCACATCATCCACAATCTGAAACGCCAATCCGATTGATTGGCCGAACGACCGCAGCTTGCTGACAGCATCATCAGTTGCCCCGGCATAGAGCCCACCGCTCACCACGCTGGCGGTGATCAGGGCGGCGGTCTTGGAGCGGTGGATGTACTCCAGCATCTTGAGATCGGGCCGGGTGTGCTCGGCTTCCAAATCGACCACCTGGCCGCCGATCATGCCTTCGATGGTTCCTGTACCGCGGGCAATTTCCTCAATGATGCGGACGCGAGCTTCCGCCGGACAACGGAGACGGGCGAGTACTTCGTAGGCCCGGGTCTGCAGCCCGTCGCCAGCCAGGATGGCGATGGCTTCGCCGAACACCTTGTGGCAAGTGGGCCGGCCGCGGCGCAAGTCATCGTTGTCGAGGGCGGGCAGATCGTCGTGGATGAGGGAGTAGGTGTGCAGCATCTCCAGCGCGGCGCCCAGATCCTCGATTCCAGCGGGAAGGGAACCGGCAACCATGCGTCCGGATTCCATGCAGAGAATGGGCCGCAAACGTTTGCCCCCGGCAAACACGCTGTGGCGCATGGCCTGGTGGATTGAAGTGGGATGCTGGGTCGCGGGCGGCAGCACTCGCTCGAGTGCGGCGTCGGCCGCGACCCGACCTGGTTCGAGGGTCTCCTTCAGCATGGCGCTTGAGTATAGCAAGGCGGTTTGTTGGATGGCGTTCATGGCTTGAGCAGAACCAAACCCAACATCTTAAACCGCAGAGGGCGCGGAGAACCACCGCAGAGCACGCTGAGGAAACTCGGCAAAAAAAGAAAGGACGCCCGCAGGCGTCCCTAGGCTTCCCACTGAATCTAGGCGGCGAAACCGCGCGCCAGCGCCACGTTGTGCAGAGCGGCGGAAAGGATCGCTCGGGTGTCAGACGAAGGGCAGATGTCCGCGGCCCCGGCACTCAGGGCTGCCGTCCACATCTCCTCGTCAGCCAGCCGATGGGTGCAAACGATGGAAACTCCCGGAAAGTCGTGCGACAGTTGCTCGACGTCGGAAATCGAAGCAGTCTCAATGTCGAGCACGACTACCTTCGGACGATGTTTTGCGATGCTGCTACGCAGTTCACCCAACGACCGCACGGCATGCACGGAATGAAAGGAACTGCACAAGGAATTGATGAGCGATTGAGCGATTCTGGAATCGCCCTGGAGGAGGACAACACTCAACGGTTGCATACGAACCTCTGAACACCGTTGCTTACGGCGAACTAGGCTGCAGCAGGTTCACGGGTGTGACCAATGCCGCAGACGTTATGAGTGCGAGCGTGCGCTGATCGGCGCTTTACTTTCTACCCGGCGCCTTCTCGGTCATGGGCTCGAACGGTTCTGCATGGAGCTTCCCGTTTTGCTTCAGCAGGATTTCCACTTTCCCTTCCGCCTCTTCCAATTCCTTGCGGCAGGTTGCGGAAAGCTGCATGCCTTCTTCAAAAAGCGTCAGAGACTTTTCCAGGGGGACTTCCCCTTTTTCCAGTTCCTGAACAATCTTCTCCAGACGCAG
>JBGPJK010000139.1:0-10674 GCA_041485425.1 Terriglobia bacterium | reverse complement strand
CAGGCTTGCGGCCTTGAGTTGCTGGTCCGGCGCCGGGTGCAGACCCCGCGCCGGACACCCAACCGCCAGGCGTAAGCCCCAGGCAGGAAGGGCGCAGTCGAGCGCGCAGGAGACGAAAACCCTATGGCATTAGCAAAGCGGAATGAAGGAGCCAAGGTCAACTCTGACATCAACGTCACGCCCATGGTGGACGTGATGCTGGTGCTGCTCATCATCTTCATGGTGGTCACGCCCATGCTCCAGAAGGGCGTGAGTGTCGACCTGGCTAAGGTTAATAACCCAACGCCGATGCAGGACGCCGACAAGGAAGACGCGCTAGTCATAGCGGTCATGCGCGACGGCAAGGTCTTCTTCGGCAATGATCAGATTGCGCCGGACCAGTTGACCAACAAAATCAAGGACAAGCTGGCAAACCGCCCGGACAAGCGGGTATACGTTCGCGCCGATGCCCGGGCCAAATTCGGGTCCGTGGTCGAGGTGGTAGACAATGTACGCGCTGCGGGCGTGGATGATCTGGGTCTGCTGACGGATCAGAGAAAGACGATGGGAACTCCACCGCCCTCGGCTCCGAGCGGCGGACAATAGAGGAGATTGATATGGGAATGGCAGTCGGCCCGAGCGGGGGCCAGAACGCGAACATTAACGTTACACCGCTCATCGACGTGCTGCTGGTGCTGTTGATCATCTTCATGGTGATCACGCCTCTGACGCCGAAGGGGCTGGAGGCGCTCGTACCTCAGCCGCCACCGCCCAACGCGCCCAAGACCAACACACCCGACCGGACCATCATCGTGCAATTGATTGATCGCGGCCCGGGTCAGACCCCAGCCCTCAAGGTCAACCAGGACGATGTGACCTGGGAGACTCTGCAGGGACGCCTCAGCGACATCTACAAGACGCGCGCTGAGAAGGTGATGTTCGTCAAAGGGGACAATAATGTCCCGTTTGCCGACGTCGCCAATGTGATTGACATCGCCCATGCCGCGGGGGTGGACAAAGTCGGGTTGATCACCGCCAAGATCGAAGCCGGCGGCTAGAACTCCGGCGGCCCGCCAAGCGCAGCGGCAACCGGGTGTGGGTGAGTGTCCGGCGGGGTCGAGCCGGGCCCGCACTCTATGTGTTCCGATTGCCCGGGTCCCGAGGGATTTCTTCGTAAGGGAGCTTATAACCTAATGAAAAAAAGCGTGCGAGTGCTGGCACTGATAGCGGTCGGCCTGGCGCTGTTTTCCGCCGCAGGCTGTAACAAGCTCAAGGCGCGGGACCAGCTCAACAAGGGCGTGCAAGCCTACAAGAACGCCAAGTACGAGGAGGCCATCGGTCATTTTCAACAGGCGGTGGCGATGGATCCGAGCCTGATCAATGCTCGCCTCTACCTGGCCACGGCATACGCCCAGCAGTACATTCCCGGCGCCGACACCGAAGATAACAACCGCTTGGGACAGCAGGCCATTGATGAATACAAATCGGTCCTGGAGCGGGATCACAAGAACATCAACAGCGTTAAGGGCATTGCCTACCTCTACCTGCAGATGAAGAAGTTCGAGGATTCCAAGGCCTACTACCGCAAGGCCATCGAAGTGGACCCCAACGATCCCGAACCGTATTACTCGGTCGCGGTCATCGACTGGACGCAAACCTACCAGCCGCGCATGGAAGAACGCGCCAAGCTCGGGCTGAAACCGGAAGAACCGTTGAAAGACAAGAAAGTCTGCGAGATGCTCAAGGACAAGAACTCGGTGAACATCCAGGACGCCATCACCAACCTGGAGAAGGCGCTGCAGTTGCGTCCGGACTATGACGACGCCATGGCCTACCTGAACCTGATGTACCGCGAGCGCGCCGACGTGCAATGCGACGACCCCGCAGCCCGCGCCGCAGATTTGAAGACCGCCGACGACTGGGTTGACAAGACCATGGCCACCAAGAAAGCCAAAGCCGAGAAGCAACCCGGAGCCCAAGGCATTACCCTGGATCAGAGCAAGTAGTTTTTCTCCCTCCTCAGACACAAAGCCCCTTCCGCAAGGAAGGGGCTTTTTGCTGCAGGCAGCCTTCCGCCCCTCGGCCTGTCATCACTGGACGTGGAGTACCGGAGTCGACGCGATGCACGACAGCGGGCCTCAAGTCTGTCCTCGTGGTATCTTAACGAGGCCACGAAACGTTGAATTTTGATTGCCGATGTGCAATGTTTTTGCACTCTTGACAGTGATCCCGTATAAGCCGAGAATCGTATCGCTTCAACACTGGCGCTACCCCAAGCGTCTCGTATTCGCGTTGGAGTCCTGGCCGTTTTTGGATATTGTTTTTCCGAGGAGTTCATCTATGACGTACCTTCGCAGACTCGCTTTGCTCACACTGTTGATGCTCGCATTGGCGTCGTATTCGATCGCATCTACCTATCCAAGTGAGTTCCAGGTCCTGAACACCGACTGGGGCTCCGAAACCTCGTCCCTGTCTGCGGCCTTGGGAGACTTCAATGGCGACGGGCAGTTGGATATTGCGGTCGCGAACTTTGGCTTGGCAACGGTCAGTATTTTTCTTGGCGGTGGAAATGGCACATTTCAGGCAGCGGGATCCTATTCGGCCGGACTGGAGCCCCGAGTCGTAGCTTCCGCTGATTTCAATGGAGACGGAGTGCTGGACTTGATTGTTGTGAATCAGTCGTCGGGGACAGTAAGCATACTACTTGGAAACGGTGATGGTAGTTTTCAATCCCCAACTAGCTACAGCGCGGGCTCGAACCCCGTCGGACTCGCAGTATCCGATTTTAATGGTGACGGCAAACCTGATGTTGCGGTCGCGGACAGCGAAGGTACTGGGGCCGTATCTGTCCTGCTGGGTAACGGCGATGGCTCTCTCCAGTCAGCAGTCTCTTACAGTGCCGGTGGCCTTCCTAGTTCAATCGCCGCTGGCAATGTTAATCACGACGCGGTGCCAGACATCGTTGTAGGGTTAATGGGACCGAAGGCTGCAGCAGTACTTCTGGGAAATGGGAACGGCACATTTCAGCCCCCGGTACTGACCAAGCTGACATTCAATCCGTCTTCGATCGTGCTGGGCGATTTTAACAACGACGGAACCCTTGACTTGGGGATATCCGGCGAGGTCACCACCAAAGGTATCGTTGCAACTGCTCTGGGCAATGGCGATGGAACTTTTCAGGCTCCCGTAATCGTATTGGTGACGCCCGGGGAACTCCCGATCTCCGCCTCGGTTGGTGACTTCAATCAGGACGGTTTTCTCGACCTCGCCACGGTCTCGAACGCATCCGGGAACGGTGTAGTCGCAATGCTGTTTGGGAACGGAAATGGAAGTTTTGTCACCGCGCAGACATACTCCGTTGGCTCCAATCCAGCGAGCGTTGCCGCTGGAGACGTCAATGGAGACAATTATCCAGATCTGATCGCAGTCAATGAAGGTAGTGCGGGGTTCTCTTCTGAAAGCACTCTCCTCAATGCGGGCACGTCGCTGTTTGTTACACTGTCGAACGTCTCTCTCGCTTTTCCCTCAACATCGGTTGGTAGCACGAGCGCTCGGCAAGCTGTAAAGCTCACGAATACCAGCACAGCCAGCCTGACCATATCGAGTGTAACGGTAAGCGGAGACTTTATCGTCAAGAATGGCTGTGGTTCCACGCTTGCATCAAACAATAGTTGTAATCTCACCTTGCAGTTTCGACCCAGGACGACTGGGACCCGCAAGGGAGTGGTCACGATAACCGATAGCGCGTCGACAAGTCCGCAGAAGGTTCAACTCATGGGCACCGGAAAGTAACTACTTCCGGTGTTCCATTGGGACCTGTGCCACCGAGGAGTGTGCCAGCGGAGATCCGCTCTGCGGGGGAAAATACGTCGATCTGTCACTCGACGGCTTCCACAGCAAAGCCCTTCGGAGTTATGGTTTCAGTATTACCAGCGTTGAACAGGAAGGTGACCGACTGCGCACCGCTTGTGTTCTGCGCTGGATTCGAGGTGAGGCCGAATGTTACGTTGGTGGCCCCTATCAAAAGAGTGTCTATGAACATCGTCTGCGCCGTCTGCGAACCGGGATCATTAAAGATTGTCACCACCGAATAGGCGAGATTTGAACTCGCCGCCGTGATCGCAGCATAAGGGGTCACGGTGCTGCCGAATTGCCACTTGAAGGTCTTGTTGGCTCCCGTGCAGGTCGAGCAGGTCCACCAAACCTTGACCCTTATGCCTTTCCCGGCCGGAATGGAGGGCAAGGAGAAGGTGTAGACAGTTTGATCAGAGCTGTTTCCCGTAATATTTGCGGCCGCCTTTTGGTAGTTCAGCAACCCCGCCTCAAGATCGACGGTTGCGGATCCGGATGTTAGGGCACTGAGATGACCCGAGCTCGAATCAACATAGAGGCGTCGGCTGCCAGATGGAGGAGCGCCGGAAGGGGTTGTCGAAGGAATCGTGAGATCGACTGGTATTTGCGACCCGACTTTCCCCGAACTTAGTGTATAGTCGGCGTTTGCCATTATGAGGGTCGACGGAAGTACCGAGGAATCGATAGACAACGGCGTGGTATTACCGAAATCTAACGATCCAAGAATCTTCGTACGGACAGAGGATCCGGTCAAGAACACTCCCGTGCCGTTGTTGCTAACGCTGGCTCCTATGATCGTGTTGAATGTGTTGCTGCCCTGAACCTGAATCCCCGTGCTGAAGTTGCTGATCGAACCTCCAATGTAGTTGCCACCGGAATTATGAGTGTCGCTGTCAATCAAGAACCCGGTGCCGACTTTGGTGCCGATGGTTATCTCGGCGACCCCATACCATTGCAGGACACTCACATCCTTCATGGATACACCCGTAGCACAATCCAGGATGTGTGTTCCGTAAACGCCCCACTCGCCCGCCGATGGGTTACCGGTATTACCCGAGGTCGAACCAAGGTCCATGCCAATGCTTCCAGTGATTTGGGTCGGAGACCCGCCTAGGGTTTGGCAGCCGACGTTTCCACCGAAAAAATTGATCTCTGACGTATTGCTTTTCGTCTGTATCGGAATCTTGGTGTTCGCGATCGACGGGCTAACGACAACTCCGAATTGCGTGGCGTCGGAGCCACCATCGAATTGAATACCATAGCCGGTCGTGATTCTCTGGATCCTCACGCTGGTCAGATTGAAGTCGTACACTTGCACTAGGTGAAGGCCTCCAGTCACCTGATCGCCATTTGTGCTAACGTCTTCGAAACCTAGGTCTTCGACCGTCAGTCCCGAATGCAGACTGCCACTGCCAGCTTGCACAGTAAGCATCACTAAGCTCTTGTCCGCTATTAGGGTTGAGCAGTTCGACGCGTTTACGTTATTCCCAGAGTTTCCAGGTTCGCCACACTCTCCTACTAACTTGATTCCCGGTTGGCTTACCGTGAGGCCAGTCCCGATGTAGTAGTTGCCTACATACGAGCTGCTACCGCTGGTATATGTACCTCCAAAAGGGAAGTAGACTGTGCCGCCAATCGTGGGTAGAGCATCGATTGCACTCTGTATTGGTATTGCGTTGTCGGTGGAGATTCGTACATTGGCACCCGTGACCGCTCCGCTTGCTGCCGCGGCGAGAGTCACTTGCTATGGTGGACCTGCCGTCACAAATTGTTGAATAGTAGTAACCAGGTCTGTGCTCGACGGGCCTGCACCGGACACGGTAATCGACTTTCCCACATCTGCCTGGATGAAATTTGCATTTGTCGAGCTAAGCAACGAGAGATTCCCAGCGCCTATCGTTCCATCCTGAACGACGCGGGTGTCCGCCTTTGCGCCGTATGCAGTCACATCGATGCGCGGAGCGGGGCCGCTCACCGACCCTCCATTCACTACTTGAGCCAGAGTTGGACTCAAGAACATAGACCAGACCAGAAGTATAACGCAGAGTCCTCGTGTCATTCTGACCTCCTAGCCGCCCGCACAAGGGCATTCCTGTTTTCTTGTGTGAATTGGTGCCCCTTTAATGGCGGCTCTCCGTGATCCTTGCCGTAAGATTAGGTCTAGTGGAAGAACAGTTCAAGTACTAGACAATGTTCCTGACCTACTCGATAAGTTTTGTAGATGGTTAATGAATAATCTCGCATGATGCCGCAAATTCGACCGGCTCAGGCGTTCTTACCAAAATAATGCTTGCTACTTGCCGTCACGGTCGCAATACTTCTTATCGCGCCACGAGTATTCTAGAATCTGCAAATCCGTTTGCGATCTGTTTGTAGTTCCACCACTGCTTTTCGTAGCCTTGGATGCGCTCCGACAAAACCCTTAGCGCGCTGCACTCGGCGGACAGCCGAAGGCGGCTGTGTCCCCACGTGGTCTGGGCTAAGGTCCGAGGGCTGACGCCCGGTTCCCAGCTGCTACCTTGTGTAGAGCACCACGTCGGGATGCCGGAACTCCTGCTCCTGAACCGGGTGCGAGCGCAAAATCAGGTTTTCGATCGTCTGCGCGGTGGAATCCAATCCCGTGGGCGTTCCCGCGTGGCTTAGAACCAGCCACACCCGCGGATACTGTGGCAAAGAGCGCTCGAGTTGCCCCATGTCGAGGTTGTCCACGAAATCGAGAAAGGTAATGCGGTCTCCGCGGTGCGGATACAAGACCACCGGCGCGGAAGCCGCACCCAGCAGCGAATGGTAGTACTCGTAGGGCATGCGTCCCATGGCGATGTGAAAGACGACGGCATCGCCGGACTGAGCATGCGTAAGCACGTAATGCGAAACCTCCCGCCAGTCGCCGCGGTGCAGGTCAAAATCCTGCTGGTAATAAGACATCGTCCCCCGCAGCGACAGAGCAACAAAGACCAGCAAAGCGGGCGCCAGCAGCCACGCGGAACGCAAGCGCGCAAGCCCAGCGGCCGCCAGCAAAAGCAGCGCCGGCAGGCAGAAAATGAAATAGCGAGGCAGAAACAGCGGCCGCGCCCACGACACCGCCAGCGTCAGCAGCACGGGAAGAAACAGCCACAGCAACAGGAAGCGATACCGCCAGGCTTCCCATGAAACCCGCTGCGCAGTTTGTCCGCGCAACCCCGGCAAAACCGCCGCTCCGCAGGCAATAACGTAGGCAACCAGCAGCAGCGCCCCGGCATTTCCGGTCAGACAAAGCGCAAAGTTCCAGAGGTCCTTCATCCCTGGCCGCTGAATCCAGCGTAGCGGCCCGGCCCCGGTGGTAGCCACGAAAGCTGCAACCGGCGACACCGCCAGCGCGATCCACAACCAGTCCTTTCTCATCTTGGTTGAAATAAACCTGCGATCCAGAAAACTCAGCGACAGCCATTGTGTCCCGATCAGCAACCCGGAATAGAAATGCGCGTAAACCGCCAGCGCGCTGAGCAGAACATAAGCCACGCGGTTCCGCCGCGAAGGACTCTGCAGAGACTTCACGAAGTACAAGCTGGAAAGCACGCACAGAAGTATCATCAGCGAGTAGCTGCGCGCCTCCTGCGAATAACGAACGGCGTAAGCATTGACACCCAGCAGCATCGCTGCGATCAGCCCAGTCCGCGGGTCAAACAGCCGTCTCCCCAGGAAGTAGACCGCAGGAACCGCCCCCAGCGCGAACCCAGCCGAAAGTCCGCGGATGAAGGCTTCGCTGTCGCCGAAGTGCAACCAGGCGCGAAGCGCCAGGTAATAAAGAGACATGTTGCCTTCGCGGCGCCACAGGATGCGCCCGAAGTTGAGCCAATCCAGCCGCGCGATGGCCACGCTTGCGCCCTCATCGAACCAGAACGTCTTTGCCGCCAGAGAATGGAAGCACAGAGCCGCCGCCGCGACGGTGATCAACGCAAGCATTCCCAGGTCCAGAGCCGAAGGGGGCGCAAGGGGGCGGAGGCAGGATGCCTCCGCGACAACCGGGGGGACGTCGGCGCTACGGGGAGGAGCCGTCGTTTTCACGATGGACTTCCATGGTATCGCGAAAATGTGATTCTTATTGATAAATGAACATCGTTCAGTATAATGAACATCATTCAGTATGAACGCTATCGCACGCCGGGAAAAACACAAGGCAGAGCTCAGCAGGCAGATCCTCGACGCGGCGCGGGAGATTTTCGTCCGCGACGGGTACGAAAGCTTCTCCATGCGCAAGCTGGCGCAGCGCGTTGAGTACTCTCCGGGCAGCATCTACCTGCATTTCAAGAACAAGGAAGAGCTGTTCGAATCGCTGGTGGAAGAGAGTTTCGACCGGCTGCTGAAAGCGCTGAACCGGCTTAAGAACGGGCACGCCCAGCAGGACCCGGTCGCCACACTCAAGAAGGGCCTCCGGGCTTACATTGATTTTGGGTTGCGAAACCCCAACGATTACCGTTTTGCATTCTTGTTGCGGCGGCCGCTGCACAGGTGCCCTTACAAAGTGCATCCGGCATTTGATGTGATGCGCTACATGGTGGGACGCTGCGTGGAAGAGAAGCGCTTTCCCCCGGTGGACGTCGAAACCGCGAGTCAGGCCTTGTGGGCGGCGATCCACGGCATTACCTCATTGCTAATCCAAAGACCCACCTTCCCCTGGGTGGCACGGAGACAGCTCATCGATCAGGTCATCAACAATGCGGTCGATGGCCTGATGGTACGAACAGATCAGGCAGAGGAAACAAGAGCAGGAGTGCACCATGTACAGCTCAGTCGCGTCTAAGGAACTTCAATTGCAAGAAGTGGCCAGCAGGGCAATTCAACCGCGCGCGTCTGATGCGCGTTCCTGGCTATGGCTGGCGATCGCAGCGGGATTGCTGCTGTTTGCCAACGGCGCCAACAACATTTGGCTGGCGGCATGGCTGGCGCCGCTGTTCCTGCTGCGGTTTGTGCGTAGACAGCGCGTCTGGGTCGGGGTGACGACGGCATACCTGTTGGTGATCGCGACCTTCATGTTCCAATTCCGCGGGATGGTGCCAATTCCCGGCATCGGCTATTACATCTTCCTGGTGAGCTACGGGATTCCACTGGTGTTGCCCTACCTCGTGGACCGGCTCCTGTCCCCTCGACTGAATGGGCTGCCGGCTACGTTAGTCTTCCCGACGGTCTTCGTCGTGACCGAGTACCTGGTCTCGCTCGGTCCCTATGGCAGCTGGTGCTCGGTGTCTTACACCCAGTTCGACAATTTGGGGCTGCTGCAACTGCTCTCGGTTACCGGATTGTGGGGAGTCACATTCCTAGTCACTTGGTTTGCCTCGATGGGCAACTGGTTGTGGGAGGAAGGCCTGGATTCGAGACGGGCCCGGGTGGGGTTTGTAACCTATGGCGCAATCTTGCTGGGCGTACTGCTGCTGGGCGGGGCAAGGCTGGCGGTGTTTCCGCCGTCTGCACAAACCGTGAGGGTAGCCTCAATTTCCAGGAGAAAGGTTCAGCCAGCGCCGAGCGATACTACGTGGCGGCACCTGCTCGCCAACCAAGCCACGGCGGCAGAGTTGGAAGAAGTCCGCGCCGGCGCGAACGCTATGGACAGCGATCTGCTGGCCCGGGCCGAGCGCGAGGCCCAGGCAGGCGCGAAGATCGTGTTCTGGGGCGAGGGCAATGCTCTGGTCCTGAAGGAAGACGAGCCAGCCTTGCTCGCACGTGGGCGCGAACTGGCAGCGAAGTACCAGATGTATCTGGGCATGGCTCTGGCCACGTGGAATCGAGGACAGCATCCGCCGCTGGAAAACAAGCTTGTGCTGATCAAGCCCGACGGGCAGGTGGCGTGGGAGTATTTCAAGGCGCATCCCGTCCCCGGCGGAGAAGCTGCCATCTCAATCACCAAAGACGGCAAGCTGCGCAGCCTGGATACGCCCTATGGGCGAATCAGTTCCGTGATCTGCTTCGATGCGGATTTTCCCCAGTTGCTGGCGCAGGCGGGCGCTCTGGGCGCGGATGTGGTCTTGGATCCTTCCAACGATTGGCGGGCCATCGATCCCTGGCACACACAGATGGCGAGCTTTCGGGCGATCGAACAGGGATTCAACCTGATCCGGCACACCAGCCAGGGGCTGGCGGCCGCGTATGACTACCAGGGGCACCGACTGGCGGCCATGGACCACTACCAGGCCACCGACCAGACGCTGGTCGCGCAGGTGCCTAGCAAAGGCGTGCGGACGATCTATTCGCGGATGGGGGATTGGTTTGCCTGGTCGTGCATAGTGGGACTGGCCGGTTTGGTGGTCTGGTCCAAGGTGCGGCCAAGAAGCTCCACGTCTCGAAGCTAGAGCCGCGGTTTGGTGACCTGCTCCCATCTTCTGCGCACGAGATCATGCGGCACTTTCTGCTTCTAGGCCTGCAAGTGAGGCAGTGAAGTCGGCAATGGAGTCTCAGCGTTGCAATTTCGGGAAGCGCGCCGAACCGGGGTGCCCAAGCTTTACGTTGGGTAAGGACCTCCGAGCTGCGTTCAAGGGGGCGGCGACTTGCAACGCTGCAGGAGGGAAGTACTGGTTGATGCTGTCGAAGGGTTGCGCCATATCCACTTGCGCAACCGGATAGGAGAACCTCAGCGAACCGCCGACAAACATGTCCGTGCCATTGAACAAGACGCTGCCAACCCAAGTCAGGATGAAGTCGCCATGCGCATAACTCGATACGATGCGTGGCACGGCTGGATTCGCGTAGTCCAATCCGAATACCAGCCCATTGTCGTAAAGCGTGCCCACATAAACGATGCCGTTGTTTACGGTCACGCACAGGGCTTGATTGCGAGGATTGTCACTAGGGAGACTCTGAATAAGTTCTCTG
>JBGPJK010000138.1:0-10683 GCA_041485425.1 Terriglobia bacterium | reverse complement strand
AGAGCATATAACGGTTCCGCAAAGTGTGTAAAGCATCAAAAACACGATCAGAACGCATCTTCCTCTCTCCCTGGTTCTAGTAAGCCTGGCCGCATTCCCATCCAGCCGGTCGGGCAATTTCCTGCCAGACATGACGTAAGCAGCTCAATTCAGATGGGATACACGGGAAAGTCCTGGTTACCTGTATAGATGCTCCGCAGGCCCTGAAAGTTTCTCAGTGTTTCTGGAATTGGCCCAGTGTCAGCGGAGGTACATCAAACAGCCGACCGGCTTCAAAAGCCCTCTGGAACACATAAACCTACCCGGAAATGAGCGGAACGTCAAGTGTTTCTTAGGGGAGCATGCCTTCGACAAACCCAACCTTTCCGGGTCGTGCCACAGTCGGGGTACAATAATCCGCCCGGAAGGAGGGTCTATGAAGCGTTATTTGGTTTTGCTGTTCCTGTTCGGATTGAGCGTCAGCGGCCTCGCCCAGACCGCCAAGACCAGAAGTGAGACCACTCAGTGCGCCGCGTTCCCGTGCGTAGTAGCGTCGGTCCAACTAACGAACCAATCGCAACAAGCATTGCAGGTTCCCATTTATACTCCACCAGCCGATGGGTTATTTAGAATTTCGGCTTACGAAGAAACACAAGAAATAAATGGCGTGAGTGGCGGCTTTTGGCGGTTCACTTTCGGGTGGACTGATCCCTTACTGCACAGAACCATTCAGGGCGATGTGTACAACGATAGTTGGAGTGTTTTGTGGGCACCGATAAACATCCGTGCCGTGGCAGGACAGCCAATTGCGTACAGTGTCAAACCCGGTGGCGGAAACCCTGGAGTCACCACGTGGAATCTGTACATCACCGTGGAGCAACTCCAGTAGCGAAGCGCTCATACAGGACTCCCCCGCTTCTTAGAGCTTGCCTGCTTTCGGGCCTTCTTCGCTGGGGGCTTCACCTTGAGCACGTCCGCCATCCCCCTTGCAGGGGAATGTCGGGAATCGGTTTTTCGTTGGTTCCCCTCTGGTCGCTTCCGCCCACGGGTTCACCTACCTAAGAACTGAATCTGAGCCTCTGCCCGGCAAGCGAATCTTCGCCGAGCTTCCCGGTGCGGGGCTCGCCCCCGCCCCTCGTTGATAGTATCTTACATATGATATCATGTAAGACATTATGGCACCGCGGGGGAAATTCACATCCAAAGGCCAACTTGTGATCCCGGCGGAGCTGCGCCGCAAACACGGCATCAGATCGGAACGGAAGTTCTGTTCTTGGAAGACGAGTTTGGCCGGATTGTACTGCAGCCAGTCACCGCGGAATTTATTGACCGCATGATGGGTTGCCTTTCCGGCGGCCCCGATTTCCTGTCCAACTGGGCTAAGGAACACCGCGAAGAGGGTCAACGCGATAAATGAAGACTTACGTCTTCGATGCCAGCGCTCTGTTCGCCTATCTCCAGAAGACGGCCGCCGGCCCTAAGGTGGGCGATCTGCTGAAAGAAGCGGCGAAAGAGCAGGCGCGTGTCTTGATGTCCGCGGTGAATTATGGCGAGGTGTACGGCAGGATCTTGCGCGATGGCGGACAGACCCAAGCACATCTGGCAGTCAACGTCATACGGGCTTTACCTGTGGAGTTGCTCGATGCCACGCCCCAGCGGGCTCTACAGGCTGCCGAAGTCAAGGCCGCCTACAAGCTCTATTATGGGGATAGCTTTGCCGCCGCCTTAGCCTTCGAGTACAAGGCGACGCTGGTTACGAGCGACGCGGACTTTCGCAAGCTGGGCCACACGGTCTCGGTGGTGTGGCTCAAGTCCTGACTGCAATGCTGCCTGCATCACGCCCAGAATGTCCGATCCAGCGTTCTGTACTGAATGGCTTCGGCGATGTGCTTGGGCTCGATGGCCGGGACACCTTCCAGGTCGGCGATGGTGCGGGCTGGCATACTGCTCCGGCCAAAGGTGTGCACCCGCCTTCCGCCTGGACGTCCTCCCTATGCAAACTCTTTCATGTTGACGTGAATTGTTGGCCGGGGGACAATCTGCAAGGCCGCGGTGGCTGCCGGTTCCGGGATAGGGAGGAGCTTCATGGCTGAAGTTCGCAAGCTTGCATTTGCAGTCGTTCTCTTGTGGGTGGTCGTTCCGCTGGCGTGCGCGCAGGATGCCGTTACCACCGTTCAACTGCCGGACGGGAGAACTTCCCAATTGACCTTCACCACCATTGATGTTCCAGGGGCGGGGTTTACGACCGTGACGGGCATCAATGCCGCGGGAGACATGGTCGGGTACTACGGGAAGAACAGTAATGGGCCGTACCACGGGTTCCTGCTCAGTGGGGGGAAGTTCACCTTCTTCGATTACCCAGGGGCAGCGTCCACGGTTGTCGGGAAAATCAATGATGCTGGCTTGATCGTCGGAAATACGAACGGCGGCCCTCGCGAGCGCGGGTTCTCCTATGACGGGACCAATTTTACCTCGATCCGGCATGGGAAGGACGCCGTAACTGTGCCGATCGGGATCAACAGCGCCGGGTATATCGTGGGTGGCGCGGGAATGGGCGATACCCGGGCCTTTGAGCTTCGTGGCACGCAGTTCAAGATGATCAATTTCCCTGGGCTATATTTCAATGGATATGGGACCGGCATCAACAAGTTTGGTCAAGTCGCCGGATGGACAACAGATGGCACCAATACCCACGGTTATGAGTACAGTCAAGGCACCTTTACACAGATCGACTTCCCCGGGGCGGATATGACCGAAGCTTGGGACATCAACGACAGCGGAGTAATTGTGGGCTGGTACCAACAAGGCGCTTCTTTCTACGGTTTTGCGCTTATCAATGGGCAGTTTACCTCATTTGGCTATCCCGGCGTGAGAGCGACGTTCGCTGACGGGATCAATGCTTCCGGACAGATTGTCGGGACGTACACCGATGACTTCAATACATACCACGGCTTTGTGACCAGTCAGATTACCGAGGCTCACTAAAAGATCTCATCGCGGCATCGACGCAGCAACCATGCCTTCGTGAGCCATGTGCCCTCATTCGGAATCATTAGCGCTTGCGGCAGATAGGCCGCAGGCTCGTCCTCCTGTTCTTAGCGCGTGCCTGAGCGTCTGTATCCCATCCGCCCGTCAGCCCGACTCCAAGGTTATTGCTGTAACCAATGCTGCGCGAACGGTGAGTTCAATATGAAATCCAGGATCTTAGCCGCCGCTTTACCCTGGCCTGAATGGCGAGGATGGGTGAGGTCGCCATATAAGCCGCTCGCTGGGTCTCCGTTGCGGAAATCTAGGACATTTGTGCATGGAAAACCGTTGTCGTTGCACCAGAACAGCCCGTCAATGCGGGCATTCTTGCCGCTGGCCCACAGATAAGGCCCCCAGTCGAACCAGGGAGCATCGTCGTTCGAGTTGTTGTTATCGTCTGAGAACCTAACCATGCTCGAGTAGCTGTCATCGCTGGTGATGTTGGCGTTCTGTTTGATCTGGGCCACTGTCAGCCGCTGCACCGCAAAGCCCTCTTCATACGTGAATGGTTCGGGACTGACGCATCCGGTCACACCGCCATTGGGAGGGTTCTTCGCGTAGCCACCGTAGTTTCGACTCATGATGAAAACCTGTTGCAGATTCGGGTAGCGTGGCGGATGCCCGTTATACCCCTTCTTCAGGTACCGCATGATGTCCCCGATTAGTTGTTCAGACTTGTAGGCGTCGGGGACGCCGTTGGCCTCATCATTGCAGTGGTGGCCGCTGAGATCACATTGCGGGTAGTTGGTGGAGTCGTAGAGGAAAATGACCTGGACCTGGTTGTCTGAAAACCCGTTATTGATGAGGTCGTTGTGTACGCGGATGTAATTGCACTCCGGCAGCGGGTTTCCATTCTGGTCCTTGCATCCGTTGTCCGGGGAGACCGGGTCCCAGTTGGCGAGTGGTTGCTTCCCTTTGGCGCCGTTAAACAGATAGACGTGCTGGCCAACGCGAGAGCCGCCGAAACCATTGTCCGGGCTATAAGCCTGCCACAGAAGGGATTGCTGGGGGATGAGCGGATTGTCTTCCGGCGCCGTGTTCCACGGCTGGTAGCCGATTTGAGGGTTCTTCATTGGGTTATTGCAGTTCGTAGCGCAGGGCTGGAGTTGCAGGTGCCAGAAGTCCTCGTTCCCCCCACAGATTTCGATTTCGCAATTGGAGAAGCCGAAGAAGGGCACCACAACGGAGCCGTCCGGAGAAGGCGTACCGTCAAGAGCCAGCTTCTGGACCTTATTCGCTTGCGCCAATCCTAGAGCGTAGTGGGCTTGGGCCTCGGTAGGACCGATCTGCTCGTCGTTGCCGTACTGACCGTAGAGGCTGACCACTTCGGTGTGGCGTGTATTGTCGTAGGGTGGATACAACTGACCCGTCCCGTCGATCAGCGGGGTCGCCTGGAAGTAGCCAGAGGGCAGAGGTATACCCGGGGGGCAGGTGAAACCTGCCGGGGCAGGGTCGTCGTCCGCCCCGTTGGGGCACGCTACTTGCGCCCGGGCGGGGCCGGGGGCAAGAACGGCAACAGCGAGAACCACTGCTAGAGCCGCTATCTTCGGATAGTTCTGTCGTGCGGATGATACTCTGCCCATATTCGCTTCCCCTCTTGGAGGAGGTTCGTCGCCAATTCAGGCCACGACCCAAGAAACCGGGTCTGATATGAGCTTGTATCCCGGGATGGAACGCACAGCAAGTGACGGTGGGAACCACTTAGTGGGTACTTATGGTGGTTACCTATGTGGGGTTAGCGTGCGCTATACCCATGGCTTACAAACTCGGGTTCATTCTGGCCTTGCCCCCCGGGGCTACCCCTGCGACCCGAGCGTTGCGGATCGGTTCAAATCTAAGCCCAGAATGTCCGATCCAGCGTTCGGTACTGGATCGCTTCCGCGATGTGCTTGGGCTCGATGGCCGGGACACCTTCCAGGTCGGCGATGGTGCGGGCTACTTTCAAGATGCGGTCGTGGGCGCGGGCGGTCAGGCCCTGCTGAGTCATGGCGCGCTCCAGCAAGCGCTCGCAGTCGGCGGAGAGTTCGCAAAACGCACGGATGTGGCGGGGCGCCATCTGGGCATTGCAGTAGAGCTTTTCGCGCGACGAGGAGGAGAATCTCCTCAACTGGGCCTCGCGCGCGCGCATCACCCGTTCGCGAATCCTGGCTGAGCTTTCCGGTTCGGAACCGGAGCGCATCTCCTTGTAGTTGACCGCCGGCACGTCGATATGGATATCAATCCGGTCGAGCAACGGCCCCGAGATCTTCGACATGTAGCGCTGGATCATGGGCTGGGTGCAGTGGCACTCGCGGGAGCGGTCGTTGAAATAGCCGCAAGGGCAAGGGTTCATCGCCGCCGCCAGCATAAAGCGCGCGGGGAAGGTCAGCGACATCGCGGCACGGGCGATACACACCGTACCGTCTTCCAGGGGCTGCCGCATGACTTCCAGCACATTGCGCGGAAACTCCGGCAGCTCATCCAGAAACAGCACGCCATTGTGGGCCAGCGAAACCTCGCCGGGACGCGGGATGGCTCCGCCCCCGATCAGCCCCGCGTCGGAAATGGTGTGGTGCGGCGAGCGGAACGGACGTACACCAACGAGTCCTGCGCCCGGATCGAGCACGCCGGCCACACTGTGGATCTTGGTGGTCTCTAGCGCTTCTTCAAAAGTGAACGGCGGGAGGATGGTGGGCATGCGTTTGGCCAGCATGGTCTTGCCCGAGCCCGGAGGGCCGATCATCAGGATGTTGTGCCCACCAGCGCAGGCCACTTCCAGGGCGCGCTTGGCGGTTTGCTGGCCGCGTACATCCTTGAAGTCCACTACATAGTGCTGCGATTCGCCGAGAAGCGTGTCACTGTCCACTTTCATCGGCAAAACGCCATTACCCGAGTTCACGAAGTGAATCACATCCAGCAGGGAGCGCACCGGGTAGACATCCACACCGCCCACCATGGCGGCTTCCCGGGCATTCAGTTCGGGAACGACCAGGCGAGGAATCTTCTTGCCCCGCGCTTCAATCGCGATCGGCAGCGCCCCCCGCACCCCGCGAATTCCACCATCCAGCGATAACTCCCCTACGAAGAGGCAGTCGGAGATCTCTTTTTTGGTTAAGCCGCCGTAGGCGCCTACGATCGCCAAGGCCATGGGCAGGTCGAACCCGGAGCCCTCCTTGCGGATGTCGGCGGGAGCGAGGTTGATGGTGATCTGAGTGGGTGGGATATCGTAGCCGCAGTTTTTCAGCGCGGCGCGGACCCGGTCCCGGCTCTCCCGCACCGCCGCATCCGGCAACCCGACGGTGTGAAAGTGATCTTCATTCATCTTGATGCCGGAGACGTCCACCTCGACCTCGATGATGCTGGCATCGATGCCGTATACCGCCGCGCTCAGGGTCTTGTACAACATAGTTTCCTGCGCTTCAGGCAGACAGATTTGTTTCGGAACCGTCGTGACGAAGGGGGGTCCAGCCGACAGGGTCAATTTCCACCATACGCCCCCAGTGCCGGACAGGCCGTGACTGCTGTCACGATCCCGGGTGATAGCCAGGCTTTCGGTTGTTTGCGCGTGCCCTGTAGACTAGGATTCGACTAACGCCCAAGGGAAATCCGGCCAGCTCCAGAGCGTAAAACGGGCGCGCCGCTCATGTCGGAACAACCAGAGCAATCCCCGCGACCCGCCCGTACCCCCGACCACCTGGAACGGGAAGAGGATCGGCTGTGGCGCTATGCGCTTTGGCTCCTCGTCGTGCTAGCCGCGGGTCTGGCGGCACTTTCCTGGCAAACCCTGGAGAAGCTGCCTTATCGCCTGGGCGCAGTACCCGTCGGCCTGCTGGTGCTGTCCATTCTGTTTGCGGTATATGCCTACGGCCGGCGCCGCGAGGTTTCCGAACTCAAGGTCCTGCTGCACGGGCTGCACGACCGGGTGGGCGCCGCCCCGAGTGAAGAGCAACTCGATCAACTCGGTCAGGTCATCATGCGCTCGCAGCGCAGCTTCAAGGAACTCATCGACGCCTTTGACGATGTGGCCTTCGCCAGCTCGCTGGATGGAACCCTGAGGACAGTCAATCGCCGCGTGGTCGAGTTGCTGGGAATCTCCTACATTCAGGTCGTGGGCCACAAGCTCGACGAATTTGTGGAGGAGCCCCTGCGCAGCGATGTCGAGTCGGGCCTGGCCCGCTTCCTGGAAAAGCGCCGCTGGTCGGGACTGGTCTGCGTACGCCTCAAGAACAACGCCCGAGTGCTCTACTTTGATTGCGTGCTGAACGCGATCTTGAAGGGCGACGAAGTCGTTGGCGTAAGCACCCTCGCCCGCGACGTCACCGAAGAGCGCGAGAAGGAGCGCCGTTTCACCGAGCTGTTCGAAACCCTGCAAGAGGGGGTTTACTTCAGCACGCCGGAAGGCAAGTTGCTCGACGCCAACCCCGCCCTGGTCCACATGCTGGGATATGGAAGCAAGGACGAACTCCTCCGCCTCGGTCCCACTGCCCTGAACCTGGATGCGGGCCAGAGCCCGGTGCTGGGGCGGAGCGCGGATGATCAAGGCGGAGTGCGCACCCGGGAGATGACACTGAGGCACAAAGATGGCTCTGCCGCCATCTTCCTGGACACCTCGCGCGCGGTTTGGGATACCGCCGGCAAGATCATCCGCTACCAGGGCACGCTGGTCGACGTCACCGAGCGGCGGGAGATGGAAAAGGCCCTGCGCCGGCAGGAAGAGTTTCAACGCTACTTGCTGGAGAGCTTCCCTGACCTGATCCTGGTGATTGACCTCGACGAGCGCTACAGCTTTGTCAGCTCGCGCATCCGCGACCTGCTCGGTTACAAACCCGAATACCTGGCCGGTAAGAAAGTGGCAGAGGGGCAAGACCACTCGCCCGAGTTTCTGGCGTTGTGTCGCGAGGTCAGCTCCGGCCGAAAGTTGTTCAGCTTCTGCGAGTATGGCGCGCGCCACCGTGACGGAAGTTGGCGTACCATGCGGGCCTCCGCCAGCCCGCTGTTCGACGCAGAAAGCAAGCTGAGCGGGGTGATCGTCTCCGTCCGCGACATTACGGTGGAAAAGAAGCTGGAACAGCAGATCATCCAGAGCGAACGGCTGGCTGCCATGGGGCAGATGATCGGCGGCTTTGCTCATGAACTCAACAATCCTCTGACCAGCATCCTGGGAGTGACCGAACTGCTGCAGGAGGCTGAAGCCAGCGAGCAAGTCCGCAAACACCTGGCAATGCTGCAGCAACAGGGCCGCCGCGCTGCCGAGATCGTGCAGAACCTGCTGTACTTCTCGCGCCCGCCCTCCCCGGGGAAGGGACCGATCAATCTTGGTGAACTGGTGCAGAGGACCCTGCACCTGCACGCCTACTCCCTGCGCCGGAACAACATCACCGTGGATTTTCTGCCCAATAACACAATCGCCCCGGTGAGCGGCGATCCCCACCAGTTGATGCAGGTCTTTCTGAACCTCATCCTGAACGCGGAGCAGGCCATTCGCGAGGTGCGCGACCAGGGCACGCTGCGCATCCGCCTGGGGCGAGCGGAGAATTCGATCACCGCCACGTTTCAGGATGACGGACCAGGCATCTCGCCGGAGATTCTGCCCAACATCTTCGATCCCTTCTACACGACGAAGCGACCCGGACGCGGCACCGGCCTGGGGCTGAGCATCTGCAAAGCGATTTTGCGGGAGCACGGAGGCAATGTGGAAGCCGCCTCAGGTCCCGGGGGGGGGGCGGTGTTCACAGTCACGCTCCCGGTCGCTGAAGCGGGCCCCACGGGCACCACCGCTGGAGCCTAGGACGCGCCTGATAAGTGTCCAATTTCATGGAAGCCCGTTACACGGTCAGGTGTCCCTGATTTGCCCGAACCCTTGCCGAGTGATCTCGCGTGAGAAGGGGTTTTTCTGACAATTGATACATCCTGTACTTCAAGCCCGTCCGAGCCGAAGCCGACCTGACCTGCTGAACCCCGCGACGCTTTGACTTCCCTGGCGTAGCACCCTAACATACCGCCACGCAGAGTTCCTGCTCCACGCATGATCGGCCAGACCATCTCGCATTACCGCATTATCGAGAAAGTGGGCGGAGGCGGCATGGGCGTGGTCTACAAGGCGGAGGATACGCGCCTGCACCTTTTCGTCGCCCTCAAGTTTCTGCCCGAAGACGTCGCCCGCGACCCGCACGCGCTGGCCCGCTTTCAACGGGAAGCCCAAGCCGCCTCGGCGCTGAATCATCCCAACATCTGCACCATCCACGACATCGGCTGATGCGGCTCCCCACCTCCGGTGGACCTTCAGAACAGGTTTTGGAAGCTCCCATCGCCACAAGCAGTTTCGACTGCCCTTCTCGTCCCACCAGCTCCTGTGTCTTGAACAGCTGGGAGCAAGGTCAGTTGATCTTCTACGCGTTGGACCCAGTCCAGGGCCGGGGTAAGGAGCTGGCTAGAACCAGGTTAGGGCAGCCTGCGGATTTAGACTGGAGAGTTTCACCAGAAGGGTTACGCATTGCCGTTTCTCGTGGGGATCAGCCGCACGGCCAGTTCCGCATTGTTGATTTGCGGAATGGCACGGAGCGCAACCTCCAGCTTCCGCATGACTGGGGTATCTGGAGCCTAAGGTGGGCAGTCGACGGGAACGCTTTGTTCGTGGCGGCTCAGTCTAAGTCAACGGGATATCTTATTGTGCGCACTGAGTTGGACGGAAAATCCCGCGTGCTCCTCGATCGAGGCAGGAATCAGTGGCTTGGTTTTCCTTGCCCGTCACCCGACGGTCGTCACTTGGCCTTCAGCCAGCAGACCTTCGAGACCAATGCCTACCTGCTGGAGAACTTCTGACCCCACACCTGGGCTCCCAGCGAAGGCCCGCACTATCTATCGCCAATTCCTCGTGCTCTGGAAAGACTGCCGACCCCGAAGCCCGATCCTGAAGCAAACCAAGGGGGAGTACACCAAGCTGCAATAACTCAGCGGTCAGTCTCGGAGACGATCCTTGATGGACGTGGGCCTTGCGCAACCATGACCCGTGTCAGCGGGCGTGTAGTCGGCATATCGAAAAGCGGCATTTACCAGGGTTGTAGCCTACCGCTCGACCGCCATGGCCACCGCATTCCCGCCGCCCAGGCAGAGAGCCGCAATGCCGCGATGCACGTCGCGGCGGATCATCTCATACATCAGCGTCACCAGCACCCGCGCACCGCTGGCGCCGATCGGGTGTCCAATAGCAACGGCGCCACCGTTCACGTTGGTCTTGTTGGGATCGAGGCCCAGCTCGCGCATCACGCCCAGGGCTTGCACTGAGAAAGCCTCGTTGAGTTCGTAGAGATCCACGTCTTGGTTCTTCCAGCCGGCCTTCTCCCAGATCTGCCGGACGGCGCCCACCGGGGCCATCATGACCCACTTGGGCTCGACTCCGCTGGTGGCCTGGGCCACAATGCGGACCATGGGCTGGGCGCCAAGTTCCTTGGCACGCCGCGCGCTGGTAACGACCAAGGCGGCTGCGCCATCGTTCACTCCGGGAGCGTTCCCGGCCGTCACCGTGCCGTCTTTCTTGAAGGCAGGCTTCAGGGCACGTAGCACCTCGATGGTGGTGTCTTCGCGAGGGGATTCGTCCTTGTCGAACATCACCGGCGGTGCACCCTTCTTCTTGGCCGGAAGCTCGACGGGAACGATTTGCGACTTGAAGCGACATTCCTTGATCGCCGCGACTGCCTT
>JBGPJK010000137.1:0-10827 GCA_041485425.1 Terriglobia bacterium | reverse complement strand
TGCCTTCCTGGCGGGCGGTTTCCATAGCCAGCGGGATGGTCCCGGCTGTGGTATTGCCGAAGCGATCGATGTTGATAATCACACTTTCCGGCTTCAAGCCCAGCCGGTCTGCCGTGGCCGTGATGATGCGCCGGTTCGCCTGGTGGGGAATGAAGGCGTGAATGTCGCTGCCCTTCAGCCGGTTGCGCTCCAGAAGTCTCTCGCACAGTTCAGTTTGCTTTCGCACCGCAAACTTGAACACGGCCTGACCATCCTGGTGGACGTAGTGCATTCTCTTGTCGACCGTTTCGCGGGTCGAAGGATTCAGGCTTCCGCCGCCGGGCATGTAGAGTGCACAACCGCCGGAGCCGTCGACTTCGTGGAGGTAGTCGATCAATCCCACGGAATCGTCTTCCGCCGGTTCCAGGATGACCGCGCCGGCGCCGTCGCCGAAGATCACGCAGGTGGCGCGGTCGGTGTAGTCGATGACGGAGGACATCACGTCCGCGCCGATGACCATGACCTTCTGGTGAGCGCCGGTGGCAATGAACTGCGCCCCCACTTGCAGCGCGTATACAAATGCGGAACATGCCGCCGAGAGATCAAACCCCCAAACCCCTTTGGCTCCCAACTTGTGCTGCACCAGGCAGGCGGTCGAAGGAAAAAACATATCAGGCGTGACCGTGGCCACGATGATCGCGTCCAGGTCGCTGGGGGCAAGTCCGCGCTCCGCCAATGCCCTCTTCGCCGCCTCCACCGAGAGATCGCTGGTGGCCACACCTTTGTCGACAATGTGCCGCTCGCGGATGCCGGTGCGTTCCTGAATCCACTGGTCGGTGGTCTCGACCATTCTTTCCAGGTCGGCGTTGGTCAACAGACGAGGTGGGACGTAGGTACCCAAAGCGCTGATCTTGGCGCGGATCGGCTTGCTCAATGATCTCTCCTGTATTGAAACTCAGTATTTTGAAGGATTGGAAGGAGAATGTCTAACTCAACTTGGCGTTGGCCTCTCGCTGGCTGGCGCCCACCGGGAGAACGGTGCCAGATGCCCCCGTCACACAGGGCAATGCTAAAATGATCTCGGTCAGGTATCGGTCCCGCGCGACGTTTTCCCGCCAATCCCGCCAGGTCCGGAAGGAAGCAACGGTAACGGGCTCTTGCGTGTGCAGTGGGTTCCCGGTGCCTGGCTTATTTTATTTCTATGAAAGCGGGGATGAGACGCCCCGTGACCGCCGGCGGGGACCCCGGCGCTACGAAAACCGGCCATGACCTGCGATAGTCCTGGGGCCCGATCCTCTCTTCCCTTCCGGGCCGGAATGGCGAACAATAGATGCTTCCCGTGCAGCCGTCCAGCAGCCCATATTCCGCGACTGTTCCGCTATCGGTAGCCATCCAGCGCTACTTTGAAGTCGCGCTCTATCTGCTGATCCTCACCGGCTTCGGGGCTCTGGCCTCGACGGGCGGGCTGGATAAGCTGACCGTGTTGCTGGTCGGCGGCGCGCTTCTGTTTCGCGGGTATCTGTTGGCCACGCGGCGGTCTCTCCTCATCCCCGAACGCTGGACCAATCTCCTCACCCTGGTTTATGTGGCTTTCTACCTGGCAGATTACTTCCTGATTTCCCGGGCTTTCCTCAATGCCACGGTGCACCTGGTGCTGTTCGTGATGGGGGTGCGATTATTCTCGGCGCGGCGCGACCGCGATTACTACTTGCTGGCGGTCATTGCATTTCTGATGGTATTGGCCGCTGCCGTATTAACCGTAGATAGCGTTTTCCTGCTGGCGTTTGCCGCCTTCATGCTGGTGGCGGTGGGCACCTTCATCCTGATGGAGATGAGACGCGCCTCGGCCAAGGCCACGGTCCATTCCAAAGGGTCGAGCGACGTGCTGGCTTACCGCCACATGGCTTTTTCGCTGGCCGGCGCGGTGCCCGCGCTAATGGTGTTCATCCTGCTGGGGGCAGCCGCCATTTTCTTTGTCCTGCCACGCATCTCGGCGGGATATCTCAGCGCCTACGCGCCTGGCGGAGAACTGACAACCGGGTTCAGTGACCAGGTGCAGTTGGGCCAGATCGGGCAAATTCAGCAGTCCAGTTCGCTGGTGATGCACATCCAGATTGATGGCGATCAGGGCGGTGGTTACGACCTGAAGTGGCGTGGAATCAGCCTGAGTAGTTTCGACGGCACAACCTGGTCGAGTCCCCACCAAAAGTTTCCCCTACGTCCTCGGTCCGATGGCAGCTTTGCTTTGTCCCCACCCGAACTGACGGCGCCACTGCCCAACCGGGCGGCGAAGAACGTCCGGCCCATCCACTACCGTGTGCTGATGGAACCGCTGGGCTCAAGTGTGTTCTTCCTTGCCGCCACGCCTCGCTTTTTGCAGGGGAATTATCGCGTAATCGCCATCGATCGCGGCGGTGGTGTCTTCGACCTCGACCTCGAGCACCCGGTCAACCGTTACGAGGCCTCCTCGATCATTCCTCAGCCCAAGGCCAGCGATCTGCGCACCGCCGCTGGCGGGTATCCGCCGGAGATTTTGTCGGCCTACCTGCCACTGCCGGTGCTCGACCCGCGCATCCCGAGCCTGGCCAGGCAGATCACGGCCTCCGCGGACAATAACTACGACAAAGCTGTAGCCATCGAGAGCTACCTCAGCACGCAGTTCGGCTACACCCTGCAGCTCCCGCGGGTGGTCCCGCATGACCCCCTGGCAAATTTTCTTTTTGAGCGGCGGCAGGGGCATTGCGAATACTTCGCCTCCTCGATGGCGGTCATGCTCCGCGCCCTGGGCATTCCCTCGCGGCTGGTGAATGGATTCCGCACCGGCGAGTTCAACGACCTCACCTCGCAGTACCTGGTCCGGGCCAGCAACGCGCATTCCTGGGTGGAAGCGTACTTCCCCGGCTATGGCTGGGTGAGCTTCGATCCTACGCCTGCCGATCCCGACCAGGTTCACACCGGCTGGAGCCGCGCCATGTTGTACCTGGACGCGATGGCTTCATTCTGGCGGGAATGGGTGATCAATTATGACGCCAGCCACCAGCAGAACCTGGGTCAGGGAGCGACCCGCAGCGCCCGGCAGATGGCCCACGCGTTGCGGAATTGGGCGCGCCGCCACTACGAGGCTTTGCTGGATGGGGCCCGGCGGGCACAGCACACGATGGCAGATTCGCCGGGCCGGTGGAGCATGGGCGCCGCATTCACCACCGGCCTGCTGCTTTTGCTGGTCAACGCACGCCGCCTGTGGAAAGCACTTTGCCGGCGCCGGCTGGCCGCCCGTCCGGAGAAAGCACCGCGGTTGGCCGCGACTATCTGGTATGAGCGAATGGCGCACCTGGCGGCCCGGCGGGGCTGGCGCAAATCACCCGCGCAAACTCCGGCGGAGTTCGTCACCTGCATTGATAACAGCCTCGTGCGGGACCGGGTGGCGCAGTTTACCCGGCATTATGAGCACGCACGTTTCGGGGACTCGGCGGAAGACGCGTCTCGCTTGCCGGAATTGTTCGAGGAGATTTCGACCGCGGCGCGACGCTGAAGCTGGGATGCGTCGCTTTCTAGAAGTGCCAGACGATGCCCCCGCCGGCAAAATAATTGTGCTGGCGGGTCTTCCCGGTATCGACATTGAGCTGCGGCACACCGGAGTTGAAATCGCGGGCTTCGCCGCGCAGGCTGAACCTGCCAAAGAGCTTGACATCAAGACCGATTCCCAGCTCGTAGACTCCGGTCGTGGTGCCGGTTTTCCCCGTGTTGGGTCCGAAGAAAAGCAGGTTGGAGCTTTCTTTGAAGTGCCCGAAACCACCGCCAAAACTCACCCAGGGCGAAACGGCGGTGCTGGCAAACAGGTTCGCTCGCACCGCGGGCGTGATGAAAAAGGAAGAGTAGCCCTCGGGGATGGCGTTGGTGCCAAAATTCAGATCCTGATCGGGGTTGATCACGACTGGGACTTCTAACGTGATTGCCGCGAACGACCCCTCGTTACCCAGCACGCGCCGCCCGTAACTGGCTTCAAAAGTCAGTCCATTGCCGAAGTGAACTTCGTTATCGAAGGAGGTTGCGCCGATGACTCCCTGATTGCTGACAAAAGTACGCCCGATACTGATTGCCAGTTCATTCTTCTCTTGGGCAGCGGCACTCGCCACCAGCACCGTCGCGGCCACCAGGACCGCGATCGCCAACCGTTTCCACGCCATCTTTCCTCCCCCGCAAAGTGGCTTGACCGAGTGTTCGCTTAGGTTAGCACGCCGCTCGCAACCTGAATCGCGAAGCATGATGCCTGACTTGGTGCCGCCCGGCTATGGTCTTCGGTAACGACCCAGACCTCGACCTCGCCGGGCATATCAGAAACGTCGAACAGACATTCGTTCACCTGTGAAGAAACGAATTTTCTGGTGAGATTCTCGGAAAGACCCAAAGGTTTCTTCGGCGAATTCAGACTTTCATCGGTGGCACGCCACCGGCAACCAGGCGCGGATGAATGCTAGAATCATGAGATTGCATGCCCGATAAGATCCTCACCGTGCCCCTCCAGGACGTAAAGGAAGCCACCAGGCAGGTACCAAGTTTGTCACCCAAGGTGGGCTTCGTGAGCCTGGGGTGTCCCAAGAACCTGGTGGACAGCGAAGTCATGATGGGGATGCTGGCGCAGGCCGGAGCGGAACTGATCTCCCGCGCCGAGGACGCCGACGTCATTGTGGTCAACACCTGCTCTTTTATCGACGCTGCCCAGCAGGAGTCGGTGAATACGATTCTTGAGATGGCGCGGCACAAGAGCGCGGGCCGGGCGCGCAAGCTGGTAGTGGCCGGTTGCCTGGTGGAACGCTTCCGCGACGAGATTCGCAGGAACATTCCTGAGGTCGATGCCGTCGTCGGCACTGGCGAGCTGGAAAACATTCTCGCCGCGGCAGGAATTACGGTGGCGCCGCCTGCCCATTCCCCGTTCAAGATTCTGCAATCGCGCCCGGAGGGCGACGCGCGCGCCGCGCAGGGCCGCTTTTCGCGGGAATCCTGGGATGGCGCCATCGCCGATCTGCCCAACTATCTTTATGACGAGGCGACGCCACGCGTTCTTGCCACACCCCGTTACACCGCCTACATAAAGATCGCCGAAGGCTGTGATCATCCTTGCAGCTTCTGCATCATTCCGCAGTTGCGGGGCAAGTTCCGCTCGCGCCGATTTGAGTCGGTGGTTGCCGAGGCGGAGCGCCTGGCCCGGTCCGGCGTGCGGGAGATCACCCTGATTGGGCAGGACACCACCTGTTATGGCGAGGATTTCGGCCTCCAGGACGGCCTCGCGCTGCTGCTCGAGAAGCTGGCCGGCATCCAGGATCTGCGCTGGATCCGATTCCTTTACGCCTATCCCAACAAGATCACGGGGCGGCTGCTGGAGATCATCGCCAGGCACGACAAGATTTGCTCCTACATCGACGTGCCGCTGCAACATGCGTCCCCGGCGACCCTGAAACGCATGAAGCGCGGCGGAGGCGCGGAGGTTTTCCTGCGCTCCATTGAGAAGATGCGCCGGACCATTCCCGGCGTAACCCTGCGTACGTCGTTTATCGTCGGCTTTCCGGGAGAGACGGAAGGAGAGTTTGAAGAACTGTGCGAGTTCGTACGGGAGGCGGAGTTCGATTGGATGGGGGCATTCGGCTACTCCGACCAGCAAGGCGCCGGGGCGTTCGCGCTGGAAGAGAAACTTCCCGCCCGCGAAATTGAACGACGGCGCAAGCACCTGATGCAGATCCAGCGCGGAATCAGCAAACGCAGAAAAAAAGCCCTGGTGGGCAAGGAATTCGATCTGCTGCTGCAAGGCGCGTCGGAAGAAAGCGAACTCCTGCTGGAAGGCCGCACCGCGATGCACGCCCCCGAAATCGATGGCAAGGTGTTTGTAAACGACGTGCCCGAAGGGCTGGAACCGCAGCCCGGCGAGTTTTACCGCTGCCGAATCACCCAGGCCCACGATTACGACCTGGTGGCGCAGATCGTGTAGGGATCTATGGCCAAGCGCATCCGCAGCCTGCGTTGTCCTATCTGCAAGAAACCGGTAAAAAGCCAGGATCAGGAGTTCCCTTTCTGCAGCGCGCGTTGCCGGTCGATTGATTTGGGCAAGTGGGCCAGCGGGGCCTATGTCATCTCGTCACCTGTCACCGATACCAGCGACGCCATCGAAGAAAGCGGCTCGGGGGACTCGACAAAGAAGTAGCGTGGATGAAAGACACCGAGAAAGAGCACGTTGCTTCGAGTTGCGAAGCTCCCGACCGTAGCGCCGGCGTCCCGCCGGCTGTCGCGGGCGCGTCCCGCCCCCGCTTCGGCGATGTCGAAATCCACGACCGAGGCTACCTCCCTCACTGGGAAAAGGAAAGCGCCACATACTTCATCACCTTTCGCGAAGCCGGCTCGCTGCCCAAGTCAGTTCTTGATCGCATCGAGTCCGAACGGCGCAGCCTCGTGCGAACAGCAAAACAGCTCGAACGCGATCTCAGTCCCGACGAACGTCGCAAGGTGCAACGGCTTTCGACGAAGGTCATCGAACAATACCTCGACAGCGCCATGGGGGCTTGCCATCTGAGAGATCCGAGGGTGGCGGAGGTGGTTGCGGGCGCCGTCCAGCACTTTGACTCCAAGCGCTACCGCCTTTCCGCGTGGTGCGTCATGCCTAACCACGTGCACGTGGTGCTCCGCCTCTTTCCAGGGCAAACATTGCCGGAGGTAGTTCATTCCTGGAAATCCTTCAGCAGCAAGAAGGTCAACCAACTTCTGCACTCGATCAGTACCTTCTGGCAGAAGGAGTACTACGACCACCTGATTAGGGACCAGGCTGAGCTTGAACGTGCTATTCAATATGTTGCGGAGAATCCCGTAAAGGCTGGCCTACAGAATTGGCAATGGGTTTGGGTGTGGGGGCGGGACGCCCCCACAGCCTGCCCCGAGCCTATCGAGGGGACAGCCGGCGGGACGCCGGCGCTACGGGAGCCTGCATGACAACGACTGATAACGCTCCCCTCTGGGCCAGGTTGGTCGCCACCTTCTTCGGTGTGGGACGACTGCGCCCTGGACCTGGAAGTTGGGGTTCGCTTGCCACGGTTGTGGTTTGGGGGCTGCTCACCCACTGGATCACGCCCGCCTGGCAGCCGATGGCTGCGCTCTCGCTGGCTCTGCTGGCCGTCGTGCTGGGGATCCCCGCGGCGACCCGGGTGGCGCGCGCCTCTGGCCTTAAGGATCCGCAGTTCGTGGTCATTGACGAAGTTGCCGGCCAGCTCATTACCCTGATTGCCGTGCCGGTTTCGTGGCAATCTCTGCTGCTGGGCTTTATACTTTTCCGTGGCTTCGATATCGTGAAGCCCCCGCCGGTACGCAGCCTGGAACGCCTGCCGGAGGGCACCGGAATCGTGATCGACGATGTCGGTGCCGGGCTTTACGCTCTGGCCGTGATGCAGGCCCTGCTGCATTTCGGCCTCTTGCCACGATAGTTTTCGCTAGCTGCGCCGCGCAAGGAAGTAAGTCATGGGAATTTCCGACCGTCTGCTGGGTAAGAAAAACGTCAACGGCAAGCCGCACATCGAAGCCGTGCATCCCAGTGCCGCCCTGCCCGGAGGCGAGGTGCGGATCATCGGAAGCGGCTTGCGTCCCATCGATCTGCGCCGCCCGCGGGTGCGTTTTGGCGAGGTCGATGGCGCGGTGGTCATCAGCTCCGACGATTTTCTCGTCGCCCGGGTTCCGCCCGGGGCTGCTTCCGGCCCGGTCGTGGTCTCCACCAACGGCCACGCCAGCAACCCGCACCAGATGAGCGTCGCAGTGCCCATCGCCGAGAACCTGCATCCGGTCACCAATCCTGCGCTCGACGCCGAAGGCAATATTTACGTGACCTTCTCCGGCTCCCGCGGACAGAAGGTTCCGGTGGCCATCTACAAGATTGATACCAACTACAACGTCAAACCTTTTATCTCGGAAATGATGAATCCCACCGCCATCGTCTTTGACCGCGCCGGCCAGATGTATGTTTCCTCGCGCTTTGATGGCACGGTGTACAAGGTTGCGCCCAACGGGACGATGTCGTCCTACGCCGAGGGCATGGGCATTGCCACCGGGATCGCCTTTGACCGGGAGGAGAACCTGTACGTGGGTGACCGCAGCGGCACCATCTTCAAGATCGCCCGCGATCGCCAGATTTTTGTCTTCGCCACGCTCGAGCCCAGCGTCTCGGCGTATCACCTGGCGTTCGGCCCCCACGGCGATCTGTTCGTGACTGGGCCCACGACCTCCAGCTTCGATTGCGTCTACAAAGTTGACCCGCATGGGACAGTTTCGACCTTTTACCGCGGGCTGGGACGGCCGCAGGGAGTAGCGTTTGACGTGGCCGGCAACCTCTACGTGGCGGCTTCGCTTTCCGGCACGCGCGGCATCGTAAGGATCACCCCGGAGGGCAAGGCGTCGCTCGAAGTGGCTGGGCCGGGCCTGGTCGGGCTCGCGTTTGCCCCGGGCCGCTCTGTCGTGCTGGCCACTACCAACGGCGTGCATCATCTCTCCTGGAATATTGAAGGTCTATCGATGCTGACGGAGTAAGCTCCACGCCGGCCTTCCCGTCGCTTCTGCGTTTTGATTTACACTGCTACCCGTGAATGCCGAGATCATTGCCATCGGCTCGGAGCTGCTGACTCCCTATCGCCAGGACACCAATTCTCTTTATCTGACCGCAAAGCTCAACCAGCTGGGCGTGGAAGTGATTTTCAAGACGATCGTGGGAGACAGCCGCGCCCACCTGACGGCGGCTGCCAGCCTGGCATTGTCACGCGCTGATATTGCCATCTTCATGGGTGGCCTTGGACCTACCGAGGACGACCTGACGCGCGAAGCTGTCGCCGATGCATTGGGGCTCGAACTGCGGCGTGATCCCGAAATTCTCGCCACTATCGAGCGGCGCTTCGCAGCACGCAACATGAAGATGACTCCAAACAACGCTCAGCAAGCCGACGTGCTCGCCGGGGCCGTGGTCCTGCCCAATGCCAGCGGCACCGCGCCGGGACAATGGATCAGCGGGAAATACGATGGTCACGAGAAGATCATCCTGCTGCTGCCCGGGCCGCCGCATGAGTTGAAGGCGCTTTTCGATCAGCAGTGCATGGAGCGGCTGCGAGCCAAACTCCCGCAGCAATTCATTGCAACCCGCGAACTGAAGGTCGCCATGATGGGGGAATCGGCCTGCGACGCACGCATCGCGCCAATCTACAAGCCCTACACGGATGTGCAGACCACGATTCTGGCGGGTGCCGGGGAAATCCAGTTGCATCTGAAGACGCGCGCCGCTTCGCTCGAGGCCGGCCAGCAGCGGGTCGATGAACTGGTGGAAAAGCTGGAAGAGGAACTGGGAGACGCGGTTTTTTCCGACAATGGCGATTCCATGGAGCAGATCGTCGGCTATTATCTGCAGATGCGTAACGCCACGCTGGCGGTGGCCGAATCCTGCACCGGTGGGCTGCTGGCGGAGCGGATTACTTCGGTGAGCGGCAGTTCACGTTATTTCCTCGGTGGGGCGGTGGTCTACTCCAACCAACTGAAGACCGCGTTTGCCGATGTGCCGGATGATCTCATCACGAAGCACGGCGCGGTAAGCCGGGAAGTGGCGGCCGCTCTGGCCGAGGGCATCCGCAAGCGCTGCGGGGCGACCTTCGGCATAGGTATTACCGGAGTGGCTGGGCCCACCGGCGGGACTCCGGAAAAACCCGTGGGACTGGTCTTTCATGGTCTGGCCAGCGAGCGTGGGACCGAGGTGGTGGAACGCAGCTTTCCCGGCGATCGCAAGCGGGTGCGCTGGTTCGCAAGTCAGCAGGCGCTGGATATGGTGAGGAGGAAACTGATGTAAGGCAGCACTTAGGCTAAGCGCTAAATGCGAATTTTCATTGCCCTCGACATCGATGATGCTATCCGCGAGCGCATCCAGCGTTTCCTGGACGGGGTGCGCGGCTTCGCGCCGGATGCCCGCTGGGTGCGTGCGGAATCGCTGCACCTGACGCTGAAGTTCATTGGTGAAAAGCCGGTGGAGGCGGTGGAAGAAATCAAGCATGCTCTTTCCGGCATCCGAGGTGAAGCAACGGAAATTACGTCCCGCGGCTACGGTTTCTTTCCCACGGCGAAGGCGCCGCGTGTGTTCTGGGTGGGCATCGAGTCGGGGCCGCAGCTCGCGGCTCTCGCTAAAGCTGTGGATGAGACCATGATGGTCCTCGGTATCCCGAAAGAAGATCATGTGTTCAGTCCGCATCTCACGCTGGCCCGCGGCGGAGGGGGCTCGGGAGCACCTCGCTGGCGTAAAGGGGACGGCCCGAACAGGAACTTCCAGCATCTGCAGGAGAAATTGGCCGCCCTGCCGGCGCCGGAGTTTGGTACCATGACGGCCCGCGAGTTCTTTCTGTATGAAAGTCAGCTGGGGCGGGGCGGCTCGCGCTACACCAAGATCGCGCGGTTTGCGCTGCAGTAGCGCCAGAAAGCACCGACGATAATGGCGCGATCCGCGGTGTGGGGGCGGGACGCCCCCACAGCCTGCCCCTAGCCTGTCGAGGGGACAGCCGGCGGGACGCCGGCGCTACAAGAACGGGCGCCAAAAGAACTTGTGACTGCTTTCCTCCTCACCGCCGGGTTTAGCTATTTGCTGGGATCGATTCCCTTCGGCTACATCCTCGTGCGCACCTTTCGCGGACAGGATGTGCGACAGACGGGAAGCGGCAACATCGGCGCCACCAATGTCGCCCGTTCTTCGCCCGTGCTGGGCGGGCTCACGCTGCTTCTGGACGCGGCCAAAGGACTGCTGGCCGTATACGTCGCCGTGCAGGTCATCAAGCGTACCTCGCTCGGATACTATGA
>JBGPJK010000136.1:0-10927 GCA_041485425.1 Terriglobia bacterium | reverse complement strand
TCCCTAACGGGACGACGCTCGGTTGAACTGCGTCGCCCCCGGCGTTGAAACGCCGGGCTATTATCAGTCGTCCCTCCGGGACGCAAGGCGCTGGGCACCAGGTACTAGCTCCCTTTCAAATACTCATCCTTGTACCCCAGATAATTCCTCGCATACTGCAAGATCATCTCTTGATCCTTCTTATCCAGCTTCCGCCGAAATTTCCCCGGCGATCCCACCCACAGCGATCCCGGCTCCACGACCGTCTTCTCGGGAATCAAAGTCCCCGCCGCGATAATCGATCCCGCCCCAATCCGCGCCCCGTTTAGGATAATCGCGCCCATGCCGATCAGGCAGCGGTCTTCAATCGTGCAGCCATGCAGCGTGACCGAGTGTCCCACCGTCACGTACTCGCCGACAAAAACTCCGTACTGCTCTTTCATCCCATGCAGCACGCTGCAATCCTGCACGTTGGAGTGTGCGCCCACGCGGATGGAATGCACATCGCCGCGCAGCACAGCATTCATCCACACGCTGGCATGTTCGCCGAGCACCACATCGCCGATGATCTGCGCTGACTCGTCCACGTAGCAGGAAGCCGGAATCGTCGGCGTGATGCCCTTATAAGAACGGATCATTGGCTAAAGAAGACGAACATACCATGCGCGTGGCTTGGGACGAAAGGCGGGGCTCCCCAAGTCTCCGGCGTCATCCCGACCCGGCTTCCCCGCCGGGGACGTATGTCGCGCGCACCACCAAGCTCGCCAAAGCAAGAAAGCGCGGCCCATACGCGGCCGCGCTCACTCTGCACTCCGACTTCTGAAAGCGCTAGTTCTCCGTCGGCTCCGGCACCTTCGGTTCTGACCCCGGGCGTGGCGCCTTAGGAGGCTTCGGTGGGATAGGAGGCTTAGGCGCCTCCGCCATGGACGATCCTTTCCGAATCTCGATCGTGCCATGTTCGTTGCTGATCACCAGGCGCGGCCCGCCCCCGCCGATGCTTCCGCTGGCGGTGGTCTGATCATGGGCGTTGTCGATCTTCAGGTCGGCGAAATCCGACTCCACCTCGCCGCCGCGCGACCGTGCATCCACCTGGAAGCCGGCCTGGTCCGGCAGGTAGATCGAGATATCACCGCGGTGATTCTCCACCTGCATGGGCCCCAGTTTGCTCATGCGCACTTCCACCGAGCCGTTGGAGTCTTCCAGGCGCACGTCTCCCGTCACCCCATCCATGCGGATATCTTTCGAGCGCGTGATCAGGCGCACCGGGCCGGTCACATTGTTGGCCCGCAGGTCGCCCGAGTCCAGATCCAGGTCGCCATCGAGCCTGGAGAACTCCAGGTCGGTGCGCGACGATTTGAAGGTCACGGTCTTGGCGACTCTTGCCAGCTTTATGCTCTCCATGAACTCGCCATTCAGGCGCGCACTGCCCTTGACGTCTTCTACCGAAACATCATTCACCCGGCCCTCGACGGAAACATCTCCGGCAATCTGCGAGACCCGCGCCGAACTGTGTTCCAGGCTGAGACTGAGCTTGCCGTTGATGTCGGAGGCCGAAACGTCGGCGTGCTGGCTGGAGATGTCCACATCCCCGTCGCGGCCGGTCACGTTCACGTCCCCACGGCGGCTGGAGAGTACGACCGCGGCTTTGCGAGGAATGGAAACATCCATATCGGTCGTGACCCAGTGGTCGCCGGCGCCCTGGTTGTTGGCGTTCAGCGACACCGTGTTGCCGGAGACGGTGATCTGCGGCTTGGTACCCGCGTTCCACTTGTCGGCATCCCCCTGGCTCTCCGCGTTGATGCGCTTGCGGACCACGACTTTGATTTCATTGCCATCGGAGGAACTGATGTTCACCGCGCCGCGAATATCGTCCACGTGCAGGCTGGCCCCCGCCGGGAAGGCCTGCTGCAGTTGGTCGTCATAGCTGTAGGTGTGGCCGAACAGCGGGAAATCGCTGTCCCCCAGGTCAATGTTGTCGCGGATTTCTCCCCAATTGAAGTGCGAGGCCTGGGTCGCGGCCAGCCCGAAAACGATCAGCACAATCAGCAAGAAGACGCCGCCGGCCCCGATTCCGGATGGACGCGTGCCTTCTCTCTGCGCTTGCTGGTACTCAATCAGCTTGATGATGCCCCACAGGATGATCAGCACCGGCCAGTAATGCGCGAACCAGGTGCCCAGCATGTACCAGTGCAGCACACCCATGGTGCCTAGCAGGAACACGATGCCCAGCACGATCAGAACTACGGGTCCTGCCAGGGAGCGACGCCGTCGCGGCGGAGGAACTTGAACCGGGCTAGCCATTTTTCACCTCACTGGACGGGGTTTGCACATCTCCCGTCACGCCGCCCGTGGGCCCTACCCCACCTGGAGTTGGCGGCAATTGGGCATCCACGTGGCCGGAGGTGGATGCATTACCCTGGAAAACCTTGACCAGTCCGATGATGACCAGCAGCAAGGGCCAGGTGCGATGGAATGAGACGACGTGGGTTTGCTCCAGCAGGAACAGCGTACCCAACGTGACCAGCACCGCCGGGCCCATCATGCTGCGGGAGCGGCACCGGTCACAGCCACAGGTGCCATGCTGCGGACCGGTGGTGCTCCAGCGTCGCGCGAACAGCCACACCCCGATCGCGATCAGGATGATCGGCCACAAACGATCCAGGTCGAAGAACCACACGCCCAGGTTATGCAGCATGAAAAGCAGGCCCAGCAAAATGAGGATCACGGCGCCGGTCGGAATTTTGCTGGTGTCCACTTTCTCGCCTGCGCCAAAGGTGCTCGCCAGGCCAAGTGGATCGGGGGCGGGTTGGCCCGCCTGAATGGCTTTCGCGGTCCGCACGGCGTCGATGATCTGGTAAACCACAAAGAATGCGATTCCGAATCCCAGCACCGTGCTCACGGCATCGCTGTTCGACACCGACGCGCCCCACACCAGCAGCGCGAAGATTCCCAGATGAACCAGGCCCTTCACGTACTGCCCGCAATAAACCGCTCCCACACCAAACGGAATCGCGCCCAGAATGCCCGCCAGCGCCGGATTCGGACCCGCACCCGGAGATGGCGGCGCCTTCAGCCCCAACCCTTGATCCATCACCTGCTGATAAACCGTTGGTGAGGGCTGTACTCCTTCCAGGCGCGCCGCCAGGCAGCCCTCGCAGTAAATAACTCCGCGCACGTCACGCGTGCAGTTGGCGCACAGCGGTTTCCCGCACGTGCGGCAGAAGGCCACCTTCTCCAGATCGGGATGGTTGGCACAGTTCATACAAACCTCCTGTAAGTGGTCACCGTCACTACAGGTGGATCGTTCGGGGCAGAAGCCAGCACCGGCTGGCTCTCCCCCTGGCTGTAGTTGCGTTCCTGTCGTTGTTCAGGCTGTCCACTGGTATTGTTATTGTTCTTGCGTTCCTTGTTTTGCTCCTCTTCGGGAGTGGGTCCAGGTTCGGCGGGCGTGGTGGCTCGTTTGAACTGCCGCACCCGCGATTCGATCTCATACACGAAGCGAATATTCTCGTAGTACTTCACCACCCGGCCCGAGGTCTCGTAGTACGTATGTTTGACCGCGCTGGGCCGCAGATCCAGGTGCCGCAGATCGTCGATCTTGACTCCCGCCATGCTGAGCGCCAGCGACAGCGAGAAGAACGCCATGCCGAACGACATGACGAAACGCGGCTGCCGCGCTACTGCGAATACCGGAGCCAATACCGGTCGCAGCCAACCGCTCACGGCATCTTTCCACGAACTCTCGGGCTTGGCCGGCGCCTGGGAGCGCCCGCTCTCCATTCCCGTCGTGGCGGCCAGGATGTTGTGCACCAGATTGGCTGGAGGTCCCACCTCCGGCAGTGACTTCAGCGAACGCTGTCCTTCTTCGGCTTCCGCCAGCAGTGGTCCGCATACCGGACACACCCGGCCGTGGGCCTGGAACTTCTCCAGCTTGGCCCCGCTCAAGGTCGCGTCCAGCGCTTCGCTGAGCAGAAGGTCAAACTCGGCGCACTGCATTCCGTTCTTGCTTTCGCCTGGCATCACATCACCTGCCTATAAGTACGTTGAAGCAGGCGCGCTAGTTCCGCACGCCCGCGGTTTATTCTGGACTTCACGGTCCCTTCCGGAACCTTTAGAACCGCAGCAATTTCCCTGTAATCCATGTCCTGCAAGTCACGCAATATCACGGCTTCTCGCAGTTCCGGGGACAGTTTCTGCAAGGCCCGGTGCACCGTTTCGCCGGTTTCGCGGCTCTGCACGTGGGCGTCCGGCGGCGCCCCCTTGTCCGGGATCCGCTCGCTCAGCGGCATGGCATCTTCGTGTTCGGAGGGCGCCGTGTCCATGGAGTCGGTCACCCGGTCCTGCTTGCCTTTGCGGAAGTGGTCCACCAGCAGGTTGCGTGTAATGGTGGTCACCCAGGTCATGAACGCCCCGCGCTCCACGTCGTAAGTCTTGAGCGTGCGGTACATCTTGATGAAGACCTCCTGGGTGAGGTCCTCGGCGTCGTCGCCCGAGCCCGCGAAGCGATAGCAGATGTTGTAGATGCGCCGGTTGTACTTCTGCACAATCTCCTCCCAGGCTACCGCGTCGCCGACGAGGCAGCGACGGACAAGCATGGCGACGACCTGGGCGTCTTCCAACCCGTACCCCGGAACTCCTGGTTTCTCAGCCCGGAACGGGGTTCGCACACACCACGCCCCAGGGTCTGACCACCACATTACAGATACGTTATTGTGGTCCCAAAAGTTCGAGCCATCTTACAAAGCAAGGCATTGTAGCAGGCAGTGGAAATAAGGGGCGAAGAGATGGCGAACCTGCCCGAGCCGGCGTCCCGTCAGCCGTAGCGCCGGCGTCCCGCCGGCTGTAGTGGGGGCGTCCCGCCCCCACATCCGCGCGGCAAGCCTCTGGTTCCCCCTTCACCCTCCAAGTTGTTCGCGAAATTTCTCCGGATTCTCCCGCGTCTCCTTAAACGCCTCCTCCGGCAAGTGGAGCGCGCCCCACGACAGCAGCCACGCGCTGAAGTCCTCATTCTTGAGTTTCTCCCAGTCTTCCGGCGACGTAGGCAGGTAATGCCGCGAGTGCAGTTCGCCCTCCACAAACGCGGTCGCGCTCTCCACCGACGCCGCCGGCTTCTGCGCCTCCGCGGTCTGCGGCCCGAAGCAGCGCCGCACCAGGAGATCGTTTTCCTCCTCGGTCGATTTGCCGCTTTCGTCTGCAAACTCCAGCGGACTGCTGGCCACGGCCCGCGGATTGACCACCACCTTGCGCCAGTTGGGCTCAAAGCTGATGTGCTTCAGATTGGCGCTGGCCGTCTGCAGCGCATAGAGCAGCAGTCCCGCCTGCTTGCTATCAATCTGCCCCGCGGTAATCAGCCGCATGATTTCCATCAGCGCCATCTGGATGGAGTTGGCATCCTCCAGCGGCGGCAACACGATGCTGACCTTGCCCGCCCCGTTAGCGATCTCCATATCCCCGGCACCGTGCGTTTGCCGCCATTCATAATGAAAGTAGCAATACGACCGCTCCCGCATAGCCGGCGACCCGCACTGCACCCCGTTGACCTTGACGTGCTGACACCGCGGAATCTCACAAGTAAAAGCCATATAAGTTATGAATCCCTTCTGGTTTTGCCAATTGCTAATTGCTTTTTACCCACCAAAACAAAAGGCAGAACGCAATTAGCATTCTGCCTCTGAAGGTTGGCCCAATCTGTCAAACAGCCAAACCAAACCACTTTAAGACTGCCGCAAGCGGGGAAAGATGTCGGTGACGGAGGTCACGGAGTGCGGTGATAATCCCAAGCTTGTCACCCTGAGCGGAGTGGAGCGATTCGCATTTTCCGCGAATCGCTCCACGGAGCCGAAAGCCTGCCCTGCGCGGAGCCGAAGGGGACCTTGGGTTTCGCTTCGGTTCGTATCAGGGCATGCCTTCAGGGGCGGGTGGCTCCGGGCGACGGCGCCTGGCTTAGTCTCGGGGTGCCCCCCGGGGTAGGAAAGCGTGGGCCAGCCCCCCAGGTGCGTGAGTACCTCCTCCATGGTTGCCTTGGTGGATGGAAGCGCCGAGAACCCAGCCCCGAGAGGGGCGATCCAACTTAGCCCAGCGCCGTAGCCCAGCGCTTCAGCGCTGGGTAAAGGAGAGAATTGGATCGAGTCCCGGAGGGACGACACAGATTAGCCCAGGACGTAAGTCCTGGGTAGGAGTGCACACACCGTTCGAGTCCCGTAGGGACGGTTGATGGTAGCCCGCCACTTCAGTGGCGGGAAAACCAGCATAAGGCGACCGCGTCCCGTAGGGACGCCTGATAGCAGCCCGGCGTTTCAACGCCGGGCAGGGTGCTTCGTGCGTAATCATAGGTCAAGAAAAACCGCGGGCTGCCCCGTCTTTTTCCCGTTCTGTGCGAATGGGCGGGCACCTTCTGCTGGGCAATAGACTCCGCTGTACCGGCAGTCTTCTTGATCTCCAACCGCGCCGGGTGCCCCGGGTCGGCGCAAGCCAGACCGCAGGCGTTGATTGGGCGCTCTCGCATCCCGCGCGGGGCGGGATGTTCGCATAGAAGAATCATGGTTGCAGTACGGGGCCGAATCGATGGTTGGGGGAACGAAGTTTCCGCCGCGAAGTGATTCAGCGTGAGATTTCCCAAGGGCTCCCGGTCGGCGCGGTTTTCGCCGACTGGGACGGAGAGCCTTGGTCCTCAACCTCTCTGGCGAGACTGCGGTGCTCGTCGCACCGCCCAGGAAAACTATGCCCTTGACAGAGCCTTCGCTCTTATCGAGGCGCACCCGCCTGGGCGAACACATCTAGGTAATTTGGATCTCAAGGACCTGTCTGTTATCTTTCGACCATGCGAGATGGTGAGGTTCGCCAGGTCTTAAGAGAACGACTGAACGCCATCTATGGTGCGGAGCCGACCACGATAATAGTGGAGGAGTTGGGGCTTCGGTGCGGAGCGGTCCGCGCCGACCTCGCGGTCGTAAACGGCCGCCTAAAGGGTTACGAGATCAAGAGTGAACGCGACACTCTGACTCGGCTGGCTCGTCAGTGCGAGGTGTACAGCAAGGTTTTTGACACGGTAACTATCGTCGTTGCCGAACGCCACCTGCACGGTGCAGTTGACGTGGTTCCTGAGTGGTGGGGCATTGACATTGCGGGTTCTCACAATAACTGCACAGGTGTGGATCTCGTTCGGTTCAGAGAAGAAAAGATAAATTGCGGGGTGGAGCCTCTGGAACTAGTTCGACTTCTCTGGCGGGACGAGCTGCTGTCAATACTGGGTCAATTTTCGCAGCCGAGCGGTCTGGCGAATAAGCCCAGACGTTTTCTTTGGCAAACTCTCGCGGATGTGGTTCCGCTGCATACGCTGAAAGAGCTAGTTCGGGATCGTCTTAAGAGCCGAAAGTTCTGGCGATCTGGCGTAGTACAAAGGCGATATGATGAGAGGTGCCAACCTTTCTCCATGTCGTCAGATTCCCAGTACCTTCGAGTTCATCCGCGCACTCGTCGATATATTTATCGCCCCAGCTAAACCCTGGGCCGCGGTATTCCGTTCTTTCCCTCAACTCGCGGCAGACGTCATGGAATTGCTCGTAACCATGATCTCGAAGATTGCGAGCCTTTAGCACAAGCCATGCTCCATCGGTGGTGTATCGCACGCTCGCCGAGGGCCTCATAATGCGGGGATCGACTTCCGCGGGTTCTGGGTGCGAGATGGCATAATCGGCGAAGGTTGGTAGCCTGGATGGGTGTTTTCGCAAAGCGCTTCGCCACAGATCCCACTCTTCCCTGGGAACGGGAGAACAATCAGATGGGGGCAGGCCGATCAGGTTTTCAGGAAACGATGTCGCGGCCAAGGTGAACGTCCGCCACTTACCAATATCGGGTATGCGAGAAATCAGTGCCGCTGCGCCTTCGGCGTCGATACTGCGTGGCGCAGGAGTGAGTGCTCGGAGATCTAGCAGCAAGTGTGCTTGGCTCATCTTGGCGTCAACTGCACTTAGGACACGTTGAAGCTCTTGCTCGAGATCTTCGAACTCCGCGAAATCCTCGCGTTGAATTCGCATACAAACGCCACAGCGATCTTGACGGACTACTGCACGGCAAGCGGTTAGGTAATCCTCATCCCTAAGCAAACCTACTACCGGGATCGGAGCCAAGCCACGAGCGCGACCCGACGCAAAGACATATTCAAGCGGATGTTTCCCGTCACTCATCCGCTCCGTTTGGGCGATCCACATTAGGTCCAAAAACAGGTATCTCCCGGGCCCCCACGCTTTTTCAATCTTCTGAGCCACCTTCTTGAGGTGAGCGTCAATTGTTCTTGCCGGTCGTTCCTCTTCGAAGTCCCAGGGAATGGGCGGTAGTTCAATCAGCGGAGTGAGACGGTCCCGAGATGCAGGAGGGAGGCAAGCAAGGGCTCCATATTCCCCATCGCGCCCCTTCAGAATTGGCACGTAATGTTTGTGGTCGAACATATAATCTGTCTTTCAACGCGAATCAAACACCCAATCAACTTTCTTTTTGAGATCATTGCAACGAGCTCGATCCAAGTAGCCATCATGTTGAAGCCTGCCGACAACAATTCCTGGGGAGATTCCAATTTCATACGCAAATCTACTTGCTGCTGCACAGGAGAAGGATCCCTTTCGACAGAACACTCTGTACTGTGAAGTTGGAATCAACCACTCCTGCGCAAAAGCGTCAGCCTCAGTCTCCTTATCGCTGCGTTCCTCTCGTTCATCCTCGACAAATACGTCACGTTTTCCATGCAACAAGATGTGGCCTGCCTCGTGGAAGAACGTGAACCACAGGTGATCGTCTGTCTTGTATCGCAAGCTAAGCTGGATCAGAGCGCAAGCGGGGTTTAGCCATCGAGTCGCCCCCCAAAGTCTCGTCCCAGGTAGTTCTGGCACGAACACAACGGCAACACCCGACGCACTACACAGGCTCTGTACTGTCGTTGGGAAATGGGGAGGCAGATCTCGCGTCAGTGACCTGATGCGGCTCAAAGCTACTCTGAATGCTTCTTCGTCGAATTCCTCGCAGCGCTGTTGAGATGCTTCTATTTCACCTCTGCGAAGCCAAGCGGCGACTGCGCCGGGCTCGCTTAGGAAAGAAGGAGACCGTCGAAACGCCGGTGCTGAACTGCTCCAAATCTCATGCCAACTTGCCGGTGAAGCAACGCCAAAGAATCGCAACACTTCTTCGAACTGAAGGGACTTTCCCCTGTGTTCAGCAACCCAGCCCAGCTTCGCCATGGCCCTGTACGGAATCTTCTCAAGCCAATCCTCTAGGCTCGCAAAGGCGTCGACCTCTTTAGCCCGGGCAAGCGCCTCTCTATAATTCTGCTCACGCGCCATCCAAAATGACGCCGGTATCCCTAGCGCCCGCTCAAGTTGAATGGCTGTTTCCGCTGTGATCGCGGCTTTGCCTTTGACAATCTCGTTGATTGTCTTCTTGGGTCGTCCAGTGCGATCTGCTAACTCCGCCTGCGACATTCCGCGGGATTCAAGAACTTCTGCTAGGGTCTCGCCTGGAGCGGAGACGATGTCCGGAGTGTATTGATTTCGAATCCGTTCAATCATGTGTGTCCACCACTCCCACGAGAATGACTGCGGTCACTCGAGTCCAATCGAGTCCACCATCCCGCTTTGCCGGAGCGGGATTGTGTGCCGGTCGAAATAACAAACGGTACGGACCGTCTAAATCAAGGGATAATTGGCCGGCACGATCGCCCCTCAGTTCGTGGCATCTCCCCCCGAGATGCCGCATCACCTCCAAACACGGGGCAGCCTTAAGATCGTCCAGTCGACGCCGAATCAAATTTGCGCGCGGGCGGTTGTGCCGCCGAACGAGGCGCTTCGTTTCGTTCCAATCGTCCGGATCGGCGTCCTTGGGGAACATAATTTCCATGCTCGCACCAGTCTCGCAACTTATGTTAACCCAAGAGGTTAACCAAATCAAGAACAATATTAACCCGTAACATTAACAATAATTCCCCGGGTGCCCCTCGATAAGAGCGAAGGCTCTGTCAAGGGCATAATTATCCTGGGCGGTGCGACGAGCACCGCAGTCTCGCCAGAGAGGTTGAGGACCAAGGCTCTGGAAATCTCACTGTGAATCACTCTGCGGTGGACTTACGTTCCACCAACCATCGATTCGGCCCCGTACTGCAACCATGATTCTTCTATGCGAACATCCCGCCCCGCGCGGGATGCGAGAGCGCCCAATCAACACTTACGGTCTAGGCGGGTGGCCCGGCCTTTGGCGCTTTGGATGGTAAACCGCGGGGTGCCCCGCGGTTTTCTTTGACCTATAATTACGCAGCGAAGGCCGGGCCACCCGCCTCAAAGCAACATCAAAAGGAAAAAATGGACAATCCGGTCGCCAGCCGAGTTTTGAATTGCCTTTTCGGAGGAAACAGAGAAAAGGTAGTGGTCAGACTGGGACGCCCTCGTGAAGAGGACGGCTACTTCAGTTGTGAATACGAGATTTCGTTTGCTGGCAGGAGTGAAACACACAAAATTGCTGGGGCTGACGGTGTACACGCCCTCCAGCTTGCGCTGTTCATGATCGGATCAGCGCTACACTCTCTGCCTGGGACGAGCAATTGGACATGGAACGGGGAGCCTTACACAGGCTTCCCAACGAGTCTGGATCAGCCTGTCATTGGCCTACGCTCTTGATGCGATCTCTTGGCGTGCAGAACCGGGCGGGTGGCCCACCCAATCAACCGACTATATCGTTATACGATATAATATTGAAACTCGGGTGCCCCACCTTTCGCGGTGTTCGAAAGGTGGGTGCGGGCAGCGGCAGCCCGGTTACCACTCGTCAAAGTCCTCGCTGCGATACCGCAACACCCTCCGCTCTCCCGCTCACCACACTCTCCTGTGACCTGCGTCCTTGACAAGCATTATCTAAAAGGGTAATCATGGCAGAAAGCTATTCTCATGAAGATATAGCAGGAAGCAGC
>JBGPJK010000135.1:0-10931 GCA_041485425.1 Terriglobia bacterium | reverse complement strand
GTGTGCTGCTGGGGAATGGAGATGGCAGCTTTCAGAGCGAGGTACACTACCGCGCGGGGATCCGGCCGGCTGCGATCGCGGCAGGAGATTTTAGTGGCGGCGGTGCGCTCGACCTGGTGACGGCGAACTTCGGCCCCGTAGGCCACCACGGAGGAAATGTCACCGTGCTGATCAACACGTTGGGCGGCAAGCGAGGCAATCCGGCGACAAGACATTAACTCGACTAAGCCGATTTTCCCGCCGCCGGAGCTTTGCTGAACAGGATTTCAATGACCAGCAGCCCGGCGCCGATGACGATGGCGCTGTCGGCCACATTGAAAGCAGGCCACTGGTACTGGCCAATGTAGAAGAGCAGGAAATCGACGACGCGGCCGCTGACTAGCCGGTCCCACAGGTTGCCGAGCGCGCCGCCCAGAATGAGCGCCAGGCCTACGCCGGTGGTGGTGATGGAATGGCTGTTCCGCCACAGCAGGGCAGAGACGATGACCAGGGCCACGATCGAGAACAGCACCAGCACCGCAATCTTCCACTCGGAAGGCGAGTCGGCAAAGAGGCCGAAGGCAGCGCCACGATTCTCCACGTGGGTAATGCGGAAAAAATCCGGGATCACCTGGCGGCTCTCGTGCAGCGGGATGTTTTGCGCAACCACCCATTTCGCCAGCCGGTCGAGCACGACCACGACGACGGCGATCAGGAAATGGAACTTGCGCATGGCGTGAAAGTGAGTCATTCCGGACACTAGTGTTTAGATTACCTCGCCGGGTCGCAGGGTGCGAGTGAACCAGGCAAAATCTTAAACCGCGATCTCCTTTAGCACGGCACTGCAGCGCTCACAGACCGTGGGATAGTTCGGATCGTCACCCACCTGCGTGGAGTAGTTCCAGCAGCGTTCGCACTTCTGACCTGGTGCTTTACTTACCTGGACGCTGACACCTCCAGTTCCGTTCCCCGAAGCGCCTGGCGCGAGCATGACGTCCGAGACGATAAACAGGTAACGGAGCTGGTCTTGGTAGCGCGCCAGCACAGAGTGAAGCGGCTCGGGAGCGGTGACGGAGACCTGGGCTTCGAGGCCGCCGCCGATCAGCTTTCCGTTGCGGGCTTCTTCCAGAGCTTTGAGGACCTCCTCGCGAACGGCGCGCAGAGTAGCCCACTCCTCACGCTGCCTGGGATCGTCGAGTGCCGTGCCCTCGCCCAACAGGTCTGCCACGGAAGGGAACCGCGACAAGTGGACGCTTTCCGGGCGCTCGGCCAGTTTCGGCAGATACTGCCAGACTTCTTCGCAGGTGAAGCTCATCAAGGGCGCCAGCAGGCGAACCAGGGCCTCTCCGATGCGCCAGATGGCGGTTTGCGCCGAGCGGCGGGTGCGCGAACTGGCTGCCGCGGTGTAGAGGCGGTCTTTCAGGATGTCGAAGTAGAACGCGCTCAGCTCCACGATGCAGAAGCGATTCACTTCCTGGTAGATCTTGTGGAAGGCGAACTCGTCATACCAGCGTTCCACCTGCTGGGCGACCGTGGCGGCCTGGCGCAGCATGTACTGATCGATGGCGTGCATCTCGGCGAAAGGAACTGCGTCGCGCTGCGGATCGAAGTCGTAGAGGTTGCCGAGCACGTACTTGAACAGCGAGTTGCGCACCTTGCGGTAGTTCTCGGCTACGCGCTGCATCAGGTGCTCGGAGCAGGTGACGTCCTCGCGGAAGTCGACGGAGGCGACCCATAGGCGCACGATCTCGGCGCCCATGCGATTGGCGATATCCACCGGATCGACGACGTTGCCGAGTGACTTGGACATGGCGCGGCCCTGCTCGTCCAGCGTCCAGCCGCTGGTCGCCACCATGTGATACGGCGAACTGTTCCTCGTGCCCATGGCGCACAGCAGGGAAGAATGGAACCAGCCACGATACTGATCGCCACCTTCCAGATAGAGGTCGGACGGCCAGGGATACTCGGGCTCATCGGCGCGCAGCGCGAGGTAACTTGATCCGGACTCGAACCACACGTCAATGATGTCGGTTTCCTTCTCGAAATTCGTGCCGTCGCACTTCGGGCACTTTGTGCCGGTGGGAAGTATGGCATCGGCTTCAGTCGTATACCAGGCATCGGCGCCAGCGCGCGCGAACAGATCGACGACCTTGCGGTTGATAGCAGGATCGTTCAGCGGCTTGCCGCAGCCTTCGCACAGGAACACGGCGATGGGCACGCCCCAGATGCGCTGCCGCGAGATGCACCAGTCGGGGCGGGTGGCGATCATGTTGGAGATGCGTTCCTCGCCCCAGGCCGGATCCCACTTGACCTTCTTGATTTCCTCCAGCGTGCGGGTGCGCAGGCTGCCGCCCTGCATGGGAGTTTCCATGGAGATGAACCACTGCTCGGTGGCGCGGAAGATGATCGGGTTGTGACAGCGCCAGCAGTGCGGATAAGAGTGCTCCAGTTTTTCTGCGTGCATGAGCACACCGCGTTTTTTCAGAAGCTCGACAATGGGAGCGTTCGCTTCGAAAACTTTCTTGCCCTCGTAATCGGGCAGGCCGTTGTGCATAACGCCGGACTGGTCCACGTTGGTGGTGAGGTCGAGCTTGTACTTCACTCCGGTGGCGAAGTCTTCCGCGCCGTGGGAAGGAGCGGTGTGCACCACGCCGGTGCCCGTGTCCATAGTGACGTAATCGGCGAGCACACCCAGGATGCTGCGGTCCAGAAATGGGTGAGCGAAGGTACCGTACTCGAGCTTCCTTCCGGGAAAGCGGGCGAGCTGGCGAGGAGCAGTCAGGCCGACCTTGTTGGCGAATTCACTGGCGAGCCGGGCGGCGACAATATAAACCTCGCCCTGCGATTCCAGCGCAACGTAATCTTCGTTGGGGTGGAAGGCCACCGCCATGGACGCGGGCAGCGTCCATGGTGTGGTTGTCCAGATCACGGTACAGACCTTCTTCCCGGCGAGTGCGGGATCGAGCCTGGCCGGATCATCTTTCAGTGCGTACTTCACCCATACGGTGGGACTGGTATGGTTTTCGTATTCGACTTCGGCCTCAGCCAGAGCCGTCTCATCGTGGATGCACCAGTACACCGAGCGCAAGCCTTTGTAGACGAAGTTGTTCTCAAGAAAGGCATAAAGCGTCGCCAGAACCACCGACTCGTACTGCGGGCTCATGGTGGAATAAGGCTGATCCCAGCGCCCGAAGCAAGCGATGCGCTTGAACTGCTGGCGCTGCAGGTCGAGATATTTTTGGGCGTATTTGCGGCACTCCAAGCGGACGTCGGTGGCCTTCATCTGGAGCTTCTTGCCGCCCAGCATTTGGTCCACTTTGATCTCGATGGGCAAGCCGTGGCAGTCCCATCCCGGGACATAAGGCGCGTCAAATCCGGACATGGTCTTGGACTTGACCACAAAGTCCTTCAAACACTTGTTGAGCGCGTGGCCGAGATGGAGGGGCCCGTTGGCGTAAGGAGGACCATCGTGCAACACATAACCGGGGCCTCCCCTGCGGGTTTGGCGAATGCGCTCGTAAATCCGCATCTGCTCCCAGCGAGCCAACACCTTGGGCTCGTTCTGCGGCAGGTTGGCTTTCATGGGAAAGTCGGTCCTGGGCAGATTGATGGTGGACTTCAGGTCGGAGGGCACTCGGCAGTTTTCTCCCAAATGGTTGATTTTTTTCATTATAGGGAGCGGGCAAACGAACGTCCATTGGCCTTCAGGAATGGCACGAAGGTGCGGGGGTTGGAGGGACTCGGAAAAGCACTGCCGAAAAAGGAGCAAAAGCGTGTACAATTTTCATCTAGAGTGACGTTTTCCGCATCCAAGCATCTAACAAACGAGGTGGTTGCGTTCGCACGCGTTTGATGCGATCCGTAACCCCGTCTCGCGGTAACCGTGACGTCACCGGGGTGATAAGCAACTTGGCACAGGATGTGCTCATCAGCTAGAGAGAGAAAGGGGCGCTTTTCGCCCCGATGAGGAGAATAAGCCGGAAGCCGGTTCCAATTATGGCGACCCCAGAAATGAATCCGCAGTTAATGCCGGGGCCCGAACTCAATCTTCTGCTGCCCAAAGACATTCTGGAGCAGCCGCTGTGGAAGTCCCTGTCGAAGGGCCTGGATGAGTTCTTCTTCCCCAAAAAGCTCCCGCCACTGGTGCTGACTTCGAAGCCTGTGCCAGTGAAAGATATCTGGGGCTTTTACAACTATAAGAAGAACGGGGCGCTCGGTTCGACCGCGTTGCACGTGGTCGCGCTGGCCGCGCTCATTGGTGGGACCATCCTGGCGGGACGGGTGGTGCAGCAAGTGACGAAGCCACACGAGACGGTGACCCTGATTTCGCCCGACGACATTCCTCCGCTCCCGCCTTCGAAAACGCAAGCCGGTGGCGGCGGTGGCGGTGGCGACCGCGACAAACTGCAGGCGCCCAAGGGCCGATTGCCCAAGACGGCGATGGAGCAGATTACGCCTCCCATGGTGGTGGTGCGGAACGATCATCCCAAGCTGACGGCTGAGCCCACGGTGGTGATTCCGCCGGAAGTCCACCTGGCATTGAATAACCTGCCCACTCTGGGTGATCCGATGTCGCACCTGCCTTCGGGACCACCGTCGAATGGGACCGGATCGGGCGGGGGCATTGGTTCCGGTAACGGCGGGGGCGTGGGTTCGGGAGAAGGTCCGGGAGTCGGTCCGGGACGCGGTGGCGGTATTGGTGGCGGAGTATTTCGTGTGGGCGGCGGTGTTTCCGCACCCAAGGCGTTATATGCGCCGGATCCGGAATATTCGGAAGAGGCCCGGAAGGCCAAATACCAGGGAACCTGCGTGCTGTGGTTGGTGGTAGGGCCGGATGGCCGGCCGCGGGATATTCGCATCGCGCGAAGCCTGGGCTTGGGCCTGGATGAAAAAGCGATGCAGGCGGTGAAGACCTGGAAATTCGAGCCCGCCATGAAAGATGGCAAGCCGGTGGCGGTGCAGATTAACGTGGAAGTGGAATTTCGCTTGTACTAGTCAAGCACCGTCGATTGTGAGCGGAGCGGCCGCGATTGCGGTCGCTTTTATTTTTTTGGGCAAAAGCCTTCACCACAGAGGACACGAAGGAACACAAAGGAACGGGACGGAGTCCTATGCCTCTGTAACTTTGTGTCCTTTGTGGTTGATTGCGAGGTTCACTCTTTCAGGTCCACGTGCTGGACATCCTCAACCGGATGGCCGAGGAAGCGGGCCCCAAGGCGGCGGAATTTCTCTACGGAATCAGTGGCAAAGAACTTGAAGCGAGGCCCATGGCGGCGCTCTTCTTCCGTCTGGGTGGGCAGGGGAGAGCGGCGGAGTTGCTCGCTGACCACCTGGGCGGTGGATTCGGCGGAGTCCACGATGGTGACGTGCGCGGGCGCGACCCGGTGCAACAAGGGTTTGAGCAGCGGGTAATGGGTGCAGCCGAGCACCAGCACGTCGGCATGCTCGAATCCGGCAGCAAACGCCTCGTTGACGTAGATCTGGGCGACAACCTCGGTCACGGGATGGTCGACCCAACCCTCCTCGACCAGCGGCACCAGCAGGGGGCAAGCTTTTTCTTTGGCGTCCATTCCGCGCGCCTGCAGCGCGCGCAGGTAGGCATGGCTGGCGACGGTGGCCTCGGTGCCAATGACCACGACCTTGCGGTTCTGGCTGGCAGCGGCGGCGCGTTCGGCGCCGGGTTCGACTACGCCGATGACGGGAACGCCTGCCGCTTCCGTGATCTGGTCCAGGGCGAGAGCGGTGGCGGTATTGCAGGCGATCACCAGCAGGCCCGCACCGTGTTCCTCCAGATAATGCGCGGCGCCGGTGGCATACCGGGCGACGGTTTCTACCGACTTGGAACCATAGGGAAGGCGGGCGGTGTCTCCGAAGTAGATGTAGTCAGCGTTGGGGACCAGGGCGGCCAGTTCCTTGAGAACGGTGAGACCGCCAAAGCCGGAATCAAAGACGCCGATGGTAGGTCTGCGCGGAGGCATGGATGATAGCGAAATCCATCATACCGGATGGGACGCGCGAGGAGTCTTGGGCTGGAATTCATCTCATAAACAAGGGACTCTTGCGGATTGCTGGTGTAATCGCGATTTATCGCCAACAATGGCAAACACGGCATTCAATTGGGGCGAAGCGGGACAAACATTAGCCCCCTCTTGGTCGCATCATTGCTGCCGCGAATTGATTGGACCTGCAACACTCCGTCCGGCCCCTACATCGTTTCGCTATCAGAGTTGCTCCCTGATCTTCTTGTGTGCCTTCTTGGCTCGGCATGCAACGCAGTCTGATGTTCGCGCACGGAAACCGACTTCCCACTTCGGGAATCCGACTGTCTGTTCTATCTTTGTTTCTCGTCGCGTGTGCTTTCCGCAGGAACAATAATGAAGGCGTGCTTCTCAGGAGGAACGCATGATGCGACACACCCTCATTGCAGTCCTACTCTACTTCCTGATCGGAACCCTGGCGGCAACAGCATTAGGATTTAAGCCGCCGATCGACTACGGCGTGGGCGACTATCCCGACAGCATCGCGGCGGGCGACTTCAACCGGGACGGCAAACTCGACCTCGTGGCCGCCAACTACTCCAGCTCCAGCGTGAGCGTGCTGCTGGGCAACGGCAACGGCACTTTCCAGCCGAAGGTGGACTATGCCGTCGACTACAGCGCCAGTTCGGTAGCGGTGGGCGACTTCAACAACGACGGCAAGCTCGACTTGGTGGTGACCGCGGTTGGCAACGGCGTCAGCGTGCTCATGGGCAACGGCGACGGCACCTTCCAAACCTACCTCGACTACCCGACCGCTTATGGTGCCTATTCAGTGGCAGTCGCGGACTTCAACGGAGATGGTAACGCCGACCTGGCGACCGCAAATTATGCTTTTGGCGGATATACCGTAAGCGTGCTCCTGGGCAACGGCGATGGGAGCTTTCAGCCACATGTGGATTACGGGGCTGGAACTGGAAGTGGTTCTCCCTCCATCGTGGCATCGGACTTCAACGCAGACGGCAAGCCTGATCTGGCAGCCGCAAATGCCTTTAGCAATACCGTGGGTGTGTACTTGGGCAACGGCGACGGCACGTTCCAGCCGCCCGTGGACTACGCCGCCGGAAGCGAGCCCTTTTCCGTGGCGGTTGGCGACTTCGACCGAGATGGTAAGCCTGACTTGGCGACGGCTAACGGAAGCTCCACCTTTTCCATACTCTTGGGCAACGGAGACGGGACCTTCCAACCGTTTGTTGAATACCCGACATCGCAAACTTATGGCGAGTCGTTAGCAGTAGCAGACTTCAACGGAGATAACAAGGACGATTTGGCTATCGCCCACTTTGAATACCCCTGGACGGTAGGCGTGCTTTTGGGCAATGGCGACGGGACGTTTCAGACCGAACTGGAATATATGACGGGCGCATATCCCAACGCGGTGGCGGTCGCGGACCTCAACGCGGATGGCGCAGACGACCTGATGACCGCGAATGGTTACTTCTTTTCGCGGCCGCTCCGCCCGGCAACGGGGCCGCTACGGCCGAATGATGGCGGCACAATAAGCGTTCTGCTGAATACCGGTGGCACGTTCCTCAAAACAACGAGTTCTGCGAATCCTTCCACGTTGGGACAACCGGTAACGTTCACAACGACGGTGAAAGCAAGTCTGGAAGGCGTCGGCTCGCCCACTGGGAAGGTGATTTTCATGGATGGCGCGCTCACCCTCGGGAGTGGGACTCTAGTCAATGGTCAGGCCAGCTTCACTACCTCGCGACTGAACGTCGGCATTCACAAGATTCGAGCAAAGTATTCAGGCGATGGCACGTTCAATCCGCATCGGGCGAAGGTGATCGTGCAGAAGGTGGTGCACTAGCACCCCAACCGGCGGGATCGGGACATGGGGCCGTGTTGGCGGATGTTTGGGTCTCGAAGTCCGGCACCGGCACGGTTTCAGAGTTCTAGTTCGATTCGTTAATCAACCAGCCGCCCGTCGTACCCGGGGCGGCTTCACTTTTGCACCGCGACCCGAAATTGCTTGCGCGAGCGGGCTACCATCAGGGGTCCCTTCCGGGACGTTCGAGCACACTGTTCGAGTGGCAACGGCGCGGCGGCAAGCTAGCTCAGAGCCGAGGTGCGTGTCTGGACAGGTGATTCCGTCGAGGTGCGACGTTCGCAGCACGGCCCCGGCGGGATGGCTGCGCCGTGCGGACAGGTGCGCGGGTGGCCGAGGAAGGCGCATATCTTGTCGGTGGCTTCGTGGGAGAGGATGTGCTCGAATTTGCAGGCCTGCTGCTCGATTTCAGACTCGCTGTCGAGAGCCAGGCTGTCGGTGAACAGGCGCTCGGCCAAACGGTGGCGGCGAATGATGCTGGCAGCGCGCTCCTGTCCGCGGACTGTGAGTTCCACGATCATGCTGCCGTCGCCGGTAGAGACGCCGTCCGGCTTCAAGGCGTCGTGACAGGGATTCACGAACGGTCTGTGGTTGTGAGCTTGGGGAGGATGCGGGATGGCGGTGACCAGTTCGAGGTCGATCATCTTTTCGATGGCGATGCTGACCGGCAGGGCGCCGTGCACTTCCATGCGTCCTACTTCGGCGATCTCGCCGTGCTCGGCGAGTACCCATAGTTCTTCGAGAACCTCGTCGAACTGCTCCTCGTCGGCCATGGCAAAGAGTTCCTGGACGGCAATTTTGCCGTGGTGCAACTCGATGCGGCGGTCCGCCAGACGGGCGACGACCGGGTCGTGCGTGACCATGACGATGGTGCGTCCCTGCTGGTGCAGTTCGCGGAGCAAGCGGAGGACAATTTCTTCATTCTGGGCGTCGAGGTTGCCGGTGGGTTCGTCGGCGAGCACGATCTTGGGGTCGTTGATGAGAGCACGGGCGATGCAGACCCGCTGCTGCTCGCCACCGGATAGCTGTGACGGAATGTGGTTGGCGCGCTCTTTCAGACCTACACGCTCCAGGGCTTCGAGCGCTTCCTGCTCGTCCGTCATGCTGTGGAAGTATTGGGCCAGCATGACATTTTCCAGAGCGGTGAGATAAGGGATCAGGTGGAACTGCTGGAAGACGAAGCCGATTTTTTCCGCACGCACGCGGTTCAGGTCGGTGGCGGAGATATTGGCGACGTTTTGGTTGTCGAGCCAGATTTCGCCGGAAGTCGGACGGTCGAGGCAGCCGATCAGATTGACCAGGGTGGATTTGCCGGAGCCGGAGGGCCCCATGATCGCGACCCACTCGCCGGGCTCGACGGTCACGGTGAAGTTGTCGAGGGCGCGGATGACCCCGCCATTGTGCTCGGCTCTGGCGGGATAGAGGCGGCTGACATTTTTGAGCTTGATCATCTCACTCCCCCCTCAAAATCATAGCGGGTTGCACGCGGCGCAGCATGGAAATCGGCAGGATCGACGAGATCAGCGCTACCACAACACTGCCTAGCAGGATCAGCGGCAATACGCTGAAACGCGGAACCACGGCAGCCTGGAAGTTTACACGACCAATCCAGGCAGCGACCCCTACGCCGATGGCGAAACCGATTACCGCTCCCACCACTCCCAGCGCGGCGGCTTCGGCGGCAAAAAAACCGTTGAGCAGGCGCTCGGAGGCGCCCAGGGCCTTCATGATAGCGAAATCACGGCGGCGATCGAAGACCCAGCCGATCAGCGTGGATAGCACGCACAGGGCGGCGGTCAGGATAATCAGCACGGCAGAGGCGAGGAGCGTCGCACGCGTTTTGCCGAGCACCCGGGCTTCACCTTCCATGATCTGGCGAACGGGTCGGACTTCGGCGGCCGGAAGGGCCTGTGCGAGCTTCTGGATACTCGCGGTAACTTCCTCGGGCGGCCCCGAAGCGGCGATCTCGACAGTAGAAGGCTGCACCCCCGTCCAAGCTTCAAAATCACGGAGCGACAGATAGACGCGGCTGTCTTCGGCGGCGCCGGTCTGCAGGGTCCCGGACGGATTCAGGTGGATCGTGCGTCCCTGAAAGCTCAGGTCGAAGGGCTTGCCTTGCGGGTTGACTACGGCGGCGGCACGCAACCCGACGAGAGCATCCACCGTCGGACGGGCGAGGACGCCCGTCGCTCCACCGGCTGAGGCTTCGGGCCAAGCGGAAACCGACCACCAACTGTCCAGCTTGCGAACCTGGTCGAAATCAGTTCCGGAGACGACGACCGACTGGCCATCAGCAGTACGTGCCACGACGTAAGCGAAGGGCACGGCAAGGCCGCGCCCGGCGAGCGTGGATTCGATGGCCGGCAGAGCATCGGCAGGAAGCTCTTGACCGTCTTTGGCGACCACTACGACGTTGGCGCCGTAGTTGCGGAATTCCTTGCGCAGCTTGGCCTGCACATCGACGTAAAGGTTGAGCATGGCGGTAGCGACGGCGGCGGCTACGACCATGGCCAGCAGGGCAGAGGCGGCGCGTCCGCGGCGCAACACGGCAGCGCGCACCAGCATGCGCAGAAACATGGAGGTGTGGGGCTTGCGCGAGCGGCGGAGCGCGAGGTCTTCGCTTCCGGGTGGCTGCATGGGAAGAAAGCTCACGCTTCACCTCGCAGCGCGTATACCGGATCGAACTTAACGGCGCGCCGAATGGCGGCCGCGCTTCCGGCGAAGGTGACAACTACGGCGATGGCAAGGATCACGGGGAAGAGTACCGGCTGAATGCTGATCTGCGAATCGAAAATTGAGCGGCCGATCTGGCGGGCCAGCAGCGCGCCTGCAGTGAAACCTGCGACTCCGCCCATCAGCGCCAGCAGCGCGGCTTCCGCAAAGAACAGCGCGGCGACTGAGATGTTGCCGGCGCCCAGGGCCTTCATCAGTCCGACTTCGGTGCGGCGTTCGAAAATGGCGGTGGCCATGGCGGCCGAAACGGCCAGCGCAGAAGCGAATAACGCAGCCAGCGTAACCAGCAACATCAGGCCCTTGATGCGGGAGAGCACCGTCCCCTCATTCTGGGCGACCTGGCGGATCTGCTC
>JBGPJK010000134.1:0-10977 GCA_041485425.1 Terriglobia bacterium | reverse complement strand
ATCTTTCTCTTGATGTCGTCGAGATCGGGCTGCCAGCCGTCTTCTTCGTTCAGGTAATAAGTGTTAAGCCCGATTTCGAGCTTCGCCAGAACCGCGGAGTAGAGCGGATAGTCGGGGCAGGGAGTCAGCAGGTTGTCGCCGGGATTGAGCAGCGCGGTCAGGCAGATGTCCACCGTCTCGCTGACGCCCGAGGTGACGAAGACATCCTGAATGTTGGTGATGCCCTTGCGGGCGGCTTCGCCGCGAATGGCGTCGAGCGCATCCTTGATGCCGGAAGAAGGAGAGTATCCATTCTTGCCGTCGCGCATGGCCTGATAGACGGCCTCAATCATGTGGGCGGGCGTTTGGAAATCGAAGTTGAGCGGGTCGCCGATGTTGAGCGGCAGAATTTTGTGTCCCTGGCGGGCGACGTCGTCGGCGACGCAAGCCAGGTCGCGAATGGCGTAGCGGACGTTCTCGAGGCGGCCGGCTGGGGAAATTTCACGGAGTTGCGATACGGGCATGGGGTTCGCTCGCTTTCCGCATAGATTGTACAAGAGTACGCGCAAGAGCTCCCGCTGCCACGTTGCTCGATTGGGGAGAGATCGTATCCGGAATGAGTTGTAGTTCAGGCGCCGTTGAAAAACAAGAAATCTAGCCACAGAATACACGGACCGACGCGAAATGTGAGACCTGAAGACCGACGCCTGAAAGTCTTGGGTGGTCAGGAAATCGTGTTCCCTCGCAGCTCTAGTCCGGGAAGAAATTGATTTTGACTTCTTGTTTGGTTTGCGAGGCGGCGGGAGCGTACTTCCACTTGAGAACTGCCTTGGTTGCGCTTTCCACAAGGATTGGGTTGCCGCCCATGGCCTCCACGCTCGCCACATCCCCGTTCGCTAGCACGGTGACGTTCAGGTGAACCGAGCCTCTGATGCGAAACTGTCTCATGACTGAGGAATATTCGGGTTCGACGGTCCGGACGACTTTCCGTTTGGGTTTATCCCCCGGCTCTACTTGGGCGGTAGAGGGAGAAACGGGCGCGAGAAAGAGCAGCACGGTCAGGCCGAAAGAAGCGAGCGCGTTCTTGGGTGTGGCACCGTTCCAACCGCCGCGGAGAAGACTTGCCATAGTCGTACTGTCCTAGTCTGGGGGTTTGGAGCGAAATCGTGACCTGACTCAACAAAGAATAGGTATCGAAAGGCACGCAGACAAGATTACTGACGTAACGCAAACCATTCTTAACCGCAGAGGCCGCCGGGGTACGCCGAGGACCGCACATCACTCCCCCGCGGTTCGCTCAGAGTCGAGACGCGATGACACAGCTCAACACCATCTCGGCGCACTTTGTGTCTCGGCGGTAGATTGCCCCTTACTCCGCCCGATCGATCTGCGCCTTCTGCAACTTGTCGGAGTAATCGACGTAGACCGCTTTCCACTCCGTGTAAAAGTCAATCGCGCCGATGCCGCCTTCGCGATGGCCGTTGCCGGTGGCCTTGGTGCCGCCGAAGGGCAAATGCACTTCCGCGCCAATGGTCGGGGCGTTGATGTAGGTAATGCCGGCCTCGAGATCGCGGACGGCGGCGAAGGCTTTGTTTACGTCCTTGGTGTAGAGAGACGACGACAGGCCATACTCGATGTTGTTGGCGATTTCGATGGCGTTCTCGAGGTTGTCGCAGGGGATGATCGAAACCACCGGCCCGAAGATTTCTTCCTGAGCGATCCGCATCTTGGGATCGACGTCGGTGAAGACGGTGGGTTCGAGGAACCATCCATGCTGATATTCGCCTTGGTCGAGCCGGTTACCGCCAGTGACGAGCTTTGCGCCTTCGGATCTTCCGATCTCGATGTAGTTCAAGTCGGTCTTGAGCTGGTTCTCGTTCACCGCCGGACCCATCTCGACGGTCTCGTCGAGGCCGTTGCCGACTTTGATCTTCCTAGTGCGCGCGACGAAGTGTTCGACGAACTCGTGGTAAACACCTTTCTGCACGATGATGCGGCTGGTCGCGGTACAGCGCTGTCCGGTGGTGCCGAACGCGCCCCATAAACCACCTTCAATGGCGAGGTCGAGGTTGGCGTCGTCGAGCACGATCATCGGATTCTTGCCGCCGAGTTCGAGCGAACAGTGCTTGAAGCTCTTGGCGGCTGTGGTGCCCACAATTCTGCCGACTTCCGAAGAGCCGGTGAGCGAGATGGCGCGGACGACCGGATGCTCGGTCAGGGGCGTGCCGACTTCCGAGCCGAAGCCGGTCACGATGTTGATGACGCCTTTCGGAATGCCCGCGTCGGTCAGCGCCTGCACTAGATTGAAGGTGGAGAGTGGAGTGTCCTGCGCCGGCTTGATCACGCAAGTGTTGCCGCAGACGACGGCGGGCAGCAGCTTCCACGAAGAGATGGCCATGGGGAAATTCCAGGGCGTGATCATCCCGCAGACGCCGATGGGTTGGCGGACGGCCATGGCGAACTTGTTGGGCAACTCCGAGGGCACGGTCGGGCCGAACAGGCGGCGGCCTTCGCCGGCGTTGTAGTAGGCGGCGTCAATGGCTTCCTGCACGTCGCCGCGGGTTTCCTTGATGATCTTACCCATCTCGCGGGTCATGTCACGGGAGTACTCTTCCTTGCGCTCCATCAGCATTTCGGCGGCGCGGTAGACGATTTCGGCGCGGCGGGGAGCGGGCACCAGGCGCCACTTGGCGAAGGCGCGCTTGGCGGCGTCAATGGCGGCGTCCACATCCGGCTTGCCGGACTTCTGGAAGATGCCGACCACGTCGCGGGTGTCGGCGGGGTTACGGTCTTCGAAAGTTTCTCCGGTCGAGGACTCGACCCATTCGCCGTCAATGAAGTTCTTGAAAACCCGGGTGCGGGTAGCGGTGCCCAGGATGGTGGGGCCGGTAAGAGTATCAGTAGCCATGAGGCCTCCTAATGAGTGCTGCAAGCTATCTATGCTACAGCCCGGGTTGAACCCCGGCAAGTGAGGCGCGTCACGGTTTCTTGTTCTCAGGTTGGCGGCTTCGAGGCACGATTTCGCCATGGTCCGCAAAGGTGTGTTGCCCCCGATCTCCCGTCTCGACGTCCAGCACTGGCAAATTGAACACATCAAGACGAGCCTGCGGCAGGCGGATGCCGGCGAGTTCGTCCCCCCTGCGGAAGTGAAGCAACAGTGGACCCGACCACAAGCGAGCAGTCGCCGCGAAGAAATCGCTTGACTCCGGAGCGAGTTCCGGGGACTAGACTGGTTTCGTGAGTGCTGAGACGAAGCGGCCAATGCGTACGGGGGAACTGGCGAAGCGCATCGGCGTGAGTCCTGACACCTTGCGGCTTTACGAGCGCAAAGGCTTGCTGCGGCGTCCGCCGTGTTCGGCGAACGGCTACCGCTGCTATCCGCCAGAAGCAGTTCATCGCATCCGCCTCATTCGTGCCGCACTTTCCATTGGTTTCACGATCCACGAACTGGGGGAGATTTTTGCCTTGCGCGATGGTGGCGGCGCTCCCTGCCTGCAAGTACGCGACCTGGCCGGCACCAAGCTCAAGAGCCTGGAGCGTCATATCCGCGAACTGGCCGAGTTGCGCGACCAACTGCGCAACGTGCTGAAGCAGTGGGACGCGACCCTGAAAAAGGCCCCGCGCGGCCAGCGAGCGGGACTGCTGGAATCGCTCGCTGCCGCTTCCGACTCGCGCCGCCGCAACCTGCCGGCGCAGCTCTACTCGTCTTTGGCGAGAACGTCGATTCACCAGGAGCCAAGCAAATGAACCGCATGCGCGCACTGAACCTGTTACTGATCCTGTCTGTTTTTGCAGCCCTTGCACCCCTGGCTGTATCCCAGCAGGAGGATGCGTCCGCGCAGTCTCAATCTCATCACGAGGCTGCGCAGAAGGATCCGCACCATACCTGCCCCATGGCAATGGAGGAGCGAGGTGACAAAGGGATGGGCTTTTCCCAGTCCAAGACCACGCACCATTTCCTGTTAAAGCGGGATGGTGGCGTGATCGGGGTGGAGGCTAACGACGCCAAGGACACAGAAAACCGCGACCAGATCCGGATGCACCTGTCGCACATCGCCAAAGCCTTCGCTGCCGGCGACTTTGATATCCCCATGTTCGTACACGACCAGACGCCGCCCGGCGTCCCGGTCATGAAAGCCAAGAGGGACCAGATCAAGTATCGATTTGAGGAGACGGAAAACGGGGGACGGGTGGTCATCGTCACCGGCGATCCCGAGGCCCTGGCGGCCCTCCACGATTTCCTGGCTTTTCAGATCCGCGAGCACAAGACCGGGGACAGCTTGAGCGTCCAGTGACTACTGGACCACGAAGGACACGAAGTCACGCGAAGCTAGCCCCTACGGCAGCAATGCCCCCGGTTTTCCTTCGTGTCCTTTGTGGTTAGCGTTCTTCAATGCCGTTACCTCCGTAATGGGCACACCTTGGGACCCAAGTTGATTACTGGTTCCGCCTCGTTAAGCTTGTGATAGTGTTGAGATTAACCCATATTCTTTAAGGTTTGGCTGGTTCTCAGTGGCCTTGGTGTCCTCGAAGCGCAAGCCGGGAATCCACATTGCGTGGAAGACAGTCACCTACCGCAGTGTGGCACTGGTCGTTTTGACGGTGCTGCTGGTGTTTTTCGCCGGCCTGCATTTTGCGTTTCCGGAGTTCACCGAGAACGGGATCAAGGCGGCTAACAGCCTGGCCGGCCATATGTTAGACGCGGTCGCCGGGGCGGCGGGGACCCCTGCCAAGTCCGGTCCGATGAACTCCCAGCAGGCCCACATCACTGCCCTCGATGGCACCGTGCGGGTAAAGAAGTCCAACAGCAATAGCTGGGTCACGGCCGATTACAACGTGCCGCTGGAAAAAGGCGATGTAGTGCAGACCGGTTCCGAGGGCATGGCCAAGATCGTCTTCAACGACGGCACCAACTACACGGTGAAACAGGACTCCTTGATCGTGATCGAGGAAAACTCGGCCAACGAGCAGCAGCAGACCAACGTGTCAGTGGCGGTCAGCACCGGCACGGTGGACCTGGCGACTGCCACCTACGTGCAGGGTTCCAAATCGCAGGTCATCGTGGCCGGCGCTACGGCCTCTTTAGCGCCGGAGAGCGCCGCCATGGTGCACAATGATCCCAAGTCCGACCGCCACGAGATCCTGGTGAAGAAAGGTTCGGGCGAGGTCAGCCGCAATGGCGAAGTGGTCAACCTCTCCAACTGGGAGAAAGTGAGCTTTGCCACGGAAGCCCCAAAGATGGACAAGTTGAAGGAGATCGGTCCTCCGACCCCGATTTCCCCGGCCAACATGATGCCCATTTTCGTGTACGGCGATCCCCGGCCGATTGAGTTCTCCTGGACCCCGATGGCCAACGCGGTCGGGTACCGCCTGCGCATTTCCCGCAACCCATACTTCTCCTCGACCATCGCGGATCGCAAGGTCAATACCGCGGACGTGGAGGTCTCCGGGCTGGCCGAGGGGGCCTATTACTGGCTGGTCCAGTCCTATGATGCCGCGGGCAAGGAGTCGGTGGAGAGTGAAAAGAACCGCTTCACCCTGATTCCAAAGGAAAAGAACAGCGAGGCCATCAACCTGGAGCTGGATCCGTTTATCCAGCACGGGCATGTGCTGGAACTGACCGGGAAAACCGAGATCGGGGCCCGGGTGATGGTCAACGGCCGGGAAGTACCCGTGATCGGCAACGACGGCAAGTTCCATTACTTCATGCCGCCCTTGCCCCCGGGGGAAAGCGTGATCACCATTACCGCGCAAAACGCCAAGGGCGGGGTGAACACCCTGCAGAAAAAAGTGGTGATCCAGTAAGCGGAGTGATCCCTGCGGGGGACTACTTAGGGGCAAGAACTTTCGTTTAAGGCAAGAACTTGCAATATCTCATAGAATAAAGATCGGCCTCGCTATCACACCTGCCGGGGTACGTCCCGGAATGACGGCAGCCCGAGAGATCAGAGAGAGAAGTTCGCGTATGTCATCCAACGGTTTTCACTCCAGCGCAACGCGCATGCACAAACTGCGGTCGCTGTTCAGCATTTTTTCCAGCGACCTCGCCATCGACCTGGGCACCGCCAACACGCTGGTGTACGCGCGCGGCAAGGGCATCGTAGTGAACGAGCCTTCCATTGTGGCCATCAACAAGAACACCGGCGAAGTGGAAGCCGTCGGCAAGGAAGCCAAGGAAATGCTGGGACGCACCCCGGGCAACATCGTTGCCATCAAGCCCATGAAAGACGGTGTGATCGCGGACTTCAAAGTCACGGAAAAAATGCTCAACTACTTCATCCAGAAGGCGCATAACCGCAAGATGCTGGTGCATCCGCGCATCGTGATTGGCGTGCCTTCCGAGATCACGCAGGTGGAAAAGCGCGCGGTCATGGACTCGGCCTACCGCGCCAAAGCCAGCGAGGTGCACTTGGTGGAACAAGCCATGGTGGCGGCCATCGGCGCGGGCCTGCCCATCACCGAGCCCAGCGGCAACATGGTGGTGGACATCGGCGGCGGCACCACCGACATCGCCGTGATTTCGCTCAGCGGCATCGTCTATTCGCGTTCCGTGCGTATGGCCGGCAACCAGATGGACGAAGCCATCATGAATTACCTCAAGCGGAAATATAACCTGCTGATCGGCGAGCGCACCGCGGAACAGATTAAAATTGAAATTGGCAGCGCCTACCCGCTGGACAAACCCCTGACTATGGAGATCAAGGGCCGCAACCTGATCGAGGGCGTACCCAAGACCATCACGGTAGACGACAGCGAGGTTCGCGAATCGCTCAGCGAATGTGTTTCGACCATCATGAATGCCATCCGCGTGGCGCTGGAGCGCACCCCGCCGGAGCTTTCCGCCGACATCAGCGATCGCGGGATTGTACTTACCGGGGGCGGCGCGCTGCTCAAGAATTTGGACAAGCGCATCCGCGAAGAAACCGGGTTGCCGGTTTCCATCGCCGATGATCCGCTGTGCAGCGTGGTGCTGGGCACGGGCAAGATGCTCAGCGACTTCAAGCTGCTGCGGAAGATTTCGATCGAGTAAGAAAACCATCGATGAGGTACGGGCGTCCTCGCCCGTACCCGCTTGCACCCGCCATGGAAAACCTCATCACCCGCTACCGCAATGTCACCATCCTGGTGGCGGTCTTGTTTGCGCAGGTTTTGGGGCTGGCCGTGCAGGTCAAGCGCAGCACCGAAAATGAGTCCACCCGCCTGATCCGTATCTGGGCCGTCGACGCGGTGACCCCTTTTGAAAAAGCCATCGTCTGGGCTCAGCACGGTACTGCTGGGCTTTGGCACAACTACTTCTACCTGCGCGGGGTGCGCCAGGAAAATCGTGACCTGAAAGCCGAGATCCAGCGTCTCCGTATCGAGAAAGTGCGCTTGAACGAGGACGCGGAGCAAGCGCGCCGTTTGCAGGTGCTGCTGGGGTTCAAGGAACAATTCATTTCCAACACTGTCGCTGCGCAGGTCATTGGCTCCAGCGGCAGCGAGCAATCGCGCTCCGTCTATATCGACAAGGGCGCGGCCGACGGCATCAAGCCGGACATGGCGGTGATCACCACCGAAGGCGTGGTGGGCAAAGTATTGCGCGTGTTCAGCAGCAGCACCTCGCAGGTGCTGCTGATCGATGACCAGACCAGCGGGGTGGGAGCGATCCTGGAAAAGTCCCGCTTGCAGGGAGTGCTGCGGGGCACGCCCGCCGGCGAGGTGGTTCTCGAGAAAGTGATGTCGGACGAGCAGGTGCAGGTGGGCGAAGCAGTGCTGACCAGTGGTGGCGACCGCATCTTCCCCAAGGGTTTGCCGGTGGGCACGGTGACCAAGGTATCGTCCGGGGCCGATTTTTTTCTTAACATCCGGGTGAAGCCGGCTGCCAATCTGGGCAGGCTCGAAGAAGTATTGGTGGTTACCAAGGTGGAGGAGAAGGAGCCCGCAGTGAACGAAGCCGGGCCGATGCGCGCGGCGGACATTCTGGCGCAGCGCTTGCCATCGGTGCCGGACAAGCCGGCGGAAAATCCCAACAAACCCGGCGTGGCCACTGGCGTAGCGACAACCACGCCGACGGCCACACCCGCCAAGCCGGGAACGGCAGGAATCACGAACCCGAAGCCCAAGGTAGCAGGTGCGCCTCAGGGTCCGGCGGGAACCGCAGGTCCCAAGCCGAATGCGACCGGCACAACCACTGCGGCCAAGCCCGCTCCGGTGAGCCCGAAGCCGGCCAACGGCACAGCTCTGAAACAGGAGAGCGGGGCGGCCGCCGTCAAACCGGCGGGCGGCCCCGCCGTGATAAAGTCGGCCACGGAGCAGAAACCTGCACCGCCGGCGGTTAAGATTTCGGACCAGACCACCACCCCGGCCGGGGTGACGAAGCCACCCGCCGCCAAACCCAAGCCGCAACCCACCGAACCCCAACCCGAACCAGCACCACCGGAGGACAAGCCACAATAGCGTGCCCATCACCTACACATCCCAGGAGCAGGTTGAGGTTTACCGGTTCCCCGCGCCGGTGGCAATCCTCGTCCCGCTGATCGCGGTCTTCCTGCAGGCCTTCGTTCCGCTGCGCCTGAACTTCTTCTCCATCTTCGACCTGCCGTTGCTGGTGGTGATCTTTTTCGCTGTGGCCCGGCGCAGCCAGGTGACAGGACTGCTGACTGGCGCCGCGATCGGCCTGCTGCAGGATTCGCTCACCCACCAGCCCATTGGCGTGTATGGCATCGCCAAGACCGTGGTGGGGTATGGAGCCTCGTCGCTGGGGGTGAAGCTGGACGTGGAAAATGCCGGCTCGCGTTTCCTGGTGACGCTGTTCTTCTACATTGTCCACGAAATCGTCTACTTCGCGGTGGCCCGCGGCTTGGTTGGCCTGAGTCTGCAGTGGAGCTGGCTGCACGAGTTTGGCTCGGCCCTGGCCAATGCACTGTTAGCCGTGGCCCTGTTTGCCCTGCTGGACCGGTTTAAGCAGCGGACGTGAAGGCGGACGTCGGACCTCAGACCTCGGCCTTGAAAGCTGAAACCTTCAATCACCGCTCGAGCGCACCGATGTCCCCATGTCATCCATAGAATTGCTAGCGGATTTCCCGCCGTCCCTGCCCTTCCGTCACTCAAGACACAATCCCCCCTCACCAGCTCAAAGGGCTACAATACAGTTAACTTCCCGAAAGGACTGCCTGGCCGTGGGAATCCACCGCTGCAATGTGTCGCCAAGGGCAGACGCCCGAGGTCTGAGGTCCGACGCCTGATGTACGGCCACGACGAAAAAGTTTCACCGATCCGCCTGACCGCGGTGCAGTACATCGTTCTGGCCATTTTTTTGCTTCTGGCTTACGGATTGTGGCGGCTGCAGGTGGCGCAGAGCGACATGTACGCGTCGCTGGCGGAAAAGAACCGCATTCGCAACGTGCCCATCCTGGCGCCGCGCGGCAAAATCCTCGACCGCGAAGGCCGCATCATCGTCGACAACTATCCCTCGTTCACCGCGCTGCTGCTGCGCGACTCCTCGCGCGATCTTATAGCCGACGCCGACCTCATCGCCCAAGGCCTGCACATGGACCCAAACGAGGTGCGTGAGCGCATCAAGAAGTTCTCCTCTCTGCCGCAGTACCAGCCGATCTATCTGAAAGACGACATCACGCCCGATGAACTGGCCTTCATCGAGGCGCACCGCAATGAGCTGCCGGAACTGGACACCATCATGGCCCACCGGCGCCTCTATCCGCGCAACGGATTCATGGCGCACCTGGTGGGCTACGTCGGAGAAGTCAGCGAGGAGATGCTCAACTCGCCGCGTTGGGAGCTGTACAACCCGGGGGATATCGTAGGGCAGTCGGGTGTGGAGTTGGAGTACAACCAGATTCTGATGGGCAAGAACGGATTCCGGCGCGCGGTGGTGAACAGCCACGGCAAAGAAGTCGGCCGGCTGGATGAAACCCCCGCGGAACCCGGCAAGCAGCTGAAGCTGACGGTCGACATCGATTTGCAGATTGCCGCGGAACAGGCGCTGGAAGGGAGAAATGGGGCCATTGTCGCGATGGATCCGCGCACCGGCGAGATCCTGGCCATGGTGAGCCGGCCCACCTTCAATCCTAACGATTTTGCGGTACGGATCTCGCGGGATGACTGGATGAGGCTGGTCACCGACGAAAATCACCCGCTGCTGAACAAGGCCATCCAGGCGCAACTTGCTCCGGGCTCGGTGTTCAAGGTCATCATGGCGACCGCGGGCCTGCAGGAAGGCATCGCGCAGACCATGCACGTGACTTGCAACGGCGGCGCCAATTTTTACGGACGCTATTTCAAGTGCTGGGTGGTGGCCGAGCATCGCACCCATGGCGTGGTCGAGATCCGCAAAGCGATTTACCAGTCCTGCGACGTTTTCTTTTATACCCTCGCCGAAAAGCTCGGCATTGAGCGCATCGCCAAATACGCGACTATGTTGGGGCTGGGGCAGAAAACAGGAATTGATCTGCCGCAGGAGGTCACCGGAGTGATGCCTTCGGAAGCATGGAAAATCCGCAACTTCAAGCAGAAATGGTACGCGGGTGAAACCATTTCTGTCGGCATTGGACAGGGCGCGGTGGCTACCACCCCTATTCAGTTGGCACGCGCCATTGGCGGAATCGCTAGCGGTGGCGTGCTGCACCGGCCCCATGTGGCGTTCCCCGAGCAACTGCCGCCCAATATCCGCCCGGTTGCCGATGGCTCGGACGAGGTCAAGATACCGCTCGACCCGAGCAACTGGGAATTGATTACTGATGCTTTGGCGGAGGTGGTGAACCCCGGCGGCACGGCCCCCAGCGCCCATCTCCAGGGCATCGATTTCGCTGGAAAAACCGGCAGCGCGCAGACCATCAGTAATGTAGCCAAGGCACGCTTGGCGAACGGCAAAACGAAGTTTAAGGACAATGGCTGGTTTGTGGGCGTGGAGCCGCGGAGGAATCCGGAAATCGTCGTTTGCACGTTGCTCGAAGAAGGAGAGCACGGATATCTCGCCGCCCGGACCACGGCGCAAGTGAT
>JBGPJK010000133.1:0-11029 GCA_041485425.1 Terriglobia bacterium | reverse complement strand
TGATCAGGGGCACGTGCCGGCGATCGTCGAAGAGGATGTGCTCGTAGACCTCGTCGCAGATGGCGAAGGCATCGTGCTTGACGCAGAGACCGGCGATCAGCGCCAGCTCGTCGCGGGTGAAGACGCGGGCCGCCGGGTTCATCGGGTTGTTGAGGAGGATCGCCTTGGTCTTCGGCGAGAAGGCGCCCGCCAGAGCGTCCGCATCGAGGCGCCAGTCGGGCGGCGTGACGCGGACGAGGCGCGGGACCGCGCCGGCGCGCTTCAGCACCGGCAGGTAGGAATCGTAGAGCGGCTCGATGACCACCACCTCGTCGCCCGGCTCGATGAGGGCGTTGAAGCAATCGGAGAGCGCCTCGGTCGCCCCCGACGTGATCAGGACCTCGGTCTTCCAGTCGACGTCGAGATCGTAGAAGCGCTTGTTCGCCGCCGCGACCGCCTGGCGAAGCTCGGGCAGGCCCATCATCGGCGGGTACTGGTTGAGGCCGGAGACGATCTCCCGCGCCGCCATCTCCTTGACGTCGGCCGGGCCGTCGACGTCCGGGAAGCCCTGCCCGAGGTTGATCGCGCCGTGCTCGATGGCCAGCCGCGACATGACCTCGAAGATGGTCATGGGCAGGCCCGTGTAAACGGGATTGGTGGGTTTCATCGTCTCGGCCGTGGTTTACGGCCTGCTGGCGAGGCAGAGCCTGTTGCAGATCATCATCGTATACAACTGGCTGCGCATTGCCACCACGGTTCTGACCGTCCTGTCGGCATGGAAATTGCGCCGCAAACAGCCGGACATGAACCGCCCCTTCGTGATCCCGTGGCGGCGTAAGGGCTTGTATTACGCCGTGGCCGCGCCGATAGTCATGAGCGCGGTGGCGCTGCTGGGAAGCGACCGCTACGGGTTGATTTGGGGGCCGGTGGCGCTGGCCGTAGGACCGCTGGTGTATTTGTTATTGCGGAAAAGAGATTCCTGACGAGGCAAAAACCGCGCGTCTCAACTCACCCAATCGAGGAACTTGTAGTACATCCCGGCAAACGGCAGGAACCAGGGACGGCCGTTGTACAGGCCGAGCGGCGCGCCGGGGAAGGGAATGCCGACAAACGGGTTGTCATTCTTCTCGCCCGCAATCATTTCCGTCATCTTCTGCCCCTGCCAGGTGGCCATGGCGACGCCGTGGCCAGCGTAGCCCAGCGCGTAGTAGATGCCATCCATCTGTCCCGCGTGCGGCATGATGTCGAACGCGAAATCGAGCGTGCCACCCCAGACGTACTTCACCTTCGCATCGCACAACTGGGGATAAACCTCGATCATGCCTTGCCGCAGGATCTCGGCGCTCTTGCGGATGGTGTTTTCAGTTTCCGGGAAAAATGCGGCGCGCCCGCCGAAGAGCATGCGGCGGTCCGGGGTCAGCCGGTAGTAGTAGAGGTAATTCTTGGAGTCGTAGATCATGCGATTGCGGGGGCTCAACTCGCGCGCCAGCGGCTCGGGCAGAACTTCGGTGGTGATGATGTACGAGCCGATCGGAATAATCTTTTTCCGCAGGGCCGGTGTGGCGGGGCCGGTGTAGCCGCTGGTTGCGACAAACACGTCGCGTGCCCAAAATGCTCCACCGGATGTGGTAAGACGCCAGCCCGGTGCTCCCTGGCGCAGCTCACGCTCGATCTTCTCGACGCGGGTGTTTTCGAAAATCTGAGCTCCAGTGCGTATCGCCGCCCGCGCCAGGCCGGCCACGTACTGCGCTGGATTTAACCCAGCGCTGACCTCATCCACCATGGCTCCGTAATAAATGGATGAACCGATCTCCGGCTCCAGTTCATGGCGAGGCACAATGCGCAACTGGTGGTTGCACTCGCGGGCGATGACCTCGACCTGGCGGGCGTAGTCGTCGAAGTGCTTCTGCTTGCAGGCGACCTCCAGATGACCGCAGCGGGAGAAGTCGCAATCAATATTTTCTTCACGGACAAGTTGCTCTACGCAGTCAATCGACGCCAGTGACGCGGCATACATGCGCTGGGTGCGCTCGCGCCCATACATGGAGATGAGCTTATTCACACCGAGCTTGAGCCCGGTGAGGACCATGCCACCGTTGCGCGAACTGGCGCCCCAGCCGATGGTTTCCGCCTCGATGACAGCCACCTTTGCGCCTTTTTTCGCCAGCGTCCGTGCCGCCGACAACCCCGTGAAGCCAGCACCGATGACTGCCACGTCGGTGCTTTCGGGTAAGGGCCGCGCCGGATCAGACTTCGGCATCTCCACCGTGGTCAACCAGTAGTTGTGTTCTCGTAGGGTCATCGTGGGGGTCGGCGGTTTGCGGTCATTATCATAAATGATCGAAAGTGCCGTCGCGTTGACTTGCCGGTGCGTACTTGTCTTCCGACGCGTGCCCAAGCAGTTCTCCGCGAACTCGGCGGATTTTCTCAGCGCACTCCGCGGTTTAAGAGTTTGTCTGGCGCCGGGCGGAATGCACAGGTTTTGCGCTGCGTTCAAAATGACAGACGCTGCTGTTCTCTGCGTCTCCGTGGGGGAAGTTGACTTCCACTCCGAGACGAACCCCTACAGCACCGCCGTCTCGTGAATCGTCCTGCCCTCCGCGAATCGCGCCAAGTCCAGCAGCCTCGCATCGATCAAGCCCGTCTTTCCTGTCAGAATCAGATCCGACAAAATCCTCCCCGTCGCCGGCGCGTGCATCACTCCATGCCCGCTGAATCCGTTGGCCAGAAAGAATCCCGGCACGCCCGGCACCGCGCCCAATATCGGATGATGATCGGGTGTCATTTCATACAATCCCGCCCAGGCCCGCTTCGGATTCACCGCCAGGTTTTCAAACACCGGCACCCGGTCCGCCGCGCGGGTAAGAATCTTCTCGATAAACGGGGGATCGAAGTCAGTCTTGTATCCGGGCGTCTCCTCCGGATCATTCCATGCCAGTAGAAATCCCAGCGCTTCCGGCCGGAAATGAAAGCCATTCGACATATCGATGATCATCGGCGCGGAGTGCGGGAATTGATCGAAGGGCTCGGTTGGGACCAGCATGCGGCGCAGGGGTTCTACCGGCAGATCAATGCCAACCATCTTTGCGATCGACGCCGCCCAGGCTCCCGCCGCGTTAACCACATGCTTAGCCGAGACCCTTCCTCGCGTTGTTTCCACCGCAAACGTCCCCTGATCTTGCTGAATGGCCGAGACCAGCGTGTTCTTCCACAGCTTTGCTCCATGGTCCGTGGCCCGGGTCATGAACCCGATCATGGCGCTGTAGGGATCGACGAAACCGTCCGTCGAGCAGAAGCTTCCGCCAATGATGTCATCGGCACGAAGCTGCGGAAACATGCTGCGAATTTCGTCCGCTGTGATCAGGCGGACATCCTTCAGGCCCATCGCCACCTGCTTTTCGAAATTCGTCCGCAGGTAGGCCATGTGCTTGTCACTGGTGGCGCAAAACAGGTATCCCTGCGGGCGGTACCCCGCTGGATACCCCAGGCGCTCGTCGAAGCTGGCATAGAAGGGAATGGAGTAGAGCGACATCTGGATGTTGACCGGGGTGGAGAACTGGGCGCGGACGCCGCCCATACTCTTGCCCGTGGATCCCTTGCCCTGCGCCGTCTCCCGTTCGATGACCAGAACGTCTTTGCAACCGGCGGCAGTCAGGTGGTAAGCAATGCTCGAGCCGACAATTCCTCCGCCGATGATGACCACTTCCGCTATAGGCATGGGCCCGCCTGTCGGGAACGGAGCATTGTAGTGCACGGCGTGGGCTGAACGAACTTCAAAAGGCCGCGGGCGAGGGCGCCCGCGACGCACGGGCAGAATCATGCATTTTTCTGCAAGTTGTTGAAGGGTTCTGTCCATGCCCTTAAACTTGAAGGGATGCACATGCACGGCCATGGCGGAGGCGAGAGGACCTCACGGGTTCTGAGGATTTCGCTGGTCGTTACCCTGGCCTACATTGGGTTGCTGGTGGTGGCGGGCATTCGCTCCCACTCGCTGGCGCTGCTCTCCGAAGCCGGCCACAATCTGTCGGACTTTTTTGCGCTGCTGCTGTCGCTGGTGGCGCTGTACCTGCAATCGCGGCCTCCCAGTTCCACGAAAACGTATGGGTATCACCGCGCCGGGGTATTGGCTGCTCTGGTGAACGCGGTTTCACTGGTCGTGGTTTCGTTTCTAATTTTCTACGAGGCTTTCCGGCGTCTACAGAAGCCGGCGCAGGTGCATGCCGGGGTGATGATCGGCGTGGCGGCGGCGGGTGTGGTTATGAACGGGGTGATTGCCACGCTTCTCTACCGCTCCGGGCGCGACGTCAATATCCGCAGCGCATTTTTGCACGAGATCGGCGACACGCTCTCGACGGCGGCCGTCATTGTGGGTGGCTGGGCGATCCTGGCGACCAACCAGTACTGGATTGACTCGGCACTCTCGTTCGGCATTGGCGCGCTGATCCTGTGGTCCGGCTTCGGGATTGTGCGCGAGACGCTGAACATCCTGCTCGAGGGCACGCCGCGCGGGATGAAACTCGAACTTGTCGAGGCCACCATCCGGAAGATCGATGGCGTGAATGATGTTCACGATCTGCACGTGTGGAGCATTGGCTCGGAGACGCATGCACTGTCTTGCCATATCTCCATTGCCGACATTCCACCTTCGGCCAGCGAGCGCATACTCCGGGACGTCAAGGAACGGCTGCATCAGGATTTCCACATCGACCACACCACGATCCAGTTCGAGCACGTGCTGTGTGAGGTGGCGCATGGGTGCGTGATGCCAGTCGGCGAAAAAGAGCACGAGCATTGAGATTTACGATTGTACCGGCATTACGGCTGCTCCGTTCCGCTCTGCCTGGCGTAAATCTGCTTGACTCGCTCGATGGTGTCGGCGTCCTCGGGTAGCTTGTCGCGCCGCAACCGCACAATTCTGGGGAAGCGTAGCGCGAAGCCGCTGTTGTGGCGGCCAGAGCGCATCATGTTGTTGAAGGCGACCTCCAGCACGATCTTGGGTTCTACGATCAGACGAAAGCCTTGGTCTTCAATTTTGTGTTCGAGGAACCACTTGGTCATTTCGGCGATCTCAGCGTCCGTGAGGCCGGAGTACGCCTTACCGATGTTCGCGAGGCGCTCCCCATCGCGTACGGCGAAGGTGTAATCGCTCAGGACCCCGATGCGCTTGCCGTGTCCGTACTCAACCGCAGTGACCACTACGTCGAGCGTGGCCAGTTCGCGCTTCAGCTTCAGCCAGGATTTGCCGCGCTTGCCGGGGCTGTACGCCGACTCGGGATCTTTGATCATCAGGCCCTCATTGGCGCGGGCCTGCGCCGCCTCAAACAGTTGGTCGAGTTCCTCAGGTGATCGAGCGTGAAATACTGGCGCCCGAATGGCCTGGGTGAGGAACCCCGGCTCTTCCGACTCAAAGTTCAACTTCGCTTGATGGAGGCCGGTCGTCCTCGCCCGGCTCTTCGCCCCGGGCAATCGGGCTGACATGAGCTCATCGAGAATCTTTCCCCGCGCGCGCAGAGGCCGGTCGATCAGCAGCTCTCCTCCCGCATAGAGCACGTCAAACACAAGGTAAGCCACCGGCACCCGCCGCATCATCTCGTCGCTCACTTTCTTCCGGCCCAGTCGCTGCTGCAGCGCGCTGAAGGGAAGCGCCCTCCCGGTCTCATCGCCGAGGTAGCTCCACGCCACAATCTCTCCATCCAGGATCGCGTCCTCCGGCAGCCCGGCCAGGGCATCCGGTAATTCGGGGAAGGATTCTGTGATCTCGTCGCGAGTACGGGAGAAGATTCGCACCTCGCCGTCAGCCACGTGGGCCTGGGCGCGGATGCCGTCGTACTTGTCCTCGATCAATGCGTTCTCGAAATAGCTGAGCGCTTTCTCGGCGGATTCGGCGGGGCTGGCCAGCATGAAACCCAGGGGATGGAACAGCCGCATCCTGGCCTGCGCCAGTTTGCCTTCGACGGCGAGCTTCAAGGCCTCGCCGATATCGCCCAACAGCAGGTTGGCGCGTTGCACCTCAGGCAGCGTGCCGCCGTAGGCCTTGGCAATGGCTTCCTCGACCAGGCTCTCCTTCAGGCCGATGCGCAAATCTCCGGTCATGATTTTGATAATGTACTTGGCCTCGAGTGGGGCGAGGTGGGAGAGCAACTCGCTCACGAGCGCACCTTTGGCGGCGGGGCCGCGTGCGGTAGCGATCTCTCGAAATTTGCGTTGCACGTCGACGGCTCTTAGTTGGTGGGTACCGGGTCGAGTGGGCAGAAGCTCTGCCGCTACGGCACCCAGGTCTCCGTGGCGGCGGTATGCGGCAGTCATATCCTCATCGTTTTTTCCGGAGAGGCTTGAGACTACGCGCCAGAGCAACGAGCCGCCGACCTGGAGCGTGGTTTCCTCCCACACGGGGAAGGGTCGGCCCGAAAGGAACACCGCGCAGACAGCGGCCTCGTCTGGCGGGCACGCCTTCAGATAGTCGGCAACGATGGCGGTCTTTTCCAGCTTCTTCGTGGTGCCGGCAATGCGCTCGCAGGCTTCTGCCAGTTTTTGCATGGATCGGTGGTGCGCGCACCTTGAAAAATTGCCGAACTCGGCTCGGCCGGACAGCCGGGGGCGGCTGTCCCTACGTATTCATCTCCCACCCGTGACTTCTAAAAACCGTTAAGTTCCGACAAACAGGGCTCTTTATGCCCGATCGTGCCATCCTAAATCAAGCTTGACCTGTGATACCCTTACTTGTTGCTACCTCACTCCCGGAAAGATCATCCAATCGGTATGCAGTTTTTGCGAACATGGTGGCGTTGGCTGGTAGCGGTGCAGCTATTGCCTGCATTGGAGAGCGGGGAGGAAACCCTGGTGGGCGGGCAAGCGGTGCTCGAGGGCGTAATGATGCGCTCTCCGCACGCCTGGGCGATCGCCTGCCGCAAGCCTTCGGGCGAGCTTTTGACCCACGCCGAGCCGCTGGAGCGGCCTTCTGACAAGCATAAGTGGATGGGCTGGCCGGTGGTGCGCGGGGTTATCACCCTCGGCCACGCGATGGGGCTCGGTTTCCGGGCGCTGCGGTTTTCAGCGAATGTGGCGCTGGATGAGATTCCCGCCGACGAAAAAGGCAAGAAGCTGGAAGTCAGTGGCTGGGTGGCCGCGGTCAACATTGTCTTTTCGGTCGGCTTCTTCATTTTCATGTACAAGTATCTGCCGCTGGTGGCGGCAACGGAGTTGAAGCAGGTGAACCCGCTGTTTGGCGAGCAGATCGTCTTCAACCTGGTGGATGGCCTGATCCGTATCGCTCTGTTCCTCCTGTTTATCTGGGGAGTTTCGCTGTGGCGTGACATTCACCGGGTGTATGAATACCACGGCGCTGAGCACAAGACGGTATTCGCCTTCGAGAACGGGGATGCGCTGGAGACCGCTGCGGTGCAGAAGTACTCTACCTACCACCCACGCTGCGGCACCAGTTTTCTGATGACTGTGATGATCATCTCCATCCTGGTGTACATGGTGATCCCAGTGACCACGTTCTGGGCGCGGTTTGCGGTGCGCATTGCGCTGCTGCCGGTGATTGCCGGGCTGTCGTACGAGATCATTCGGTTCGCGGCCAAGCATCGCGGGTCGCTGTTTGCCATGATGACCGCTCCGGGGCTTTGGCTGCAGCGCATCACTACGCAGCCTCCGTCGGACGAGCAGGCCGAGTGTGCCATAGTGGCACTGAATCAAGCCATGGTGCTGGAGAAGCAGCGCGGTGGCGAACTGGTGATTGCGTAGGCGGCCCCACCGCGAACACTTCTGATCTCCTTTCTCGTACAGCTAAAATAAACTGTAGAGATGCAGCTTGCTGCATCTTCGCCCGCATGAGACGCAGCAAGCTGCGTCTCTACAGAGAGACGGTATGTTTGAACGACTGGACCAAATCGAAGCCCGCTACGAGGAACTGACCCAGGCGCTGGCGTCGCCGGAGGTCATCCACGACTCGGCGAAGTACCAGAAGACAGCCAAGGCGCACAGCGAAATCTCGACCGTGGTCGAGAAGTACCGTGAATATAAAGATCTGAAGCGAGGCATTGCCGAAAGCCGGGCAGTGCTGGCCGACGAAAACGATGCCGAGATGCGCGCCTACGCGCAGGAAGAACTCAACACGCTGGAAGCGCGCATCGCCACAGTTGAGGAGGAATTAAAAGTCCTGCTGTTGCCCAAGGATCCTAATGACGAAAAAGACGTCATCCTGGAAATCCGGGCGGGCACGGGTGGCGACGAGGCCACGCTCTTTGCCGCGGAAATGTTCCGCATGTACACACGCTACGCGGAAACCCAGGGCTGGAAGGTCGAGGTGCTGTCGACTTCGGAGTCCTCGGTTGGCGGTTTGAAAGAAGTGATTGCGTTGATTCAAGGGCAACGCGTCTACTCGCGCATGAAGTATGAAAGCGGAATCCACCGGGTACAGCGGGTGCCGGCTACCGAACAGCAGGGACGCGTGCATACGTCGGCCGTTACCGTCGCCGTGCTGCCCGAAGCAGAGGACGTGGACGTCAAGATTGAGGCCAAAGACCTGCGCATTGATACGTTCTGCTCATCGGGTCCGGGCGGTCAGTCAGTGAACACGACCTATTCGGCGGTGCGCATTACCCACATTCCCACCAATACGGTGGTGAGCTGCCAAGACGAGAAATCGCAGATCAAGAATCGCGAGAAGGGTATGCGAGTTTTGCGTTCCCGGCTTTACGAAATGGAGATGCAGAAGCAACAGGAAGCCCTGGCGAAAGAGCGCAAGACCATGGTCGGCAGCGGTGATCGCAGCGAAAAGATCCGGACTTATAACTTCCCGCAGAACCGGGTGAGCGACCACCGCATTGGGCTCACCATTCACCAGTTGCAGGATGTGATGGACGGCAAGCTCGGGCCGCTAATCGAGGCACTCTCGACTCACTACCAAGCCGAAAAGCTGAAGCAGGAAACGACAAGCGTGGTGTGAAGTAAGGTCAGAAGTTAGAGGTCAGAATGCAGAAGTAAGCGCGCGTGGCTTGGGTTTTGATTCTCACTTCTGAATTCTGGTTTCCCGCTTCTGCGTGCCTCTGTGGTGAAATAGCCCTGTGCTCCTGCGTGACGCCCTCACTTCCGCCATCCGCCGCCTGACCGCTGCCCATGTGGGCTCACCTCGGATGAATGCCGAAGTGCTGCTCATGTTTATCCTGGGCTGTGACCGCGCTTACCTTTACGCCCATCCCGAGCGAGAAATCAGCGCCGACGAAAACGCCCGATATGACGAAGCGCTGGCGCAGCGCGCTCGCGGCGTGCCGTCGCAATACATCATCGGGCACCAGGAATTCTGGGGGATGGATTTCATCGTGACGCCGGCTGTGCTCATCCCGCGGCCTGAGACTGAGCACGTGATCGAAACGGTTCTGGAGTTAGTGAAAAAATCTGCCACCGATGGAGGCCGGGCGTGCTCGCCCTCCCCTGGTCCAACCATGGTGGACGTGGGGACTGGTTCGGGTTGCATTGCGATCGCGCTTGCCAAAGAGTTGCCCCAAGCCGAAATCCACGCTACCGAAATCTCTACCGCCGCGCTTGAAATCGCTCACGCCAACGTCGCCCGACACCAACTCGAACACCGGATTCACTTCCGCGAAACCGACTTGCTGGAAAGCTTGGAACCCGGCGCTTTCGACTTTGTAGTCTCGAATCCTCCCTACGTGGGCGAGTCGGAGGAAGACCAGGTGCAACTGGAAGTCCGCAAGTTCGAACCCCGTAACGCCGTCTTCGCCGGACCCAGCGGGCTGGAAGTAATCGAGCGGCTCATTCCGCAAGCCCGCACCGCGCTCAAGCCCGGTGGCTGGCTGGTCCTGGAGATCAGCGGTAGCATCGTACGGGGTGTCCGCCACCTGCTCGGCGACTGGCTGAACCCGCACATCACGGACGACCTGCAACACATTCCCCGGGTCGCGGCCGCACAGAAGCCCTGAACCGGCGGGATGGAGGTTTCGCTCGTGCCAGTGATCAAAAGCTGGTTCTTCGCGAAGGGTGCACCCTGCTCCGTCCCGGTCGTTCCGGAAAAAGAGGACGAAAGTCTCCAATGTTGAAAGTTCTTGCACACACGGCCTTTTCTACATTTGCAAAATTTCTGTAAAAACCGATATCCGTGATAGCAATTGCGCGTGCTCTGAGCTAAAATCCGCGGCTGCGAGATTCGCGTGCCCGAGGCCAAGCGGGTGCGATTTTTTCGTCACGACGTTTGACTCATGGTCGTGATGCTTTCCCCGATTTAACTTTGATCGCCGACGAAACGGGGTATGGTGCGTGCTGCCGCATCGTACCGGCACTCGCAGCAAAGTGAATATCTACGGCCCTGGTTAGGAAATTGACCCGCCCAATCGTCTTGCAGTGGGCGGTAGTAACCATCTGTTCCCGAGGTGCGGAAGGTCCGCATCCGAACCCGTCTTTCGATTTAAGCAACCATGCGAGGAGAAAACATGAAGGTGTTGCGAACACTCGGAATCACACTTGTCGTTTTGCTGACTTTGGCTAGCATTGCTGGGGCACAGTCCTGGCAACCGTTACAGCATCAGCCTACGTTCAACGCCAGTACTGCTCTGCTGCTCACTGATGGCACGCTCATGGTGCACCAGTACAGTGGCTCGCAGTGGTGGCGATTGACCCCCGATATCCACGGCAGCTACCTGAATGGGACGTGGGCTCAACAGGCCTCATTGCCATCGGGATACGTCCCTCTGTATTACGCTTCCGCGGTACTACCCGACGGCCGGCTCATCGTGGAGGGCGGAGAATACAATAAGGGTCAGTTCGCCTGGACCAACCTGGGCGCGATTTACGATCCGCTCGCCAACACCTGGACGTCGGTCACGCCTCCGAGCGGGTGGGCCAACATTGGCGATGCCCAGAGCGTGGTTCTGCCCAACGGAACGTTCATGCTGGCCAATGCTCTGACCAGCCAGCAGGCTCTGTTGAGTGCCACGACGTTAACTTGGACCTCCACCGGAACTGGCAAGTTTGACGGCAATGACGAGGAGGGATGGGAGCTGTTACCGAATGGGACGGTGCTCACCATTGATGC
>JBGPJK010000132.1:0-11047 GCA_041485425.1 Terriglobia bacterium | reverse complement strand
GCCACCCAATCCAGGTTTTCCGGCCAGCCCATATGCAGGGAGACGAAGGTAGTGTTGGGATGCCGGGCAAAGACCCGGTTCCGGGCCTCCAGGAGCTGTTCCAGGGAGGGGAACTGCGGCCCGTAGAAGCTCCAGCTCGGATTCTCTATCAGTTCCTCGTACCGTTCGTTGCTGGCATCGGTGGGATGGAAGAAGGCTTCCGGATCGCCGGTGTGAATGGAAACAGGGATACCCAGGCGGCCGCATTCTTCCCAGATCGGATCGAGCCGCGGATCGTCCACCGTGATCAGCTTACCGCTTTTGTCGTGCACGCCCAGGCCCAAGTCCTTCAGCTGTTTCAGCCCGCGGGCGCCGCGCGCCACCGCGTCGTCGATTTGCGCCACAATTTCCCGGCTGAACTTCGGATCGTCAATCTTCGAAAAATCGATCTGGGTGAAGACCATGAAGCGGCCGGGGTACGGCTTGACCATGGTGTCGATGACCTTCTGCAGCTTTTCTCCCCACATGCCGGTCAGGATCACAACGGTTTTGACGTTGGTCTTGTCCATGATCTCGAGCACGCGCTCGGGTGGCAGAGGCTCGTCGATGCCTTGGGCATCGTTCACGTGATTGTGCACGTCGATCACGTAGAACTTCGCCCGATCCACGTTGTGCGCCGGCGCGTGCAACATGGAGGTGGGATGAAAATCCTTCAGCAGAAGGGTTTTTTTCTGGTCGGCGTCCGGGGCGGACTTGTAGCCGATCTGACCCGGAGGCTGGTTGGGAGTCTGGCTTGCGCCCTGCGCCGCCATCACGGCGCTTACTGCGAGAAGGAATGCCAGCGTGTATTTCGGCATGATAGCCTCACTGGTTTACCCGCGCCGCCGCGCAGGGCCCATAACTCCCACTGCGCCGCACTGCAATCAGAGGGGAAGAACGTGCGCTCCCCCGGCAACGCGCAGCTTTCGAATACTTTCCATTCCTTGCGCCCGGTCCCGCTCCGGTTCTGCGGTAACCGGTTCCGAACCGCGATTTTGCCCGGCTCTCATGGGTTAACAGAATTGCCGGGTTTCCAGGCACCGCTGGGATTCCATTCTGAACCTCGCCAGACTTGCGGCGGGTCGGGCCCGCGTTTTTTGGCTTGACAACGGTTCCATATCGAAAGTAAAAGTAAGTGTTCGTAACTATACAACAGAATCGCATTTGTTCGAAGGCAAAAGCATAATCGCGTGCGACTCCAGCCGGCAGTGATGTCTGCCACATGGGCCCGGTTGGAGTTCAGTCCCAGGAGGCCCGCCATGCCGAGCTTGGCCAGTTCCCGCCTATCCGCTTTCATCCTTGCTGTCCTTTGCATCGCGTTTTCCGCCACCGCCTGGGCGCAGAGGGATACGGGCAACATCGTCGGTACGGTCAAAGATCAGACCGGCGCGCTGGTGGCAGGCGCCAAGGTCATCGTCACGGACATCGACCGAGGCAGCGTCTTCAATACCACGACCAGTGCAGTGGGTGAGTATGTCGCGAGTGCGCTGCGGGTCGGGCGCTACACCGTGATGGTCGAGAAGCCGGGGTTCAAGAAAGCGGTATCCGTGCCGGTGAGTCTCGACGTACAACAGCGCATCGCCGTGAACGTCACGCTGGAACTGGGAGCGATCACGGAGGCGGTCGAAGTTACGGGGGCGGCCCCGTTACTGGAAACGGAGACTTCCGAGCTGGGCCAGGTGGTGGATCACAAGCGGATGGCGAACCTGCCGCTGAACGGACGCAACTTTGCCCAGTTGGCGCTGCTGACCGCCGGCACGGCTCCGAGCGAACCGGGTGCCCGCGATGAGGGCGGCTTCGGGTTTTCCGCCAGCGGAGCACGTTCGTTGCAGAACAACTTCCTGCTCGATGGGGTGGACAATAATTCCAACCTGCCCGACCTGCTGAACGAGACGAACTATGTGATTCAGCCCTCGGTGGAGGCGCTGGAGGAATTCAAGGTCCAGACCAACGCCTACAGTGCGGAGTTCGGCCGCGGCAATGGGGCGATCATCAATGCCACCATCAAGTCCGGCACCAACCAGTGGCACGGCAGCGTGTACGAGTTCTTGCGCAACGAAAAATTCGATGCCAAGAACGTCTTCGACTTCGCCGATCGTCCAACCCCTCCTTACAAGCAGAACCAGTTTGGTGCAACCTTTGGGGGAGCGCTGGTCAAGAACAAGACATTCTTCTTTGTGGATTACGAAGGGCTGCGGATTCGGCAGGCCCAGACGCTGGCCTCAACGGTACCCACAGATGACCAGCGAAACGGGATTTTCTTGGAGCAACTGGATACGACGTCGCAGGTATTTTTTGTACCCGATCCCACACAGCCCGATGTCAAGTTTGCAACCCTGGACTGCAGCGGAAATCCGACCTTCGTCGGCCAGATTTTCGACACCCGTCAGACCGGCAATCTAAACGGCGCATTTGATCAAAGGGGCAATCCGACCGGATTGTGTGGGGTAGCGTTCGCGGGGAATCAGATTACGCAATTCGATCCACTGGCGTCGGCCATCTTGAATCTGTATCCGCGAAGCAACGCCAACGGCAGCGGTTTCAATTATCTGTCCAACCCGGTGCGGACCGAGAACCGTAACAACTTCGACATCCGCGTAGACCAGAAGTACACCGAGAAGGACTACGGCTTCTTTCGTTTCAGCTATGAGAACCAGCCCAGCGTGATTCCCGGTCCATTCGACACTACCGCAGGCGACGGCGGCGGATTTTTCGGTGGGGTTGAAGACAACGCCTATCGTAGCTTCGCGACAAGCTGGACTCACTTGTTCCGGCCGCAACTGATCAACGAATTCCGCCTGGGATACAACCGTATCAACTCTCAGCGGCAGCAGATCAACTTTGACAAGAGCAGCGAGCAACTGCTCAATTTTCCTGGCGGCTTCCCCGGCATTCCCAATTTACCCGACAACGGCGGTCTGCCCCAGCTCACGTTCAGTGATGTCTCGCAAATCGGCAGTCCCACCTTCCTTCCGTCCCACGAAATTCAGAACACTTACAGCTTGCTCGACAACCTGACGTGGGTGCGCGGCAATCACTCGTTCAAGTTCGGTACCGAAATCCGCTTCGAACAATTCACCATCTTCCAGCCCGCTGCCTCGCGCGGTACCTTGGATTTCGGACCCCAATTTACTGACAATCCCGGTAATCCGGGCGACGGCGGCTCGGGCTTGGCGTCTTTCCTGATCGGACTCAGCGATGGCGGCAGCATCAATAACTATCACGATATTGATTACCGCCGGCCGGTGTACGCGTTCTACGCGCAAGATGACTGGAAGGTCACTCCCAGACTCACTCTGAATCTTGGGTTACGCTACGAGCTATTCACTACGGTAAAGGAGAAGAACGATCAGCAGGCTACCTTCGATCTGGCGACGGACAGCTTGATTGTTCCCAAGGGGTTGAATGTGACATTGAATCCGGCGCTGGCCGCCATCATCCCGCTAAAGGCCATTGGCAGCCGGGGCCTGATCTCACCGGACCGGAACAATTTTGCACCTCGCATTGGACTGGCCTACCAGGCCACCAACAAGCTGGTGGTCCGGGCCGGTTACGGCATCTTCTACGGCGGCAGCGAGGCCGGTCCCTATTCCAATCCCAGCATGGGATTCAACCCGCCGTTCTTTGCCATCCAGAATTTCAATAATCCTTGCGGACAGTCTGCGGCGAGCGCGGTTCAGGATTGCAGTCTGGCCAGCGCCGGTATCCCCACACTCTCCGCCGGCTTTCCCGCGACTGCCTTAGTGGACCCAAATACTCCCCTGCTTTTCTCGATCGATCCGCACCTGGTCACGCCTTACACGCAGCAGTGGCACCTCTCGACGCAATACGAATTGCCGGGCAACACCGTTTTCGAGGCCACCTATGCCGGATCGCGAGGCCTGAAGCAGTACATCTATCTCAACGGCAACCAGGCACTGCCCGATCCCAGGCCCGATCCTCCTCCGCTGGACACGCGCCGCCCCTTCCCGCCGATTGACGGCTTCATCGGCTGGTTCCGATCGGGCGGCCAGTCCAACTACAACTCCCTGCAACTGCGCGCCGAGAAACGCTTCTCGCACGGGCTTTCGTTCCTGGCAGCTTACACCTGGGCGCACGCGCTCGACATCGCTTCCAACGCGGACCTTGGAGCCCAGAATGGCGGCGACTTTCGCTTCTATCAGAAACCTAATTCGGAGTACGGCAACGCCGATTTCGACATCCGTCACCGGTTGGTGTTGAGCTATCTCTACGAACTGCCCATCGGACACGGCAAGGCCTGGCTGGGCAATGCCACCGGTCCGCTGGATTACGTGGTAGGCGGATGGCAGATTGGCGGGATCACCAGTTTCTCTACGGGAAACTGGTTCACGATTCTCTCCGACAACAACTTCTCGAATTCGGATGGGCAAACCCGTCCCGACCTGGTCGGCGACGTGCACGCCAAACCCTGCGTGCCAGGAACGTTCTTCAACACCTGTGCATTTGCCGATCCGATTGGTTTTGGTACGTTCGGTAATGTCGGCCGCAATACCGTCCAAGGGCCGGGCTACCAGATCTGGGACTTCTCGGTGTTCAAGAACTTTCGCATTTCCGAGCGCGCCCGGCTGGAATTTCGCTCGGAATTCTTCAACGTGTTCAACCATGCCAACCCGCAGTTCGCCAAGTCGGGACCGCAGAACTCAATTAACACGACAACTTTCGGAACGCCGGAATTCGGATTCCTGACCGCGGCCCGCGACCCGCGTCAGATCCAGTTCGCGTTGAAGCTTTCTTTCTAGGGACGGTGGCAACCAGGAGCGGTCTGCGAAAATGAAGCGGAAACTGGTGTTGGCATGCGCACTGGTGTTGCTGATTGTTGTGCTTTCTCCGGCCCAGGCTTTCGCCTCTCCAGAATCTCCCAACATGACCGAACTGCAGAGCGGATGGAGAATGACCTCCGCCAGCACCGTCTCTGGAGATGATGCCCTGGTCTCCCAACCAAGTTACGATGCTTCAGGGTGGTACGCCGTGCAGCACATGCCCGCCACCGTGTTGCAGATCCTCGAGGACAATGGCGTTTACAAGGACCTCTATCACGGCACGAACCTCTCTACTCCGGGAGACCTTTGGAAACAGGATTGGTGGTATCGCACGACGTTTGCCGCCCCGCCGGGACGAGAGGTCTACTCGCTCATCTTCAAGGGTATTAATTACCGCGCCGACATCTGGCTGAACGGGCACCGGCTTGCCAACCGCTCGCAAGTGGTTGGCATGTACAACGAGTTCGAACTCAATGTCACCGAGTTCATCATTCCGGGCGGTTCGAACCTGCTGGCGGTCAAAGTGACTCCCGAGCAGGGCTTGACCGAAAACATTGAATTAGCCGATAGCTGGCTCGACTGGATCAACTGGAAATACCTTGGCTACCACGATCCGGAAAAGCACCTGGATATTCCCTTCGTACCCGACCGCAATGCAGGAGTCTGGAAACGGGTGTACCTGAGCAGCACGGGTGCGGTGACGATCCGAAATCCTTACGTGGCAACCGATCTGCCGCTGCCGGCAATCAGTCCGGCCTCACTGACCGTCTACTGCGACCTGAGCAACGACACCTCCAAGCCAGTTTCGGGGACGTTGTACGGAGAGATTTCCCGCTCTGGAAAGCCGACCATCAAATTTCAGCGAAATGTTTCCCTGGTCCGTAACCAGACCCAGGAAGTCACGTTTACCGCGGCAGACTATCCTCAGCTTTCGGTGGCAAATCCCGATCTGTGGTGGCCTTATCGCTGGGGCAAGCCGAACCTCTATCACCTGAAGCTCGAGTTCGAGGTGAACGGCAAGATCTCCGACTCACAAGCGACTGAGTTCGGCATCCGCAAGATCACGCAGCGGCGCGATTCTGACAAGAGCTTTCCCGAACTCGGCAGTGAAGGGAACTTTTATTTGCAGGTGAACGGCAAGGACTACCTGATCCGCGGCGGAGTGTACAGCCCGGATCTGCTGTTTAAGAATGATCCGGAGCGCGACGCCGCGACCATGCGCTACGTCAAGGATCTGGGTCTGAACCTGGTCCGCTGGGAGCTGAAGATCGCGGACGATACCATGATCGACCAGGCCGACCGTGAAGGCGTGCCGGTAATGCTCGGCTGGATGTGCTGTGCACAGTGGGAGCACTGGGAGCTTTGGAGCGCAGAGGACCAGTGGGTTGCCCGAGCCAGCCTGCGTGCTCGTCTTCGTGAGCTGCGCTCCCATCCCTCGGTCGTTATCTGGGCCAATGGTAGTGACGGGCTGCCGCCCGATCCCGTGCTGAACGACTACCACCAGATTCTCGGCGAACTGCATTGGCAGAACGCCGTGGTGGACACCGTCTCCAACTACAACCGCTCCTGGAGCGGCATTCACATGGTGGGACCGTACGTATGGCGGCCGCCGTATTACTGGTTCAGCGAGAAATACGGGCCGGCCAGGGGCTCGTCCGCCGAAGAGGGAGACAACGAGACCATCCCGCCGCTCGAAAGCCTGAAGAGATTCATCCCGCCAGACAAGCTATGGCCCATTAACGAATCCTGGTACTTTCACGCGGGCGCCAACGAGGGGAATAGCACGCTGGAAAACATCCGCAGAGTGCTGGACAAGCGCTATGGTCCATCCAGCAGTGCGGCGGAATTCTCCAGGAAGGCGCAGCTCGCGCACTACGAGGATGTCCGCGCTCAGTACGAGAGCTATGCCACGCATTGGGACAATCGAAAAATGACGGTCCACTGGATGATGAACAACCCGTGGCCCTCATTCTTCGGACATCTCTTCGACTATTACTTCAAGCAGGGTGGAGGATATTTTGGCGCGAAGAAGGCCCTGCGACCGCTGATTGTGACTTGGGATTACTACGCGACCGGTGACCGCAACACCGCCAGGGTCTATGTCGGGAACCAGACCTTCGATGCGCTCAAACACCTGAGAGTGTCACTCGCGTTCTACAACCTTGACGGGACCCGGAAGTACTTCAACGAGGTGAAAGATTTCAGTGTCGAACCGAGCGCTTCGGCGCAAGCCATGACGGTCGGCCGCATCGCTGGTCTCGGTTCCACCTATCTGGTCCGTTGTGAGTTGAGGGACGCAAACCATGCGCTCCTCGCGGACAATGTGTACTGGGAATCCAGCACCGATGACGACCTTGGCGATCCCAAGAACGACGAGCAGTTCAAGACGAATCTGGTGAAGTGGGCCGACCTGTCGGCCCTGAACACGATGGCCCCGGCCGAGGTGAAAGTTTCCGGCAACTTCTCCCAAGCCAATGACGAAGGGACCGCGACCATCGTGGTGAGCAACAATTCCGATCACGTGGCCTTCTTCTTGCGTGCAGAAGTGACGAAGGGGGTCGATGGCGAGGAGGTTCTCCCGATCACCTACGACGATAACTACGTCAGCGTTTTTCCCCGCGAGACGCGGACGATTGTGGCCAGATTCAGCCTGTCCGCGCTCGCCGGCGCGTCTCCTGCCGTCCGAATCGAAGGTTACAACCTGGGTAAGAAGGTGCTACCCCTCAAATAGCCAGGGACAATCCGACCAGCCAACTGGACGCCCCCTCACGAGAGGCGGGAATGCCTGCGCAGAGGCGCCGGGTAAGTGTCTGGCGGAGCTGGAGAATGGCAAGGAAGAGGCACACGCCGGTTCGGGACGTACAGCTAGGTGTGGGCTCTGGCCGCCTTGCCAGCCATGAGCACAAACCCTTTGGCACGGGCATCTTTTTCGAGAGCTTCGAGGCGCGTGCCACCGGCGGCGGTCTTCCCCGACTTTATCTCGATCTCGCCAAGCTCCAGGCGGGCCTCGAACTCCTGGTCCACAAATCCGATTTTTTCTGCTTCGTGGATTACCACACTGAGAGCGGCAGCCGCGCTGTCGAGATCTGCCGGCTTAGCCGAAGCAGCCTGGACCCGGGCGGCAGCAATTTGCATTTGTAAGCGTGTTCCGCGCCGTTGGGTTTTGGCCGTGATGGTTTTTCCCAACGTGATCTGCTGCCGCGCTTCCCCTAACCTGCCCTGCGCCACCAGAGCTTGCGCCAGCACTGCCCGAACGGCAGCTTCGTGATCGGGCATCTTGGGCGTGGGCACCAACTGACGAAGCGCCGCCTCAGCCTCGGCCGTCCGTCCTTCCTCCAGCGTGAGGCGGGCCAGGTCGAACAAGCTGTCTGCCACGGCGTCCTTCTCGTCGAGTTCCTTCCGCAGCGCCAGCGCTTCCTCATATCGCTTGCGCGCCTCACCCACATCTCCCTGCCGCATCAACACGGTTCCCAGACCCGCCAACGCCATCGCCGATTGATGCTTCTCCCCGCTTTCCCGAGACGCCGCGAGTGCCTGTTCGTACCTGTTCTTCGCGGCGGCCAGATCCCCAGTGGCAGAAAGAGCGTCGCCCAGCCCCACCAGCGGATACGAGGTCTTGCCCTTCTCTCCACTTCGCTGAAAGATGGCGAGCGCTTCTGCGTACGCGGTTTTTGAGCCCGCTGCATCGCCCTGGTCCAGGCGCACTTCTCCAAGATTGACTAACGCCGTGCCCACCGCGCTGTCTGACCCGATCTCCCGTCCTATGGCCAATGATTCCTCAAACATCTTCTGGCTTTCGGCCAGCCCGCCCTCGAGAACCAGCCCCGTTGCAATGTTATTCAGTGTGGCCGCGATATTGATCTTGTCCCCGGTCTCGCGATAAATGGCCAGTGCCTGCTCCGAGAGCTTCTTCGCCGTCGCCAAATCGCCCTGATCCTGGGCCACGCTCGCGATGTTATCGAGCGCTCCGGCCAGGCCGCTTTGGTTACCGATCTCGTGGTCTATCTTCACGACTTCTTCATAAGCTCGCCTGGCCGCTGCCAGGTCACCGTGATCGTAGAGTGCGTTTCCAATACTGTTGAGCACGGTGGCCACGGCGAAGCGATCTCCAGCCTCCGCGAAGATGCGCTCGGCCTTCTGGCATTCCGGAATCGCTGACTTCGCATCTCCCAGGTTGCGCAGCGCCCCGCACTGGGCGAGCCGGGCTCGCGCCACCAGGAACCTGGCTCCCTGCTTCTCTCCTCTCTCCGCCACCGAGCCCGACAGGGTCTGCTCACGCTTGAAATCTGAGAGGGAATGCGCCGCCCGTGCTTCGGCAAGATCAATTCGCAGGTCGTCCCGCTGCGGGGGAGGCAGCTTCCGCAACTCTGCAATTGTTGCCAATGCTTCGTTCGCCTTGCCGGCGAAGACTTGCGTATTGGCCAGCTTCAACCCGTACTCCACATTGTCGGGCTCGGACTCGAACAATGAACGGTAGGTCGAGATCGCCTTGTCCCACTGGTTGTCTTCTTCGTAGTACTGTCCTTCTACACGGAGCCGCTCTTCCCGTGGAAGGCTTGCTGCGAGGTCGAATGCCTGCTTGGCAGCTTCGCGCGCCTTGGCGTCATAGCCGAGCAGGCTCCACGCAGCCGCGAGCGAGGCACGCGACCCGGCGTGGGTTGGATCCGCAGCTACGGCTTTTTGCAACAGATCACGTGCCGCCATCGCATCCGAGGTGCGAAACTTCTCCAGGCCTTCTGAGTAGAACCGCGCTGCTTGCAAGTTAGCTGGCCGCGCCGCCCGCGCCGCCGTTTCCTCCGATGCGGGGATCTCCCCGGCCCCGAGCTTGTCCCGCAGTCGTGCCCCGGCCCGCGTAACCAGTTCATCGAGTTGTGACAGTGTGCCCTTGTCCGACACTACTGCGATGGTCTGTCCCGCCACCGCGTCCTGCAAGCGCAGGTCGAGACGGATCTGGTCATCGGTGCCGCCGCCCAGGTCGAGATACGAACCAAGCACCACGAAGTCACTGCCCAGGTTCTTCCGTACTCGCGTCAGGGTATCGGGAGCCAGCGTGTCGGTCTCCGGCAGCGAAAGGTCCGTCTTCACTCGCGCCACGTTTTCACCCGAAATCGTCAGCAGCTTTTCGCCTGCGGCAAGCTCCGTCGTCAGCATCTCCGAGAGTGCGGTGGAAAGCCACGCCGTATCCGGACGCCCGGAAAGATTCTTGAATCCCAGCACCGCAACCGATCGCCGGACGTTTACCGAAACCGGCCCGGAGACGCGCTGGCGGCGTGTCACCAGGTATCCGGCAAACGCCATAACCAGCAGCAGAAGCAGTGCGCCCGCAGCCATGAGTCGCCGTCGCAAGCGCTGCGCCGGAACCGCGGCCAGCGGCGAGACCCCCAGCGTCAGCCGTTCCAGGTCGGCCCCCAGTTCCCGGCTGGATTGGTAACGCTCTACAGGGTTTTTTTCCAGCGCCTTCAGGATGATGTTTTCCAGCCCCGTCGGAACCTGCCGATTCAGTTTGCTCGGGGGCTCGGGTGTCTGGTGGAGAATTGCATCAATCAGGAGCGGCCCATTCGTCTCCGGAAAAGGACGCTTGCCCGTCACCATTTCATAGAGGACCGCGCCCGCCGCCCAGAGATCGCTGCGCGCATCGGTCGGCTCTCCCCGCAACTGCTCCGGCGCCATGTAGGGAAGCGTGCCGGTGATCTGCTGGGAAGCCGTCAGACTGACCGTGCGGACGAGATCAGTCTCGGGTTGCACCAGTTGCGCCAGCCCGAAATCAAGAATCTTCAACCGTCCGTCGACCGTCAACCGCAGGTTGCCGGGCTTCAGATCGCGGTGCACGATGCCTTGCGCGTGGGCTGCCGCCAGACCCTGAGTCAGCTGGATGCCCAGTCCAACGGCTTCCTTCGGCTGCAACGGGCCTGGAGCCAGCTTGGCATCCAGGGTGACCCCCGCTACGTACTCGGTAACCAGAAAATCGGTCTGGCCCGCCGAATCAAAATCGAAAATGGTCGCGATATTGGGGTGGTTGAGCTTGGAAAGCGTAAGCGCTTCCTTGCGGAAACGTTTGCGGGCAGCTTCGTCAGCTAATAATCCGGATGGAAGAACCTTGACGGCGACATCACGCTCCAGGCGCTCATCACGCGCCAGGTAGACCACACCCATGCCGCCAGCACCAATCTGCTGGAGAACGCGATAGTGGCTGAGCGTCTGGCCAATCATGGTGAGCGGGTAAGGGAAGGAGAATGTTATGTGGCTAG
>JBGPJK010000131.1:0-11060 GCA_041485425.1 Terriglobia bacterium | reverse complement strand
GGTTCGCCGTCGCTGGTTCCGTTACGGCTGCTTCCGGCAAGCGGGCACCGGCAAAAGAGAAGGAAATTTGCGGATGCTGCTCTGCCATGCGCCGTTCCCAGTAGCGGATCATGGCCTGCTGCTCCTCGGACAATCTCAGGAACTCGATGCCGCAACGCATCCGTGCCTGGTGACGCACCACGGCCTTCGCCCGGATGGGCACACCGAGTTGAGGAAGACGGAACTCGACACCCACGGAATCGCCGGGACACAGCTCTCCTGCCAGGATGGCGCACATCCCGCCCTCGCCGACATCGAGCGAGCGACCGGGAATGCAGTCCGGAATGCCGGAGCGCAACACGGTCACGTCAACCGGAATGGCAGTGGAATGGCGGGGAACGCGGCGCCGGGTCGCGCCGACGGGTACGCTTGACTGCAGGGCTGCACTCATCGCTTACCTTTCGCGAATTTAAAGAACACCCCCAGCTTGCCTTGGCTGGAGACGTAACGAAGCGGCAGCCTGATCAGGGTTTTCTGACGCGGAGTATAGCATCCATTTTTGTCAGGCACGGTCCCGTGATTTCCACAGGAGGCGCGCGCCAATCGAGCCTGTGGCACGCTCTCGTGCGGACGAGATTCTGGGTACAATGACAAGAGTGAAATGCGCCACTCCTCTCCAGATGATTCCCTCAAAGTGAAGCAGATCTGGTTGCGGGTTGCGCAACTGGAAGACGCGGACGCGATTGCGCGGCTGGTGAACCAGGCTTTCCAGGTGGAGCGGTTCTTCATGGAAGGAGACCGCACCAACCCGGATGCGGTGCGCGAGTTGCTGGGGAAAGGCAAGTTTCTGCTGGCCGAGCAGGAGGGCGCGCTGGCCGGGTGCGTTTATCTCGAGCCCCGCGGAGCTCGGTATTACCTCGGGTTGCTGTCGGTGGATCCAGCGCGGCAGCGCTCCGGCCTGGGCGCGCTGCTAGTGGGTGCTGCGGAAGAGGACTGCCGCGCCGCCGGGGCCGGTGGCATCGATCTGCAGATCGTGAGCTTGCGCACCGAACTGCCGGAGTACTATCGCCGCTTTGGATACGAGGAGAACGGCACGGCACCGTTTCCGGCGCATGCGCAGCCCAAGCAGCCGTGTTATTTCATCAGAATGTCGAAGGAATTAGGCAAGTAGGAAAACTTGAAACCCAGAGGTCGCGGAACACGCAGAGGATTTTTTTGGGTGCCGATTGGCCGCGACCAGCGAGCAAGTCCTGCGTCCTGGTTCTTTTCCATCTTTCAACCTTCAACACGCACTCACAAAAACACGTTAGCCCGGGGTTTGGCCCCGGGCTGAACAATATCCAGCGCTGCCCGGCGACGCATCGGGCAGGAGAGCTTGCTTCTCACCTCGGTTATGGCCAGCGCTTGGCCGTATCTTCCCATCCGGCGGCGCGGGCGGGTTGCGGAGTCACATTCACCGCCGGTTGCGGGATGCGGATGGGTTGCTGCGCCGGCGCCGTAGCCGTCAGCGTGGGCTTGTTGTTGGTGGCTTCGAGCGCAGCCGATTCCTTGTCATCGGACAGGAGGGGCGCGGCTACCCGCAGGGCCTCGACTTCCTTCTCCAGCCGGGCCAGTTCCAGTTCCTTCTGCCTTAGAACTTCATAGACATTCTTCATGCGTGGGCACCTGTAAGATCCGCGTTTGAATTGAAGCGATTGTCCGCACTTTATGCAGGTGCAAAGCGTTTGTCAAGAAAGAAGAAGATGCGAGAACTCGTTTTCACGGAATGTGCATTTGCATAAGGAATAGGTCCCGAGGTTGACCGCAGGCCCTCACTTCTTCCCTGGCTTGATCACGGTCCCGTCTTCGAATCGGGAGCGCCGCATGAGTTGTGAGGGTCACCTGGTTGGGGAATCTGAACTGAACCTTGCGTGACAGGAGCGTGTGACACTTTTGGCTCTTGCCGTCGGAATTCGCAGGTGATTCTGAACTCGCGACCAGTGCCTGTGGCAAAGATCCGAGGTCTTCAGATTTTTTTCGGCTTCCTGCTTCAACCGTTGATGGCCGGTCGTCGCCGTCGCCGAGACTAAATGGCCGTCCCCTCCTACCACCACCTCGACTTCCACCGCCCCAGCTATCTGCGCCCTGGCACGCAAGGACGGGATAGTTGAGGGATTCCACAGCAAGGACGCAGGCGTTGTCCGGTTCGAAACTCGTAGCGGGAAATTCTTTGTTGTCTTCCGCATCAAGCGGTGTTGCGGGATGCAACAAGTATTTCAGGGGACGTAAACCACTGATAGAGCAGTGGGTTGTTCTGTGCATTCCGCAAGACCCTGAAATCACGGCTAAAGCGCCGTTGCGATCCTCATCAATCCGGCGTTGCGAATTTCCGCGAATTTCTCCAACGCGCCTCAATGATGCGTCTGCATCCTGCTGATTCCATACCTAGATCACTGCACAAGATGAAAAATCTGCAGCCGCGTGCTGGTTCGGCACGGCGATTGCCTTTAGTAAGGGTGGCGAGCGGCCTTACACGAGACGGCCCTCCAGCGAGGTGGTTTATGACAGTCATACTGGTCCTCTTAACCTTCGTAACTTTCTTACTGATCGATCACTTCCATAGCCGCAAGAACGTTGTGGTGCAGCCGGCGCTGCAAGTTGCCAGGCAGGGTGCGCCGCGGTTGGCGCCGAGTCTGGTGGGCGGATTCCAGGTTCCGGAGAACCTGCGCTATCACCCCGGGCACACCTGGGCGCTGAGTGAGAGTCCGAGCCTGGTGCGGGTGGGCATGGACGATTTTGCTTCCAAACTGGCGGGCAAGCTGGAGCGCATCACCCTGCCGCAACGCGGACAGTGGATTCGCCAGGGACAGAAGGTGTGCACGATTCATCGCGATGGCGCGGCCGTGGACATGGTGTCGCCGATCGAAGGCAGCGTGGCCGATATCAACGAAGCGATCGTGCGCGACCCCAAGCTGGCCAACAAGGATCCCTACGGCGAGGGCTGGTTGCTGACGGTGCAGTCGCCGGATGCCAAGACCAACTTCCGCAACCTGCTGGGCGGTGCGCTGGCGCGGTGGTGGACGGAAGAGTCCGCTGGCCGTCTGCAGAGGAAGATGCCGATGATGGCCGGTGCACTGGCCCAGGACGGAGGCGTGGCCATGGACAACGTGACCGCGCACATTCCGGACCAGGATTGGGCCGTGCTGGCGAAGGAGTTCTTCCTCTCGTAAGGCGATCGTGACGGGTAAGGCACTCGCCGATTACACCCCGGCAGGCCGCAAGGCCTTCCGGGGTTTCGCTTTTGGGGTTGGGGCGTTTTGCGAGGACGTTCTTACAGACGCAAGGGTCTTAACGTATGGCGAGTTTCATGCGCGTTTAGCGTCCACTGCGAAGGACGTTACCGCGCGCCGTGCTTAGTCCGCAGCACGCTGACACATTGTCCTCGGCACCCCGAGCGCAGCAGCGACCTTCTCTGTGTGGTGTAGGTTGGCGCCGCAGCAAAGAACATTTCCGCAGCGAGGTCCCTTCGCAACTCGCAGAGTCTCGTGGCCGGCGGGACGCCGGCGCTACGGCGGGCGGTCCCGCAGTTTGCTCAGGAGTTTCCCGAAAGTGCATCAAGTTGCACCGTGGCGTGGGAAATCGCCCTGGTAAGTGCTTGCAACTTGGGGGTCATACTGGCAGCGCACGTGCGATCACACAAAGTGCATCGCGGGTGTGTTGCATTGGTTACTTTTGTAACCGGGTCATGCAAGTCCTCCGGCTGACCAGCCGCCCCGTGCCGAGTGAGTGGAAATGAACATAGTTTCAGTCAGTGGGGGAGACTAGCCGAGTATGGGATGCCGTCGCCAATCACGCGCAGCAATGACTTTTTCCGTCAACCTTTGCGGGACGGATGCCAAGGGTCGCGCTTTCATTGAGCGGGTTCGCACCTGCAACATCAGCCGCGATGGAGCATTACTGGAAGGGGTCCAGGGTCACGTCAGCCCCGGGGACGTCGTGGTCCTGAGATGCGAGGAGAACACCGGCCGCTTCCGGGTGATCTGGAAGCAGGAAGCAGATAGCGCAGCAGGGAAGCGGCTCGGGGTTGCGCGTCAGGCTTTCGCCAGCCGCACGGAGGACGCCGAGACCGACATCGCAGAACCCGACGATTACCAGCGCCCGCGCCTTCACGCCCGCAGACAACACCCGCGCTACAAGTGTGAGATCGCGTCCGAACTTCGGCTTAAGGGTGGACAGATCCCCATGTGGGTTACCAGCGTGAACCTCAGTGAAGGTGGCTGCGCGGTGCAAACTGTGGTTGCGGTACCTTGCAGGACCGAGGTCAACGTCGCCATGTGGCTCGGTGAAGTCAAGGTTTGGGCCCAGGGAGTGGTGGTGACCAGCCTCTACGGTTTGGGCACCGGAATCAAGTTCACCAATTTGTCTCGCCAGGACCGCGAACAGTTGCGGGATTTCCTGACCCGGGCGGCAGGGGAGATCTCGGACCGGCGGTCGGAAGCCGGCTCGCACCCGAACCGCGACCGGAGTGAACAAGTTCGTTTCCAGCCGGGACTTGATAACGTCGGCCAACCCGAGGCCGAAGCTGAGTTCACCGTCTGCTCACCACTGATTCTGCCTCAAGGAGAAAAAATCCTGGGTTAAATTCCGTCGAAGCAAGGCGGTTAGCAAGATTGGGCCACGACTGTACTGGATTCGAGGCTGGAAAGGGCCAAGATACCGGGACGGCGTGGCCCAGTTGTTTTGGGCCGCGAAATTCCGCCGAATGGAAATTGCTGAACAGCACGACATCCTTATGATTGTGCAAACTTTTCCTATTGACTGCCGGCGCAGGGGGGAGAATACTGTGCAGCCATTGATCGGTTGGCGTGGGGCCCTGGTCCGTCGCAGGAAAATCTTCCGGGAGGTATCCCATGGGAAAACCAGAATCGTCGGAAACCACGATGAGGCACGGGAGTACTCGAAACCGGGGGACTGAGCTTCGGCTCCACGAGATGGATCAGCGTTTACGCGCTTACGCCCTGGCAGCGAGTGCGGCCGGGGTGGGAATGCTGGCGCTGGCACAGCCCGCCCACGCACAGGTGGTCTACACGCCGGCGAACGTGTCCATTACGGACGGTGACCTTTTTCTTGATCTCAATTGCGGGTCGAAGGTGCAGTTCTGGTTTGCCGATACTGGCGAAGCTTCCTCGTACGGATATTTTCGCGAGTTTGCGGTTAATGGGAGCGTGGGTGCCAGCGTGATGGTCGACGCTCACGGTCCGGTTGCGTTGCCGAGGGGGTCGGTCATCGGTTCCAGCCGAACGTTCAAGAATGTCCATCGCGGCGAACAAGTGATGGCTCAGGCATTCACGACGGGGTACGGTTCCTCCGGAGTGGACGGCAATTGGGCGAACGGCAAGCAAGCTTACCTGGGCTTGAAGTTCAATATCCAAGGGGAAGTCCACTATGGTTGGGCTTCGCTGCAGGTTAAGCCATCCATCGATCAGCACCACGGATTGCACGTGGATGCGACTTTGTTGGGATATGCCTACGAGAGCACTCCCAACCAGTCCATCCAGGCGGGGCAGACGCGGGATGCGGATGCTGCTAATCCGGATGCGTTCAGTCCGGAGGCAGGCACGCTTGGAGCTCTGGCGAGGGGCGCGGCCAGTCTGGGCCATTGCCCGGACATCGAACCGCACTTATCGGCAGGCCGCAAGAGCCATAAGAGATGAACAACTTTCCCGGCAAATACGGTTCGATACACGGAAGTATTCGAAACCGGGTGACTGAGCCTCTCCTCCACGAGACCGATAGGCGTTTACGTGCCTACGCCCTGGCAGCGAGTGCGGCCGGGGTGGGATTGCTGGCCCTGACGCAGCCCGCCGACGCCCAGGTTGTATACACCCCAGCGAACATCACGATTACAGACGGTGACCTCTTTCTTGATCTCAATTGCGGGCCGAGAGTGAACTTCTGGCTTGCCGATAATCTCGAGAGCACAAACTACGGGTACGCGCAGGAGTTTGTGATCAACGGGAGCGCAGATGCCGGGGTGATTGCCGACAAGCACGGCGCCGCTGCACTGCTGGCGGAGTCGGTCATCGGTTCCAGCCGATCGTTCCAGACAGTCCATCGCGCCGAGCGGTTGCTGGCGCAGGCGATCGAAACGGGGTACGGCGGCACCTGGCTATCCGGCAATTGGGCGAACAAGCAAGCTTATCTGGGATTGAAGTTCAACATTCAGGGACAAGTCCATTATGGCTGGGCTGAGCTGACGGTTCGTGCTGCCGTTCATCACAATAACTTGCAGGTTCACGCGACCTTGCTGGGATATGCCTACGAAAGCACCCCCAACCAGTCCATCAGAGCGGGCCAGACCAAGGACGCGGACACCGCTACTCCGAATACGTTCAGCCCGCAAGCGGGCACCCTGGGCGCTTTGGCGAGGGGCGCGGCCAGTCTGGGTCATTGCCCGGACGTCGAACCGCACACCGCCAGGCCACACCGGCCGCGTAAGTGAGGGCAGTTTGTTGGTCGAAAATTGGCTCCGGCCACAGGTCATTCCATGGCAGAACCCCTCGCCAAGAAAGTTCTTCTCATCGGTTGGGACGCCGCCGACTGGAAGATTATCAATCCGCTGCTCGACCAGGGATTGATGCCCACCCTGGACAATTTCATCAATCAGGGCGTGATGGGGAACCTGGCGACCTTGCGTCCCATCCTTTCCCCCATGTTGTGGAACTCGATTGCCACCGGCAAGAGGCCGCACAAACACGGCATCCACGGTTTCATGGAACCGGACCCGCACAACGGTGGCATCCGTCCGGTCTCCAGCACTTCCCGCAAAGTTAAAGCGCTATGGAATATCCTCACCCAGCGCGGATATCGCACCCACGTCCTGGGCTGGTTCGCCGGGCATCCTGCCGAGCCGATCAACGGCATTTCAATCTCCGATCTTTATCCCCATGCGGTGGCGCCGCTCGACAAGGAATGGCCCCTGCCCCCGGGCACGGTTCATCCCGAGAGTATGGGTGAGACGTTCGCGGCGTTGCGCATGCATCCGGCAGAGGTCACCGAAGCCGCGATTCTCCCCTGGATTCCACGCGCCCAGGAAATTGATCAGGAAAAAGACAAGGGCCTGACCTCGTTTGCCAAGATTCTGGCGGAGAACTGCTCCATCCATAACGCCGCCACCTGGATTCTCGAGAACGAGCCATGGGATTTCATGGCGGTGTATTACAACGCCATCGACCACTTCTGTCACGGATTCATGCACTTCCATCCACCCCGCATGGAGGGAGTGCCGGAGGACAAGTTTGAGATTTACAAAGACGTCGTGAATGGCGCCTATCGCTTCCACGACATGATGCTGCAAACTCTGTTGACCCTGGCGGGGCCGGACGCGACCGTGTTGCTGGTTTCTGACCACGGCTTTCACTCCGACCACCTGCGGCCGCGCGGCATCCCGAGGGAACCCGCAGGTCCAGCCGTCCAGCATCGGCAGTTCGGGATCTTCTGCATGCAAGGGGCGCATGTAAAGCAGGACGAACGCATTTATGGAGCCAGCTTGCTGGATGTCACTCCCACCATTTTGACCCTGTTCGGACTACCGGTGGGCCAGGACATGGATGGGCGAGTGCTGGTGCAGGCCTTCGAAGAGCCTCCTGAAATTACGCGCATCCCGAGTTGGGAGAGCGAACCGGGTGAGTGCGGCATGCATCCCGCCGATCGGCGCATGGACCCCGCCGCTGCCAAGGCCGTTCTGCAGCGATTCGTAGCACTGGGGTACATTCAGCCACCCAGTGAAGATGAGAGCAAAGCGGTAGCCGCGACCCTGCGAGAATTAAGGTACAACCTTGCGCGCGACTATCTCGACTCCAGCCACCCCAGAGAAGCCCTGCCACTATTGGAAGAGGTGGCCAAAGAAGCGCCCGATCAGGTGCGCTTCCGGCTGCATCTGGGGCAGTGCTACCTCGCGCTCAAACGGCGCGAGGCGGCGAAGGACATTCTGCAACGCCTGATAAGTGAGGAGAAAACGGCGGCCGATGCCGGGGCTGCGCCAGCCGACGAGCCAGTACAGCCAACACAACCGGGCGCCGCGCTCTGGGATGACTCCCGGAAGCCCCGCCCGTGGGCGGACTTGCTGATGGGCGTCATTCACTTCGAGGAGCGAGATATGGACGCCGCGCTGGCCTGCCTCCTCCGCGCCGAACAATCGGACCCTCGTCTGCCCCATCTTCACCTGCGCATTGGTGAGACATACTTGCGACAGCGGCGGGTGGAGGACGCGGAGCGCGCCTTCCAGAAAGCTCTTGACATCGATGGCGACAGCCCGGAAGCGCACCTGGGGTTGGCCATGGTGCGGCTGAAGCAGCGTCGAGATGCGGAAGCCGCCGAGGAGGCTTTGCTGGCAGTGAGCTTGCAGCATTTTCTCCCCATGGGCCATTTTTATCTGGGAGTCGCGCTGACGCGACTGGGTCATCGTCCGCGTGCCATGCTGGCCTTCGAGACTTGCCTGACCATGCTGCCCGGACTGATCGCAGCCCACCGCTGGCTGGCCGCGCTGTACAGCCAGCCCAACGGTGACCCACAGAAAGCTGCCCGGCATCGCAAGCTGTTCGTTGAGTTGAGGGGCAAAAAGCTGGCCCCATTCGGCGGCTGATTCCGCTGCGACCCCGGAATGTTGAGGATGGAATAAACCAGCACACTGGCAGCCGCGGGCGGCAAACTCCCGCACCGAGGTTGCTCTCCCACTCGTCGGTGCAAGCTGTTACATTCCTGCAACTTACGCCTGTGACCCCGATCACACCTGCTTGTGCCAAGAGTCACCGCCCCAAACCCCGCCGGGGCTGAGACTGACCATAGAGGAAAACTGAAGAGGTGCGGTCATGATGTTTGCCTACCGACTGGTCCGCCTGATCGAGACCCACTCCGACGCCCTGGCCGCCGGGCTGCTCCATAAAGTTCAGAGTTGCGAGTCCACCGCGAGCTACCGCAACGTCCCTCCGGAAGAGTTGAAAGAGCGTGTCTACGAGATCTACCGCCACCTGGGGGATTGGCTGCTGGGCAAGACCGAATTTGACATCGAAGCGCGCTACCTGGAGATCGGCGCCCGCCGGGCGCAGCAGCAGGTGCCACTCAGCCAGCTCACCATGACCATTATCCTGACCAAAGAGAATTTGTGGGAATTCCTGAAGAAGGAGTCGGTGCTGGATCGTCCGGTGGAGGTGTTTGGCGAACTCGAACTGCTGCAACTGCTGGAGCAGTTTTTTGACCACGCGATCTATTACGCAGCCGTGGGGCACGAGCGCGCGACCGCACCTCCCGCTGAACGGGAAACCACGGTGGCGGGGAAGACCAGATAAGGAGAAGCAGGCGATGTCTTGGGAGATCGAGTACAAGAAGAAGTTGAGGACGCCGGAAGAGGCGTTGCGCTGTGTGCGCTCGGGCATGCGGTTGTACATCCACCCGGGTTGTGCCGAGCCGGAAGTGTTGGTGAAGGCACTGATCCAGCGCGCCCCCGAGGTGGAAGACGTGGAAATCGTGCACCTGATGACCATGGGCGACGCGGGCTACATTGCTCCCGAGCTGGAAGGCCACTTCCGCCATAACGCCATGTTCATCGGCGGCAACGTGCGGGAAGCGGTGAACGAAGGCCGCGCCGACTACACCCCGGTGTATTTGAGCGAAATCGAGGAACTGTTCGAGAGCGGAGCCATGCCGCTGGACGTGGCACTGATCCAGGTCTCTCCGCCCGACGCCCACGGGTTCTGCAGCTTTGGAGTAGGTGTGGATACCACATTGACTGCGGCGAAATGCGCTCACTACGTGGTGGCGCAGGTCAACGATCAGATGCCCCGTACCTATGGTGACAGCTTCATTCATGTGAGCCAGATCAACGCGGTGGTGGAGACCTCCCGGCCGTTGTGTCAGCTCAAGAAGCCCGAGATCACCGAGTTGCACGTGGCCATCGCGCGCAACGTGGCCGGGTTGATCGACGACGGCGCGGTGCTGCAGACCGGCATTGGCGGCATCCCCGATGCCGTGCTGCCCTTCCTGATGGACCGCAAGGACCTGGGCGTGCACACGGAACTCGTCTCCGACAGTGTTGTCCCCCTGATCGAGGCCGGCGTCATCAACGGCGCGCGCAAGAATTTCAAGCCGCGCAAGGTGATCCTGGGATTCGTACTGGGATCGAAGCGGCTGTTTGACTTCGTGGATAACAACCCCGTCTTCGAATTCCATCCCAACGCCTACACCAACGACCCGCAGCTGATTGCGCGCAACGACAACATGGTGGCGATCAACTCGGCGCTGCAGATTGACCTGACCGGCCAGGTCTGTTCCGACTCGATCGGGACCTATTTCTACAGTGGTATCGGCGGGCAGGTGGATTTCCTGCGCGGGGCTTCGCATGCGAAGGGAGGCAAGCCGATTATCGCGCTCTCTTCGACGGCGAAGAACGGCGCCATTTCGCGGATTACTCCCATGCTGGATCCGGGTGCGGGTGTGGTTACGTCGCGCGGGCTGATCCGTTACGTGGTTACCGAATACGGTGTGGCATATCTGCATGGCAAGTCGATCCGGGAGCGGGCCAAGGCCCTGATCGAGATTGCGCACCCCAAGTTCCGCGAAGAACTCTACGCGTATTGCGAAAAAACCAAGTGGCTGCAGCGTCCGCAAGCTGCAAAGACCGCAGTAATGAGGTGAACATGGCAGGCCAAGCGCGCGGTAAGGTTACGATTGACGTCGAAGAGTGCAAAGGATGCGGGCTGTGCGTGGAATCCTGCCCGCCCAAGTGCCTGGAACTGATGGCGGAGCTGAGCGCCTACGGCGTCCACCCCGCCCGCTATAGCGGGCACGACTGCACGGGCTGCGGGATTTGTTTCTATTGCTGCCCGGAGCCGGGCGCCATCACCGTGTACCGGCTGCCTGCGCCGGCCAAAGCGCCGGTCGCCAAGCAGCAAGGAGGGGAACATGCGGCAGCTCTGTAAGGGCAATGTGGCCGTGATCAAGGGCGCGATTCTTGCCGGTTGCCGCGCGTATTACGGATATCCCATTACTCCCGCCAGCGAGATCGCCGAAGCTGCGGCTTTGTACATACCGCAGGTCGGTGGAGT
>JBGPJK010000130.1:0-11089 GCA_041485425.1 Terriglobia bacterium | reverse complement strand
GGCAACGATGTCACGCAGCAGCGACTTGGTGCGTTTAATGTTGATGGCGAAATTATCGTCAATGAAAAAAACGGCAATCTGCCCTTTTTCCTTGCGGGCGCGCGCCTTCAACAGCAGCAGTTCATTCACTACGCTTTCGTTCGTGCGAAACCGGATTGAGTCGCCGAAAAATCCAGTCACCGTGCAGAACTCGCAGCCGTAAGGACAACCTCGCCCGGACTCGACCGGAACAATGCGAAATGTTCCCCAACCCTCTCCGACTCGGTTGAGCAGCGGGGTCGCAACCTTCGGCACCAGATTGAACTGGTCGAGGTCAATCGAATCCCATGGGATGGCTGGATACGCCTGGAGTGAGGGCTTGCGCTCCTTCCCAGCCTCGTCCACTGGCGCATAGATGTCCTTGAGCTCGCCCCGGGCTGCGTCTTCCACGATCTTGGGCCAGGTTTCATCGGCTTCACCCAGGGCCACCGCGTCGGCGTGGCGCGGCCCGCCATCTCGACCGAGCGCCTCATCGGCCATTTCCGTTACGTGAGGCCCGCCCATCACCACCGGCACTCCCGCGGCGCGAACCGCGTCGGCCATGCGGTAGGCCTTGGCGATCATTCTGGTCATCGCGCCGATGCCGACCAGTCCAATGTTCTCTTCGCGGACGAACCGCGCGATACCCTCTTCATTTATCGGCTGGGCGTTGCCATCAATCAGCAACACCTCATGGCCAGGGGGAGTCAGCGCCTGGAGCAGAAACATCCAAAGGTGCGGCATGAAATTGCGAGTCACGCCGTTGTCGGGGTTGTAAAGCAGAATTCTCATAGGTTCTTTCCCCATTCTAGAAATCGCTTCGTTGGTACGTGCCTCATCGCGGGGAGGAGACCAGCGACGTCAGAACCGGCGGCCTCCCCTTGAGCTTCTTATTGGAGATTTTCGTTTGAAGAACCCCAGTGGGCAGGATTGTACACCCGATGCCCTTGTCTTGATCTGGAGAGGCGCTGAGGACGAGGTTTTGTTACAGGCTTTTAGTATCAAATCGCTCAGAGAGGACGCGGCAAAACCCGGCCACTCGCCACTGGCCCCAGCCTCCGAGGCTACTTAAGAAAGCCCGAAGCAATTGCCGTCAGTGCTAGAAGGACAAATGCCGCTACTTGAAATGCAATACTGCAGAGTTCAACCCGCCCTTCTGGATAAAGGGTCGTACATGAAGAGATAGGGAATCAGCCTTTCATCTGGCAGCTTCCGGTTGACTTCTCCGATCTCCCGAACAATCAGAAACCCAGAAATGATGAAGCAACTAGCAGCAAGAGATAACAATGTCTGTCTAAGCGTCGAAATGCCGCATCCCGAACCTATTATATTGTGTAACGATATAGTTGGTTAATTGGGTGGGCCACCAGCCTCCGGGTCACGCTAATCAAGGCGGTGGTCAAGGCGGCCCAGCGGGCCAAAGAGACTCGCGTACGGGTACTTGGAGTCAGGAGTCGGTTGTTACGGGTCAGCGGTCACTTGTCCGCTGCCGGTAAGCCTGAACCTCACCACCGCACTACTAAATTTCCCAATGGTTTAGCTGCTGTGCTCGAAGTGTTTACCTAAGAGTTAAGACCGGATCGGCCGCTGGAAGCGGCATCCGGGGCGGGGCCGTTCGGCTTCTGGCACTAAAGTGCCATTTACACACTCCCCCTGTGAGTCTAAAGTCCCAAAGCATAAGCCGCTCGGGGTGGGCGGCCGATGGGGTGTGCCTGCTGCGGTGCCGGTGGCAGGTCGTCTCCGCCCAATCGCAACGTCCTAGAAAGCTACCAAAAACCAAGTCTGGTGCCAGTTACCAGTTTCCCCCGTTTCGGAAAGAAAAATTGAGCGCGATGGAGCGTTTGCAAGGCTCCAGACGCTTTTACTCGGGACCCCTATGGCTCACGCGATTGCCCTACCTGAAGCTTCCCAGATGATCCGGGTGCTGGCCGCCGACACCACCAGAATGAACAGCCAACTTCTCGCCGCTGCCCTGGAGCGCGACAAGCGTTTCCAGGTGCTGGCTCCCATATCGGAAGGGAAAGGACTGGTGGCCGCAGTGGTCAAGGAGAAACCGGCGGTGGTGGTGATCAGCGCCGAACTGGACGAAAATCCGCGCAAGGGATTTGAGGTGGCGCGCGAAGTGCACAGCGCGCGTCCGGAAACGCGCGTGGTCATGCTGATCGACGCCTCCGAGCGCTGCCAGGTGGTGGAAGCCTTCCGGGCCGGCGCCCGCGGCGTGTTCTGCCGCAGCGAATCGCTGAAGTCGCTGGCCAAGTGCATTTACTGCGTGGACCAGGGCCAGGTGTGGGCCAACAGCCAGGAACTGCGCTACCTGTTGGAAGCCTTGGGAGAAGCGCTGCCGCTGCGAGTGATCGACGCGCGCGGCGCGGTGCTGCTCTCGAAGCGAGAACAGGAAGTGGTGCGGTGTGTCGCCGAAGGATTGTCGAACCGTGAGATCGCGCAGCGCCTCGGGCTCACCGAGCATACGGTAAAGAATTATCTGTTCCGCATCTTCGATAAGCTGGGTGTCTCCAAGCGAGTGGAAGTCGTGCTCTACGCCTATAGTCTGAACAACACCCTGGCGGACATGGCCGTGAACGACGCCAAGAAACTGCCGCTCGGAGGAGTCGCGAAAGTCAGTGCGCCGGCGGCGACGCTGCCGCGTTTGCCCTCGTCGTTAGCATCTGAGCAGTTCTTGCCGAGGTCGCGCCAGTAAACGCATCCCGGGTTTCTCCAAAAACGGGCGCAGGGGCTGAGGCCCGATGGATCTCAGGCCTTTCTACGCGGGCCGGAACGCCCGCTCTTCCACAAAAAGAATCCGCCGAACGTGAGCGGCGGTAACGGCTCAGGTCCGGCGGCGGGACTGGTTGCTTCTGTCCTAAAGCTTCTTGTACAGCGCTTCCGGGATCGGGTAGGTGCGCTGGTTCAGGACCGCTCCCAGTACCTTGGCTTTGCCACCCTGCAAGTCTTCGATGGCCTGGCGTGCGGTCTGGCGGCGCGATGCGTTTGCCTTCAGCACCATCACTACGCCATCGCACATGCTGCCCAGCGCGATGGCATCGTTCGACAGGCTCATGGCCGAGGCGTCCACCAGCACGAAATCAAATTCCGCTCGCAGTTCGGTGAGTCGCAAGCGCATACGATCGGAGGTCAGGAGCGATTGCGCCGCTTCGCCGCCGGACCCGCTGCTGATCAGCCACAAATTCGGCAGAGCCAGAGAACGCGCGAAATTTCGAATCGGATCCAATACCAGCAGGGCATCGGTGATTCCACTCTGGTTCTCGACCCCGAAGTGCTGATGCAGTCCAGGGTCGCGCAAGTTGGCGTCCACCAGGCAGACCCCACCTGCCACACGTCCCGCCAGCACTTCCGCCAGATGGGCGCAGACCCAGGTGCAACCCGTGCCCGGTTCGGTACTGGCGAACACCACGGTGCGCGGCGCATCGGCGCCCGGGATGATGAACAGTTGCTGGGCCAAGGCATTGACTTGCTCGAGACTCGGTTGGGCGAGAGCCGCGGCAGGCGTCCCGCTGGGCACCGCTGCCGCCGACACCGCTTCAGCGGGGGTAGCCCCGACGGGTACGGGTACCGGTACGGGATCTTTGTGGTTGCTGTCATCCGAAGTGGAGCGGAGCAGTTCCTGCTCCTTGCCAAGCTTTTGTAGCAGTTCGAAGTTTCTGCTCATGCTGCGGGTCCTCTTGAGTTCCGCGATTCCGGGGGGAACGCGGAACCGACCGACTGCGATCATAACTTCTACACCCAACCCATTCGAGCTTGATCTAATCCGGAGTCGACCCTCCGGTCCGCACCGGATACTGATCCGTGGCCCGATCCAGCGACTCTTGCCAGTTCTTCAGTTTCGCGGCCACTTGCTGCATGTATGCCTTGGCCTCAGCCGGAGTCAAAGACTCTCCGTTCTTGCTGGGAGCAGGGGGAGGAGGAGAAGGAGGTACGGAAACATTTTCGCTGCGCAGCGGCGGTACGTCAATGGCCGGCGCGGACGCCTGGGCGGCTGGCGCTTCCGACACCAGGGCGGGTGCGTCAGACGACACTTCGGGAACGTGCTTGCTGATGTCCAGGTCCGAGATGACTTCCTGCACGATCGCCAGATCCACCATTTTCTGCCGCAGAGCGCAGGCCAGGGAAAGCGCATTGAAGCAGAAATTGTTCACGTTTCTGGGAATGCCTTCGGTGAAGCGGGCAATTTCTGCAAAGGCTTCCGGCGCGAACAGCGGATCACCCTCGTAGCCGCCGATCTGCAGACGATGCTCGATGTAGCTCTTGATCTCCCACGAGGGCAGCGGTTCCAGCCGGTTGACAATCGAGATGCGCTGGCGCAGTTGGGCCAGGCTCGGGCTGGCCAGCTTAGCGGCCAGTTCCGGTTGTCCCGCCAGAATAATGGTCAACAACTTGGCGCGGGGAGTTTCAAAATCGGAGAGCAGGCGCACCGTCTCCAGCACCGACGGCTCCAAATTCTGGGCCTCGTCGATCACCACGATAAAACGATGGCCGGCGCGCGCCTCCTGCAGCAAGCGCTTGTTGAACTCTTCGTGCATGCGCACGAAGTCCTGGCCGTCGCCTTCATAGCCCAACTCGGCTAACAGGAATCGCATGAACTCACGCGAGTTGCACTGCGTCTGAAACAGAAACGCGGTGCGCGCCGAGCTGCGGACTTTTTCCAGCAGATGAAACAGGATAGTGGTCTTGCCCATGCCGGGCTTGGCGATGAGCCCCAGGAATCCGCGGCCCGCCTCAATGCCATAGTACAGGGAAGCCAGAGCCTCGCGATGAGCGGCGCTCAGGTAAAGAAAGCGCGGATCCGGCGTCACGCCGAATGGCTGTTCCCGCAGTCCAAAGAACTTCAAATACATCCCGGGTCTCCTGCGGCGGTGCGGCAACGGGCATATAAAAGGGAGCCCGCGTTAATGGGAGGAGGAACGATTCCAGTCAAGTTTCGGAAAATCCTGTGCAATGCGAAGAATAAACTACATCAACAAAGCAGTTGTTAATACAAGGGGTTCTTCGCGAAGGGGGTAAGCGAAAAGACCAGCCCACATACAACTCTGCCGAACCAAGTATACCCCGGACAAGAGGATAAAGGTTGGGGAGACTAAAGTCCTTATTTCAACCCGATCCCATCTCCCCCGGCGTACGGTGCATTTCTGCGGCAAACTCATTGATTATTCAGGCCCTTGCACGCGTGCCGGAGACGAAACCCGGGAGCGGCAAAGGGGGAAGGGGGAGGGGGCTTAGGACTCCTTGTCAGTGCCCGGCATTCAACGTAGAATCGCGGCGCTCGTGTTGCGGTCGGCACTTCCCTTTGGCTTCGCTTCCCAATTCGGATCCCAGGATCAGAGTCCTGGTCGCAGACGCGGTTGCCATGAGTTGCCGCCTGTTGGCGGATGCGTTGCAGCGCAGCAAACGCTGCCACGCGGTGGCGGCGGTCACTCCCCAGGAAGTTCTCTCCGCTCTGGACAGCGCTTCCTTTCAAGTGGTCTTGATCAGCACCAGTTTTCCCGAAGAGCCAGTCGGCGGGTTTCGCTTGGTACGAGAGGTCCGGACCCTGCATCCCGAAGTGAGCGCGATCGTTTTGCTGGACACGTTGGAGCGGAGCACGGTGGTGGAAGCCTTCCGCTGTGGAGCGCGCGGAGTTTTTTGCCGGTCAGATTCGTTCCAGGCACTGTGCAAGTGCGTTCAATGCGTGCACGAGGGCCAGGTATGGGCGAGTTCGGCGGAACTGGAGTTTGTGCTGGACGCGCTGCTCCAGCCGGGAACGATTGAGCCTCGCGATCTGGCGGGCTCGCGGCCGCTGAGCAAGCGGGAGCAGGAGATCGCACGGCTGGTGGCGGAAGGGCTCAGCAACCGCCAGATCTCGCAGCGGCTGGAGCTGAGCGAACATACCATCAAGAATTATCTGTTCCGGGTTTTTGAAAAACTTGGTGTCTCCACCCGCGTCGAGCTGGCGCTCTACGCGCTTAAGCGCGGCCACGTGCGTGCACCCGCGCCAGCCATGAAATCCCTGATGGAAAATATGCCGGCGCAATCGTAGGGGAGACGCGGCAAGCTGCGTCTCCACCCAAGTCTCTTGTTCTCACCGCCAAATTTCAGGGCACCGTGAAATTGAGGGTGATCTGCGTCCTAAAGTCTACTGGGGAGCCATTCGCCTGATAGGGCTTGAAGCGCCACTGGCGCACCGCGTTTACCGCTGCGGCGGTTAAGTGAAAATCTCCACTGATTACTGTCACTTCGCGGACGATGCCATCTTTGCCCACCACGGCATCGAGGACCACTGGGCCTTGAATGTGCTGCTGTCTCGCGGCGTCAGGGTAGTTCGGTTCCACGCGCTGCACCAGGTAGGTGTTGGCAATTTCCGGAGAAACCGAGATCAGCGCGGCTTCAGTCCCCGGCTCCCTCTGGCCGCTTGCAAGGCGGGCGCCCGCGTGGCTTGCAGCCGGCGCTAACCGGAAGATGACTTTTCCTTTTTCGTAGACCACCAGGCCGTCGGCGGCGGGCGCTTCCGTCCCGGCGGTTGATTTGGGTTGAGGTTTGGGCGTTCTCGGAACCGCCGCCGCAACAGCTGCTTTCTTCTCGCTCGGCTGAGCCGAGGTCTCGCTCCGGGTTTGCGACGAAGGTGGGGTTGGCTGCGCCGTATGGGGATTCGGTGCTGTGATCCTCGAGGGTCCGCCGGTCGCTTGTTGCCAGCCCACGCGTCCCACCATCCATCCCAGAAGCAATGCTAATGCAATCACGATTGCGTTCAGGATGTCGGTCCAGTGATCGCGCGGACGCGATTGCGCCTTCGGTATCAGTGGCTCTTCGTCAGCCACGGGTTTGGACACTACGGTTTCGTCGGTGTTTGCCAGAGCAGAAGAAGCTTCCAGGGCTGGGAGCGGTGAGCCTGGGGTCTCGGTGGCGCGACCCATGTTGTACACGATCCGGCGGGAAAGCGCCTGCAGCGTCTGCACGTCGCGCTCGCTGAAAGCGCTGACCAGCGGAGAAAAGATCTCAAACACACCGGCCAGCTCTTCTCCGTTCAGCACGGGAACGACGAGGACGGAGCGCACCTCGAGACTTCGCGACACGGCAGAGTCGACGCGGGGATCCTTTTCGGTATCGTCGCAGCGCTGCACTTGCCGGGTGCGAACGCAGGCGCCGGACAAGCCGGAACGCGTGTTCAGCCCCACCCCCAGATCTGGGGCATTGGCTCCGCTGGTAGCACGACACACCATCTCGTCGCCGCGAGACAAGGCGATGGCGGCTCCCGTTGCCGTGGTCGCCAGGCGTGCCTGTTCGACAATTTCATTGAGCACCAGGTCGAGGGCGAGGTCGGCGAATGAAGCTCCTCCGCCGTGGACGGCCAGGGTGCGCACCAGGTGCGCCACGTCCGACTCGGCGGGGCCCGGAGGAAGTTCGTGATTGCTTTCCGCAGCGCGCGAGGGGTCAGAGGAGTCGGGACCCGGGAACGGATCGGGCTGCAACATGGGTTGATGAGCCATGCGAGTGGCACCACCACGCGAATCGATCACTTGCCCGCCACGCAGGGCAGTTCCTTGCGCTGGACACAAAGCAAGCTCAAAAGTGCCAGTTTGGCGGAGTTTCCTCCCAAACCAGGCGCTTGTCAACTGCAAACCATGCCCCCGAAAGCCGCTCCCCTAGCCGATTCGGCACGAACCCGTCTTACTGGGCCTGCGAGTTCATGGCCGCCGGCGGACCGCTGTTCGCCGGTATTTCTCCGGTCAGCGAATTTAGGAATGCCAGCAGGTCGGCGCGCTCCTGCCCGGTCAGGAAATCCAGCACATGAATTTCCTTGTCCAGATTCGGATTCGAGTTCCCGGCTCCGATGTAGAGATCCATCACCTGCTTCAGGTCCTTCAGACTGCCGTCGTGCATGTAGGGCGCGGTCAGGGCGATGTTGCGCAGGGACGGCGTCTTGAACAGGCCGCGGTCGGTCTCTTTTTTCGTCACAGCATAGAGACCGGGGTCGGTAATATTTCCAAAATCTACGCCGATGCCGATGTCGTGGAACTTGTTGTCGGTGAAGAGCGCCTCTTTCTCCCCGACCAGATGGCAAGCCGCGCAGTTGCCCTTCTTCTTGGAGGTAAACACCACGAAGCCGCGCTTGACGGAAGCGCTGACCGCTTTCTCGTCGTGTCCGTATTTCCAGCGGTCAAAGGGTGAGTTGGCGCTGATCACGGTGCGCTCAAACGATGCAATGCTCTTTTCCACCATTTCGTAAGTGATCGGGCCAGGTCCCCACGCCTTGGCGAACTGCTCGCGATAGCTGGGATCGGCGTTCAGTCTCTTCTCCACATCGGCCAGCGTCTCGGCCATCTCCACCGGGTTCTGCACCGGACCTTCGGCCTGCTTCTCCAGGCTGGGGGCGCGGCCATCCCAGAACTGCACATGGAAGTACGCCGCATTGAACACGGTGGGCGAGTTGCGGGTGCCCCTCTTCTTCCCTACGCCTTCGGAAACCGGCTTCGGATCGGCAAATCCGGCTGTCGGGGCGTGGCATGTCGCGCAGGAAACCGTGTTGTCGATCGAGAGGATGGGATCGTAGTAAAGACGCCGGCCCAGCGCGATGGTCTCCGCCGTGGGAGGATTGTCCGCCGGGATGGGCACAGGAGGAAGCCCGAGGGGAGCCTTGATCTCTACCCGCGCGCCGACGGGCATTACGTGGGCATCAGTGGTTGCCGCGGCGCTGGCTTCAGCAGTGGCGCTCTGCTTCTTGTTGTTCTCGTTGTACAAAAGCAGCGCCACCACCACGACCACCACCAGGAACATAACGGAAAGAATCTTGCGCGTATTCATAAAGCCCTCCCACCACAGCCAGGTTGTCCGGTCGACTTCGCTTCGGCCAAGCGTCGCCGCTAACGGGCCGCGTGGCCCGTTCAAACCCTACGCCAAGAAGTTTAATGCATTCCATCTCCCCCCGAGCAAGGCCTCACCACCACTCGCGGTGATTGGGATCACCCCAGGGAGTGACTGCGCGAAGGGGCAACAGCATTGCCAAGCCGCCGCAATCATGTTCTGATGGCGCGTCCAGGCGAAATTTGAGCGCCTCGAATCCGCCGGTCAGAAACTAGCCGCCGATGAGTTCTCCCCTCATTCCCGCATCTGCCCCGCTTTCCCGCAGCGATCAATGGCACGCGGTGACCGCAAGTTTCCTGGGCTGGACCCTGGATGCATTCGACTTTTTTGTCCTGGTGTTCCTGGTGGACACGCTGGCCGTCCAGTTTCATGTGACCAAGGCCGCCATCGTGTGGACATTGACCGCCACCCTGGCCATGCGTCCCGTGGGCGCGGTGGTGTTCGGCTTGCTCGCTGACCGCTATGGACGCCGCAAGCCGCTGATGGCGAATGTCGTGTTCTTCTCCATCCTCGAACTACTGTGCGGCTTTGCCCCGAACTACACCGTCTTCCTGGTTCTGCGCACCCTCTACGGCATCGGGATGGGAGGCGAGTGGGGCGTAGGCGCTTCGCTGGCCATGGAAAGCGCCCCCGGAAAGTGGCGCGGCATCCTGTCGGGCATCGTGCAGAGCGGCTATTCTGTCGGCTACCTGCTGGCGGCGGTGGCCGCCCGCCTGATCCTGCCGCTTTCGCCGCAGTGGGGATGGCGCGCCATGTTCTGGGCCGGAGGAATTCCGGCGCTGCTGGCCTTTTACATCCGTTTCAAGGTGAGGGAGTCGGAAGCCTGGAAACAAAGTCGTGCCCCGACCCTGGGCGCGATCCTGAAAACCGCGAGCCAGCACTGGAAGATCTTCTTCTATCTCGTCCTGCTGATGACCCTCATGATGTTCCTCTCCCACGGCACCCAGGATCTTTACCCGGATTTCCTGAAGTCGGCAAAGGGATTCGCCCCGGCGATCGTCTCCTACATGGCCATCCTGTACAACATCGGGGCGGTGCTGGGGGCGATCGCCTTCGGCCATTTCTCCGAGACCCTGGGGCGGCGGCGCAGCATGATTTGCGCGCTCATGCTTTCTTTAGCGGTGATTCCTGCATGGGCATTCGGCGGATCGCTGGCCATGCTGGCCGTCGGCGCGTTCCTGATGCAGGCCGGGGTGCAGGGCGCCTGGGGAATCATCCCTGCCCATCTCAACGAACTTTCTCCCGACGCAGTGCGTGGACTGATGCCCGGCTTCGCCTACCAGCTGGGCATCCTGTTTGCCGCACCTACCAACACCATCGAGTACGCGCTGCGCGACAAACTAGGCTACGCCTGGGCGCTGGCCGCTTTTGAGATCATCAACATCGCGCTGCTGATCACCGTGGCAGCCCTGGGCTCGGAGAAGAAGGGAAAGAGTTTCATGCGGGAGGGGATGGGCGAAGCACCGGCGACGGGAAGCGGGTGAGTGTTTGCGCGGCGTTCCTGAACCGCCGAGACTAGAATCAGTTTCCGCAGAAACGTAGCAAACGGCTAATTGACCGCCGGCTGCCAGAGGAAGAGTCGCAAGGAGGTGGGATGGTTTCCGAGTCGGCGACGATTCGGGAGTAATCCTTCCTCGGCTGCAGCACTCAGCCAGCGTGACGGATGATTTCGCCCTGGCCCGAAAACCGGTAGACCGACGTCCGGCGAGATGCCAGGAGAACACCTTCGCGATGCCTAAAATGGGACTCTATCACGTTCAGCTGTGACGTCGATTTGGGCTCCGCCGCGTGCGTCCGGACCTAGCATGGAGGGGAAGACGTTGACGATTGCCGCAACGTCCGTTGCCTCGCCCAGGTAGTCTGCTCTCCCCTCTAGTCGAGGCCGGCTGTCGCAAGAAGAGATCCCACAAATCGGATTTCCCGGAGGAAATCATGAGATCCCACTTTCTCTCCTCCTACGCACAGCGCCTTCTCAGGTTGGGGTTGCTGTCCGCTCTCGTAGTCTTTTTCTTCAGCGCTACCTTACCGGCAGTCGCACAAGAAGACACGACGCCGCCGGTGCTAGCGGGTTTTGGGTTTACGCCCGCGCAAGTTGACACCACCTCTGGCACAGCTCAGGTAACCGTCTCATTTCACATCACCGATGACCTGTCGGGCTTCTCCAGCGGGTTCGCGGAATTCGTCAGCATGTCGACTCAGCACACCGTCCCCGGCTTTG
>JBGPJK010000129.1:0-11133 GCA_041485425.1 Terriglobia bacterium | reverse complement strand
CCGCCGATCATTTCCAGCGCCAGTTACTGGAAAGGGTCTCCGAGATCCCGGGAGTGGAAGCCGCAGGCTACGCGAATACTACGCCCCTATCCTTCGAGCAAAGCGCTTCTGCTGTCTTCTCTCAACAAAGTAGCGATTTCAGACCCTCAAAGAAAGCATTTGAAACCTATATCTACGACGTTTCACCTGGATATTTGACCGCCTCTGGAACACCCCTGCTCGAGGGACGCGATGTGAGCTTTACCGACACGGCGAAGACGCCGCCTGTTGCCATTGTGAACCAGCAGTTCGCCCGGCGACTCTTCCACTCCGAGCACGCCGTCGGACGCTATTTTAAAAACCGCTCCGGGGCGTCGATCCAGATCGTGGGCATCATGGCAGATGGAAAACACTTTACGCTCAGTGAAGATCCGGAAGCCGCAGCGTTCTTCCCGATCTCGCAAGTAGGAGACACCAGGACGTCGCTCATCGTCCGGACCCGGCGCGACACGGGCGATATGGTAGCCACCATTCGCGAAGTGGTCCGCGATCTTGACCGCGCCGTTCCTATTCAGGAATCGGGCCCCTGGAACAGCCAGCTTGCGCTGAGTCTCTTTCCATCCCAGGTGGCTACAGTCGCCCTCGGCCTCTTTGGCGCTTTTGGACTCCTGCTCTCGATCACCGGCACCTTCGGCCTCGCCTCGTACACAGTCAGCAAGCGACTGCGCGAATTGAGCATTCGTGTCGTTCTCGGTGCGCAGGCGAAGCAGATTCTCTCGGCCGCGCTCGGCCGCATGCTGATCCTGCTTGCCAGCGGCTCGGTTGTCGGCATACTGCTCGGCGTGGCCGCAAGCCGTCTGCTTTCGGCGATCGTCTACCAGGCCACAGCACAGGATCCATTCGTACTTGCCGCTGTTGCATTAACTTTGCTGCTGACCGGATCACTTTCGGTCGCCGGTCCAGTGAGACGCGTCCTGCACGTCGACCCGGCCAACCTGCTCCGTGAACAATAGTTTTCATGACGCGCACCCGGAAGTAACCCACACACAGGATAAACGCGTCAACTCATATGGTGTCAGGTCTGAACTCTTCTACAAATCGATTCATGACATATGCCCGAATGAGTTTCTTTAGTGCGAGCTGTGCTCACCCCTCACACTGAAAAAGCCGCCCCTAGGCATGATAATTCCCCCGACGGGAGTCGGGGGATAGTTCAGGTTCCACCTCCCCCGCCCGACGCGCGCTCGTTGAATTGTCTCAACCCGCTCCAGCACCAGGATTCAGCAAGCGGGGACAGACACCTGCATTTAGGACAGCCTCCGGTTGATATCGAAAAAGGTGTCTGTCCCCTCCATCCCTCCATCTCAGCGACAGGCCGGATCTGAACTATCCCCCACCTCCCGGTGGGGGGATTTGGTTCAAGGGGGGACAAACACCTGTATTTAGGAGGCGTCCGATTGATGTCGAAAAAAGGTGTCTGTCCCCTTCATCTCCCGTACCGTTCCAGCAGGCCGGCGATTTCGTCGAACGCTCTGTCGCGGGCGATCTCGAAGAGCGATCGGCCATCGGGATCCCTGGCGGTCACATCGGCGCCCTGTTCGAGCAAGACGCGAACAGCTTCAACCTGGCCCTGATTGACCATCCGCATCAGAGGTGTCTGCCAATCCTCGCGTCTGGGTTTACGAGAGATGCACTCGGCAAAAGGCCGGTTCAGGGCAGCCGCATCGCGCGCCGGCCCGCTGCCTCTCCGGACATACCTGCGTTTGAATCCCCCCCGCTTGATTGACTGGCACTCTCATCTCATATAAACTAAAGTGTGAAGAGAACGGAAAAAAGAAAAATTACCCTTTAGTTCTCGCCTCAGTGTCGAGATTTGGTTCCTTCACCCGAGGACGAGGGACAAATTTCGACACCGGGAGAACTCCGAGCGAAAGGCGTTGCTGGTCCGGGCTGCAGCGGATAGCAACGCGAGTGACGGGAGAGGTCTTTGCGACTGGCGCGAGAGTTTGCGAGCGGAGGCCCGGCGCGAAGCGCGACACGTTAGTGCGGAGACCTGCAACGCCAAAGCACATTCCCGGAGGAGCAAACACGAAAGCGAGGCGGGGTGCCGTCTCAATAGCTGCGCGCGGGCCTGCATCAGAAAAAAACGAAAGCTACATTGATCTGTTTCCTGGAGCATGAGGTGTCGATGAGGGCGAAGTGGATCGTGCGCACCTTTCTTGTGAGCCTACTCGCCATTAAAGGAATCGGTCTATTCAATTGTCCGCTTTTGGCGCAGGAGGTAAAACCTCGTGAGGCACTGCGGCCAGACGAGATGACGGATCTCGTCGCTGCTGGGTTGTCGCCTTCGGTTCTCTATCCATTACCGGGCGAGGTGGTCGATGTGACGGCGGGAGTTCGCAACCGTGCGAGCCACAACGAACGGAACGTCATTGTGGCTCTGTTCGCAGGTGGCACGAGAATCGCTTCAGAAGCAATCGACTTAAACGCGGGAGAGACGCGTACGTTGCACTTCTCTTGGCGACCCAAAGAGGAAGGCGCAATCACACTTACGCTGCGAATCGATCCTGATCAGACGCACATGGAGCTGGACCGACGGGACAACCAGGTGTCTCTCGATGTTGTTGTCGCACGACAGCCAGCGGCTGGGGCCGACTTTGCAGCTTCAGACTTGCAATTCGTAACGGTCGAAGGAAAACCGTCTCTGATCCGTGCAATGGTGCAAAACAGTGGAGAAGTCGCGGGAAGCGCGCCGCTCGTGCTGCAGGTTGACGGACGGACAGCCGCGCGGCGGCTGGTTGCGCTTCGCGCCGGCGAGCGACTCACGGTGGAAATTCCGTGGTCATCAGAAGAATTTCGCGGGCGGCTATCGGCGGAGATCAATCCGCGCTTTCGCGCCAAGGAGAAGAAGACGGACGACAACCTGCTCTCGCGAGACCTGCGGCCATCTGTTGGTCTCGTGGTGGAAGGTCTCTCGATTTCTGCGGCCCAGTTTGATCCGAAGCGGCCGAGACAGGTGACGATTAGCTTTCGAATTCTAAACGCCGGGCGGGATGCGATCACCGAGACCTTTCGGACCGCAATTTTTCCCGGAGCGATCCGATCGGACAACGCCCAGCCGCTCGATACGTATTATCTGACGACGAATGGCTTAGCGGCTGGAAGCTCGATTTACGTCTCGCGCACGATCATATCACCGCTGGGCGAATTCGATGTGCGCGTTGAAGCTGATGCAGATCACAAGATCAAACTGGCGAATGGGACGAGAAATATCGCCACGGCGAAATTCAAGAATCCGACTCCCTCGACAGGACGATGGGTTTCCATCGGGCCCCGGCTCATAACAAGTGGCCCGTCAGGTTTTCGCGCCAACGGGCGGGTCACTGCGATCGCCATAGATCCGACCTCTCCCTCAACGGTTTACGTCGGCGCCTTCCACTCAGGAGTTTGGAAAACAAGTGATGGCGGCGCGTCCTGGGCGCCTATCACGGATAGCCTGCCGACGCTGGACGTCGCAGCGATCGCCGTCGATCCATCGATGCCGTCTCGTATTTACGTCGCTTTGGCGGGCTCTGGAGTATTTCGCTCGACGGACGCGGGTATCAGTTGGACTCAAATATCGGGGGACCTCCAAGCGGAAGTGCGGTGGGGGGTGCTGCTGGTTAATCCAACGAGTCCGAACGTGATTTATGTCGCGTCTGCGGCCGGTGTTTATCGTTCCGGCGATTCCGGCGGTACATGGCAGCTTTCGAAGTCCGGCGGCGAAGCTACTGACCTGGTGATGGATCCAACGAATCCAAACATTCTGTACGCGGCGCTGTTTGGCAACGGCATCTACCGGACCAACACTGGCGGAGCCGGCGGTGACAGCGATTGGGTCAAACTGACGGCAGGATTGCCCTCGAGCGACATAGCACAGATCACGCTTGCGCTATGTCGCGGCACCCCAACCGCACTCTACGCGGGCTATTCACGATTGTCGGGTTTTCAGTTGTATCGCACAACGAATGCCGGAAGCTCGTGGTCGCTGCAATCCACTGCGCCGTTCTCTGGCCTATTCAATGACGCGATCGGCGTGGATTCCGGAGATCCAAACACGGTTTATATCACCGGTGTAGGTATCTACCGTTCGACCGACGGCGGTGCAAACTTCGCTCCGTTAAGCGGCACGCACGGTGATCACCACGCGTTCGCGAACGACCCCGTAACTGCGGGCTTGATTTACGTGGGAGACGACGGCGGAATTTACCAATCTACGAACCGTGGCGATAGCTGGACTTTTTGGGGGGAAGGAATTTCGAATGCCGAGCTCTATGACATTGCGGACGCCGCAACGCAGTCCAGTCTGGTGATCGGCGGAACGCAGGACAATGGGAATATAAAATACGACGGCAGCAGTACGGTGTGGAACCAGATGGACGGCTTCGGTGATGGTGCGACAGTCGATATCGATCCCACTAACGCACAGATTCTCTACGCCATGGGCCAGGGTATTGACAGCCTTGCGCAATCAACGGATGGCGGCAATTCCTTCATGAACATTGCAGGAGGACTTCCCGCAGGTGTGGGCGCAACGGGTGGATGTGCGGTTTACAATACTTATTTTCAAGTTCATCCAAGCCAGCCGACGACGCTCTTAGCTTCACCGGTGCCAGGAGTCTCGCCGCCTGGGCCGTGTGGCGCACTCTATCAGACGACCAATCCTCAGCCCCCAGGCTTCTGGTCACTGTTGTTTAGGCCGCCGTCTGGAAGTATCGTGCGCTCGGCAGTGGATCCCAGCGTCAACCTTGATTACGCAGCCTCGTCCGATGGTCGGATTTATACAGGGCCTGGCGGTGCCAACTGGCAGACCGTATTCACTCATCCGTCCGGCTCTAGCGTCAGTGACGTGAGGATTGACGCAGAGGACCCTGCGACTGTCTATGTGGCGTTCGGGGGTACAGGCGCGGGCCGCGTCTACCGGTTAAGGCGATCATCGGCAGCGCCCACGTCCATGACCGCGACGGACATAACCTCGGATCTGCCGAGCGGGCTCACGATTGGACAAGTCTTCGGCCTCGCTAGCGGTGGGGCCCTGGCGGTTGACCGCCTGTTGCCGCTGACGATCTACGCAGGGACAAGTCGCGGAGTGTACTGTGGACGAACCAGCGATGGGGGCAATACGTGGTGGTGGACACCTTACAACAATGGAATGCCGCCCGCGGATGTGACGGACCTTGAGGTCCACCCAACCACAGGAGTATTGCGGGCCGCGACTTACGGCCGCAGCGCCTATGAAGTGAACACCGATTCCCACATCGGCTCCTTGCTGGGCGCCTCTGGCAGGATCACATTCCTGCGGGTAAACGATCTCGGGACCGGTTTCGGTCCCCCCTACGATTTTTTGGATGCCGAAGTAATCGTCTTGCTGGATGCCCAGCCTGGCAAGGGGTTCGGTTTTCAATTGCGATCCGACCAAGACCTGCATGATCACGCGGGAATGTTGGATCTGCTGCGCGCAGCTTTTCGCAAGAATCAGCTCGTTCATCTTGACTACATCCGGACGGGGTTTCGGAATGGAAGGATCATCAGGGTAGCAATAGTTCAATGAGAAGCAGGGAGGTTTGCCATGCAACGAATCGCTGTCTATTTACGAGTCTTTATAGTGCTCGGCCTTATTTCTGTCGGGTGTGCCCGCCTAAGCATGGCACAACTGCCGGGAGGTACGGGCACCAATTGCACGCCCTCAACTTCCTTGCAAGTCAGCGCCAGCGCGGGACCTGACGTCGATCCGGCCCAGTCCGGGGTTCAGGTCAGGATCGGGATGAGTGTGCAAGCGTCGGGTGTGGCCAGGCTGGTGCGGCTCACCCTGAAATGCGATGTAACGGAAACGTTGGCGCCGGTGTCCTGGTCACTCACGTTCCAGCCTCCTGGGGGTGCAGAGATTGATGTGACGTCGATGCTTTCCCCCGCCACATCCCAGAGCGAAAACTCGCCAAGTACGACGTCCTTCACCGCTGCTCAAGAAGGAACCTACCGCGTGGCTCTCCGGGGGAGCGGTCCTTCGGGTATGACTCGAACTGCTGTAGCCCAAGTTTTAGCTGTTTTCCCACCTCCAGTCCTGATGGGGCAATGCGGGAAGCTCAACTTTCTCCGCGGACACGACCTAGGTACAGGATTCGGTCCCCCCAGTGACTTCATTGATGTGGAAGTAGTGGCAAAGTTTGCGAGCGATCCGCCTAAGGCTTTCGGTTTTCAACTTCGGACTGACGCCAACGGCCCCACCCGCAGCGGCATGTTGGATTTGCTGCGTGACGCCTTCAACAACAACTGGACCGTCTGCCTCGACTATTTGCTGGTTCCCGGGAAAAACAATGGCGTCATCATTCGAGTGGCGCTTACGAAGTAGTTCCCGCGCTGGCGGGCGAATGACGTTAGGACTCTGTCGGAACTGCTCTGTGAACAATCGGTTTCATGACGCGCAGCAGGAAGTAATCCACACACAAAAAAGGGTTGGCAGGGCCGGGTCTCAACGGGGTGTTGCCCGAATCCACACCACCCATGGTCGCACTGAGATGATGCACGGAACTCGAGAGCATTATGCCCCTGCGACCGTCAGGAGCGGCCTGTTTGATAGCCCCCCACAGGCATCAGCATGCGGGGACAGACACCTGCATTTAGGACAGCCTCCGATTGATATCGAAAAAGGTGTCAGTCCCCTTCATCTCCCGTACCGTTCCAGCAGACCGGCGATTTCGTCGAACCCTCTGTCGCGGGCGACCTCGAAGAGCGATCGGCCATCGGGATCCCTGGCGGTCATATCGGCGCCCCGTTCGAGCAAGACGCGAACAGCTTCAACCTGGCCCTGATTGACCATCCGCACCAGAGGAGTCGTCCAATCCTCGCGTCTGGGTTTACGAGAGATGCACTCGGCAAAAGGCCGGTTCAGGGCAGCCGCATCGCGCACCAGAATGTCGGCAATTCGATCAATCCGGCCGAAGTTCAGGGCATCGAACAAGCAAATCCCGGGTTCGTCAAGCAGCCGGTCACGCAGATCGGCATAGTCGTAGAAATCAGCCCATCCGATCGCTGTACTGTCGTACCACGGATCGCGCAACGTCAGAGATGCTCCATGGGCCAGAAGAATTCGGAGGATCTCTTCATTTTTGGCAAGGACCCCGACCTCGGTGATCGCCGCGTTGTCCTCCTGATAGTTGGGATCGAAGCCCAGCGCGAGCACGAGCTGGACGGCTTCTTTTCGTTGGGTCCAGACCGCCCGGTGCACCATGTCTTTCGGGGCGCGAACCGAAAGGTCGGGAGCATGCTCCAGCATGGCGCGGGCACCCCGCTCGTCGCCCGCCATGCACCGCGACACGAATCGTCCTACCTCGTCGAGCTCAGAAACCGCTGCGCCCGCTTCTTCGAGCAGCCGTACGACTTCCAAACGACCGAGCCTCATGGCGTGCTCCCAGGGTATCTTGCCCTCAAATTTCTCATCGGTCCGCGCATGATGAGCCAACAGCAACCGCACATGGCTCACGTGACCATGCCGAGCGGCTTGAGAAAGCGCACGTCCCATGAGAGTGATGCCGTCCGGCCCCCTTGCATCCGGCTTCAGTCCGTGTCGCAGCAGCATTTCAAGGCAGGCGTCCTGATTGATCGATAGGGCCTCCTCGTCGGCGGGGTTGGCCCCGCGCGCGAGCAGCAACTCGGCCAGTTCGCGCCAGCGCGGATGCGGCGGTTGATTCGCGAGGCCGGTTGAGCCTCCTCCAAACAGACCGGTCAGCGCCGTGAAGCGGCGTGGGGTCTGGTCCAACCGATCATCAGCGTTGCCCTTCATCGTGCAGGCGTTGGGATCGGCGCCGCGATCCAGCAGGAGTTTGGCGACATCGAGTGTGGAGTGCGCGTCGTCGACCGGCTTGACCCGCGAGTAGCAGGCGCAGGTCAGCGGCGCCCAACCGTGCGGCCCGGAACGGTTCACCCATCCCGGGTCTTTGTCCAGAATGGACTTCACAGCGCCAGCATTGCCGGCGGCCGCCGCGGACCATAGGGTCGCCTCCGCCAGCCACGGATTTCGCCGAAGCATCTCGTGTGCGCGGGCATGAAATGTTCGGTGGTCAAAGTGCGGATCGTCATAGCAGAGGCAGGCGAGACTGACGAACTGATCCGGCAATTCCTTGCGTTCCATTTCCACCCCAATCTTCAGGTAATGCCAGCTCTCAAAGCCGAATTCGCGAGCGAGCACAAGTTGGCAATCGGTTAGCCGCGGCTTCACCGTTCGCAGGTGGTCAACCGGTGTGTTGCGGTACTGTGGATGAACCGCGCGGATGCGATCCAGCGCGCCGGCTTCGCCCGCCTGCCACGCTTTCTTGAGCGTCTTAGCCTGCTTCTTCAGGTTTTCAATCGAAGGATTCGGGGGCAGAGAAGTGGTCATTCCGACCTCCTTTCAGGGCCTTCGGCCCAATAGCGCCCGATGGCTCGCATGGTCAGGCTGAAAGGACAGTCGAATGTCCGAACACTCAGTTATCGTTCAGGCGGGCTTGGCCCTTTCCGCGAGCTGGCGGCACCCTGAAGTGCTCCAGCCCCAGAATAGCGGATGAAATTCCCCGCGTCAAGACTGCCTGAGGGGGCCCTGATTTCAATCACTCATTCCTGAAGCAAGGCGTCAATTGCATGGCTGACTCGGTCGTGCAAGTCCTGGGGAGCACCGTAAAGGATGGATGCCGTCGTGCCGTTGGGCTTGAAAATGAACATCGTCGGGACGCTGCTGAGATCGCCGAACGATTCCGCCAACCCAGCGCTGCCCATGACGACGTGAAAAGGAAGGTCCATCGGTTGGGTGAGCTTCCGTACTTCAGATTCTTCCGAGTCCACGGCGATCGCCAGTATTTCGATCCTGTCCCCGTGCCGTCGTTTCAATTCTCCCAACCACGGCAGGGTAGACCGGCATGGCAGACACCAGGTGGCCCAGAACTCCACCACAACGATCTTCCCCGATAAGGAGGCTGCGTCGACGGTCGATCCGGCCAGGTCTTTCGCACTGAGTTGGGGCAGACGCGCCAGTTCCTCCTCTGGTGAGGCCGGCGACTGCGCCTCCCGGGCCGCTCGCGTGTCCCCCTTGAGCTCCAGGTCAATCATGTGAGTCAGGTCCTTCTTGAATTTCTCATGATTTTCCAGCTTGAGCCAGGGCGTGTACCGGCCCTTCGCGCCAAACCACCCAAAATCCTCGGAGCGGGCAAGAAGTACGTCGTTCACAAACACCACGGGATACCGCTTCAAGCCAAAACGATCGGCCAGTTTCGAGCTTCCCCAGTTCTCGCTTACGAAACGAACCCGGTCGCCGTACCGCTGGATGACGTCCTGTGCCAGCAAACTTGCCGGATCGCAGAGATGTCAAGTGTACGGCCAGCGGACCAGCGTGATGGTGACCTTAGCGGCAGCCGGGGTGGCGGCGGCCGTGACCGCGCCGTGCTCGAGGTAGTGCAGGTACCGGGGCAAAACCTCCTTCAGAATGACGCCGGCATGATGGGCGTTCGCGTTGTCGATCTTTTTGTCTGCCGGCCCCTCCAGGTCGAGCTGGGCAATCTCCCAGTACATTTGACCGAGGCTCTGGTCAAGATGGACGGCGGCCAGACGGTTGCGGAGGCCCTTGCTTTCCTCTTGCAGTATGCTGAGCTTCGAGTCTTCTGCTGAAGGCGCGTCAATCAGGCCAAAGGCGAGGGACGCGTTCAGGTAGACCTGCAGCGCGGCTTCCCATTTTCCCTGTTTGTCCAGTTCCCTGGCAAAATTCAACCGCGAGCTGATCCCAATAAACTGCTCATTTTGTTTCAACGCCTGGGGCTGGCTGTAGGATCGGATGACGTCCTTTTCCAGTGCCGCGATATCGTCCCCGGGGGAGTGGGCCATCCAAGATGGGCTCGCGGGAAAATGCAACTGCGCACACCAGACGGCAAAGTCGAGATAGGCTTTGGAAAGGCCGAGGTACTGCAGTCCGTACTCTGGGGTGGTTTCCCGGCCATACAGTCGCGCCGCCTGGTAATAGGTGCGACTCTGCACCTGGGCGGCCTCAACCAGCGCCCTTACCGCTGAAGGGAGCGATGAGAGCCGTGTCCCGGTCAAGTTTTGTTCTTCCTTGTTCAGCTGGGTCCCTACCCTTTGCCATTCCTCTTCAAAGACGTCCAGGCCCTTGGATTCCAAGGCGCTCTTGGAAAGGGTGTATTGGAGAGTGGTGACGTGGAGCATGGGCGGTTCAAGGCCATACAGGCTGGCGTATACGTAGCCGGCGTCGAGGCCTTTTCTAACCTGTTGAAGACTTGCTGTGTCATCCGCGGATTGATCGGAGGTGGGCGCGGAGTTTATGGCGTGTTCAAGCCGGCCGATCTGTAAACTGATCTGCGCCCGCGGTTCCTGGCCGTATGACCCATGCGCCAGCAGCAGGAGGCCCAGGAACAAAAATAAGCTCATGGCACCGGATCGCCTTCGCTGCAAAGGACGGTTGTGCCGCAGTGCTCTGGCTACACGCAGTCCTGACGGGTTTTCCTTACCCCAAGTCTTCAATTGTAGTTTGAGGAATGTGCCCTCATAGGATCGAGACCCGTGTGAACTCGGAACGTTGTTGCTCTCCATTTTGAGCTTCCCCTCTTTGTGAGCACTAAACCCGAATTCCGAAGTTGAATGTCATGATCAAAGTCGGAGGGAGATTTGCTCCCCATTAGTAGATACTTTCCAAATAAACCTTTTGTCTCTTTAGGCCCGAAGGCCTCTCAGATTATAGCCTCGCCTGGGCTCCCCTTCAGGCCCGAATGGATCTTGCGCCGTGGCACATAGCCCCACCTGTCGAAGACGCCGTGGCGGGACGCTCCCCTTCAGACCCGAAGGGCTCTTGCGCCATGGCGCATAGCCCCACCTGTCGAAGACGCCGTGGCGGGACGCTCCCCTTCAGGCCCGAAGGGCTCTTGCGCCGTGGCACATAGCCCCACCTGACGAAGACGCCGTGGCGGGACGCTCCGCTTTAGGCCCGGAGGGCCGTCAGAGTGTAGATAGGATGAGAAGGCCAATCTCCGCGGAGTACCGGTACAATGGTCTCCAAGGAAAAGAATCAACTCGGGCTTAGAAGCCCAGAGAGAGGAGATTGGCCATGACGGATTATAGCAAAGCGGGACGCGTGATTGGATT
>JBGPJK010000128.1:0-11192 GCA_041485425.1 Terriglobia bacterium | reverse complement strand
GATCAACCTGGCCCTGGTTCGGCTCGAAACTGATGGGTCCCTCGAAGGGATCCGCGGCGCCGCCCTCGACCGACCTGGTAGCACTCCCGGTCTGTCCTCCGGCCACCCTCGCCGCCACGCTCATAGCCAATGAGACCCCGAGCAAGATCGCTGCGGAACGAGCCATCCTTCGTCTTGGAACTGCCTTGGATCGCATTGACCCTATCTCCTGCCAGCTGGTCCGGAGCGCGTGTACCTGGCGTGGGCGCATTACTACAGGACTCAATCCGCGGCCGCAAGCGAATGGTTTGTGGAACTTATGTGACCGTTTATCTATCTCGTTCCACTGGAGTTAATGGCAGCTGCGGCGAGGGAAGCGGATGTGATCAGGCGTCTAAGGGAGCCGCCACAGTCGCTGGGCGTGGCGCGGCATTTACAAAATGTTGACAACTACCCCAAGCAGACTCGGTAAACTGGCTTGGGGCGTGGCGTCATCCGCAGTCGCCTGCCTGCTGATATCCCGGTGGAAGGTCGCAACCAACAACTCGGTGACCTCGTGCGCTTTGGTCCCTATGAAGTGGACCGGCGGACCGCCGAAGTCCGCAAGCACGGATTCAAGATCAAACTTTCCGGACAGCCTCTGGAGGTGCTCCTCCTGCTGCTGGAACGCCCGGGCGAACTGGTGACCCGCGAAGAGCTGCGCCAGTGTCTCTGGTCGGGTAATGTTTTTGTGGATTTCGAACGAAGTGTGAACAGCGCCGTGAAAAAGCTGCGCCGAGCCCTGAACGAGGATCCGCAACAGCCTCGCTACATCGAAACCAACCCCCGCAAAGGCTACCGGTTCATCGACGTCCTGGAGTCAGAAACGGCTCCGCTGGGCGAGCCCCTGGCGGAAGCCGCTCATCCCGCGGAAGCTGCGACCGCGCCTTCTCTGCCTGGGGCATTCGTGCTCCTTGCCAAGCGTCGGAAGTGGCAAATTGCGGCCGCGCTGGCGGCACTCCTCGCCATCGGTCTGTTCATGGTGGATGGGGCCAGTCGCCGAATGCATAAGGCGATTGCCATCAGTCCGCCGCAGAGAAACGAAAACTTCCGCTCTTCGATTGCGGTACTTGGATTCAAGAATATCTCATCTCGTCGTGATGCCGACTGGCTTTCGACGGCGATTACGCAGATGCTGGCGACCGAGCTCGCCAGCGGGGACAAAGTTCGGATCGTTCCTGAGGAGGTCGTGGCTCGCGCCAAGTCCGACCTCGGCCTGAAAGAGAAAGACAGCTACGCCCGTGATACCCTGCGCGAACTCCGCATACGTCTGGGCAGCGACTACGTGATCGCCGGCTCCTACGTCGCTCTCGGCGACAGGAACTCGGGGCAGGTGCGGATGGATCTCCGGCTTCAGGAAGCAATCTCCGGGGAAACCCTGACCAGCATCGCCGTGAGTGGCAAGCAAACAGAGATCTTCGATCTAGTGGCTCGAGCCGGTCGGGAAATGCGGACCAAACTCGGAACCACGGTGCCGCCCGAGGGCGATGTGGACTGGCGCACCGTGCTGCCTTCCAATCCGGAAGCAGCGCGGCTCTACTCGGAAAGCTTAGCGCGCCTGCGGGTCTCTGAGAATCTCACGGCGAGCGAACTGCTGCGGAAGAGTCTCGCGATTGAATCCAGCTTCGCACTCGGTCATGCCGCGCTGGCCCAAGCCTGGTCGGCGCTGGGCTACGATGCGCGCGCGCTGGCATCCGCCCAGAAGGCTCTCTCCCTGTCGAATGGACTGCCCGAAGATGAGCGCATGGAGATTCAAGGCCGCTATTACGAACTGAACCATGACTGGGCAGGCGCCGTCGGAGTGTACCGCCATCTCTGCCAAGACTATCCAGATGATCTCGAATCGGGTTTGAAATTGGCCGCTGCTCAGACCTTTGCAGGCGATCTCAAAGACGCACTGGCTACGCTGTCTAACCTTCGCTCACTTCGGCCTCCGCAGGGAAATGATCCCAGGATTGATCTGGCAGAGGCGGCTGTGGCGGCGCAAAGCGGCGACTACAAGCGGCAGCGAGCGCTGGCCGAGCAAGCCGCCGAGAAGTCGCAGTCGGCCGGTGCCCGCTTGTTGCTGGCTCGCGCCTGGTTGGTGGAGGGGTGGGCTCTAGACGACCAGTCACGATGGGAGGAGGCCCTCGAGGCTTTCTCCGCGGCGGAGAAGATTTACAAAGAAGCGAGGGACCCGGACGGAACCGCAACTGCGCTCAATGACATGGGAATTGTTCTGCAGAAGCAAGGCGATCTGGCGGGAGCCCGCGAAAAACTCGAGCAGGCCCGTGCCGATTTCCACAAGGTTGGGGACGAAAACGGAGTCGGGGCGGTCCTGACCAACTTGGGCGAGGTCTACCGCGCTCAAGCCGACCTCACACAGGCAGAAAGCCTCTACCGGGAGGCTCTAGCTATCTTCCGCCAAACCGGCCGCAAGGATAACGAGTACGCCACCATGAATAGCCTTGGCGGATTGCTCTATCAGCGGGGAGATTTCCGGGCCGCGGGAAAGGCCTTCGAGGAACTGCTGCGGGTTCGGCAGGCTGCAGGGGACAAGAATGGCACTGCGCTGGCCAAAACCAACCTCGCGGATGTTCTGCGGGTCCAGGGCGAGTTGGATCGCGCGGTAGCACTGCATGAGGAAGCGATCGAGGCCTTTAAGGAGATGGGCGATCGGTCCACCACGGCCGCCGCTCACGTCTCGCTGGCCAAGGCTCTGATCGGCAAGCACGATTTTCCAACAGCACGTCGCATCCTGCAGGAAGCGCTGGAAACGAACCGCGACATCGGAGCCAAAGGCGATGCCGCCTGGGATCGCGTCCTGCTGGCTCAAGTGGCCCTCTACGAAGGGCATCCCGAACAGTTTGACGACCCCGTGCAGGAGTCCATTAGGGAACTGGCTTCAGAACAGCGCGGCGCCGACGAGATGGAAGCGCATGCTATCCAGGCACGGACGTATGTCCGCCTGGGCAAGATCAACGAGGCCCGGCAGAGTGTCAGCCGCGCGCAGTCGATTCGCGGCACCGATTGGCTTGCTAAATTCCATCTCTCACTGGCCGCTGCCGAGGTGGATGCCGCCGGTGGCAACGGCACCCTGGCCAGGAGCAGACTTCATGCCGCGCAAGCCGAGGCCGCGAAGGTCGGCTGCAAGATATGTGAAGCCGAAATCCGGTCCGGCCCGGCGAAGCTTGGCGCGAAAACCGCCGCTCAAAGCGCTCCCGTCCTCGAAGGTAAAGTCCTCCAATAAAACTGTTCCAGGCGCACAACGTATTAGCCATGCCCCTGGCCGGTTTGCCTGGCCGCCACGTCTCGCTGGTTCGTTCTGGACCGACCTTTGGGCTTGATGTTCCGCAAGCAACTGCATTTGTGTCTTACACCCCCAGAACGCAACACATTCCAACGATCGTGGGTTAAGTCAATCATCAAGATCCGCAACATCTAGTTCCATGCCAGTGTCGGCGGTGATGCCGAGATGCATGACCGACTCCAAAACATCGCCCAAGTCGCGGTCCAGCATCTCCGCGAGTTCGCCGGCGGTATCCCAAAGTCCGATCTGATAAACAGTGGCTTGACGAAGGCGTCTAAGAATGTGTTCTCTTTGCTCTGCGCTTGCAGGGGTTTTCATCGTTTCTGTCCTCACAAGTTGCAGCTAAGTGATTGGGAGAGCGCGTCATTGACCGCCCTGTATCCGTGTCGCGGCTTTCGCAAACAGCCCAAGCATGCCCCCTCAGGGCTCAGGCCGTGCCCGAATTTCATCCTTCGTCACCGGCCTGCATTGATGTTTGCCGTCGATCAGCCCCAAGAAGACGACGCCAGCAATCGTGGGCATGCTCCCGGGTTCAGGGAGTTCGCCTTTCGCGCCTTTGGCTTCCTCTTCCACCCAGCGCCACCTCCATTCCGGGAGTTCGTCGGTCGCTTCTTCCCACTCCTGACCGTTGTTGTATTTCGGATTCAGTCGTAGAAAGACTCTCCCGCCCTCCAGCTTCAGCGGACATGTCAATTCTGGAATACGGCGCTGCCAGGCTTCGATAAAGAGACCAAAGTGGAATCCGTTCACCGCGGGGCTGTGGGTTAGTTGCACATCCTCAAACAGCAAGACATCGCCTGCTCGCGGCTCGCGACCGAATGCCAGCTCGAACTGTCCTGACGCTTGACTGAACCGCTGCTGATGCAGGTCGAGATGGGCTGGCATTGGAGGCCCATGTCGTTGTTCGTACAGTTCCTTGCCGCGGCTGTATGCGGCCGTGGCCGCGAGGTCGTGGGAGTCGGGACTCATGCGGGCATTCAGATAGACTGACCCGCCGTACAGGGTCAGCGCATCTTCGTCGTACTGCGAGAGCGCGTTTCTGCGTGAGAGTAGCGCCCGGGCTGCAGCTCTGGACTGCGGCGAGCCCAGAGGGAAGTCCGCTGGGCTGATGCCTGTTGCGGTCAGCCTTGAGCCAATTCCGTTTCCGTTCAATGGTTTACTAGCCTCCAGAGCCTCCCTTACTGTCGAGACCCGTTGCGGTTGCCGCCGCTTCAAACCAGTCCGGCAATCTACCGTCCCTGGCATAGGTTTCCAGCTCAGCTGCACTCATCCGCTCGAAAAGAGCATTGAGATTCACGGTCTCCCTGCGCTCAACCCATTCACCACGGCCGTTGATACGGGCATACGCGCTGACCGCGCTAACAACCGCGGCCGCGTTGACTTCCACCTCCCCCGCTTTCTCGATGATCCGTTCGAGTGCTGCCCGGATGTTGCGCCGACGCTTCTCCAGAAGTCCCAGGGCATGGGCATGGCGGTAAATGGCGTTCCGGCATACCGAATAGTCCTTGGCGATGGTTGTGGTGCTCACCCAGTCCACAAACGCCTGTTCGATGGCCGCACGCTGTGGGTGTGAGCAAATGCTGCAACGGTATTCGTGACGGCCCTGGCTGACGGGCTTGCTGTCCTCCGAAGGTCTCGACCGCGAGGTCGCGTGTGTCACTGGTCGCCTCCTGGTATGCTCGTGCTGAGCGGACAAAAAGCGGACAAAAATGCGGGGTGTTCAGGAAGTAGTGCTGAATTGGCAGCGCTTAGAGGCCTTAATGGAAGGTCTGCAAAACCTTTATACGTGGGTTCGATTCCCACCCGCGCCTCCAAGTTTGAGGTCCTTCGCTACGCTCAGGATTTCGCCTGCGGGCTCCCGCTGCGCTCACGCCCGCAAAACGGCTCAAGTTCGATTCTCACCCGCGCCTCCAGGCTTTGAGGTCCTTCGCTACGCTCAGGATTTCGCCTGCGGGCTCCCGCTACGCTCGCGCCCGCAAAACGGCTCAAGTTCGATTCCCACCCGCGCCTCCAGGTTTGAGGTCCTTCGCTACGCTCAGGATAATCAGAGCTACTGGCGCGAGGTTGAGGCTCCGGCTGCCAGATCGCGCACCACGGTCAGAAAACTGGCTGCGGCCTGCTCGTCTGCAAGCGATTCCAGTGCTACGGTCGCGGTCAGGTGCGGAGATTGCGGGCGGAAACGCACGGTAATCAGGTTATGTCCCTGAGAGGTCATCAGGGTATTGACCACAGGAGTGAATTCCTGAGTCCACAGCCTGCGGGTGGTCAGCACCACTGGTCCGGGCCGGGAGATAGCCCAGTTTTTCGATTGGGCGGCGATCCGGCCGGGTTTGTGGGTGAGCCAGCGGTGGCGGAAAATCTGCAGGTGGAAAGTGGGCGCGCAATCCAGGTCCGCCTCAAAGGTCAGCGTCTCTTTCTGTTTCCGCCCCAGGCTGAGCAACCACTGCAGGGGAATGGGCCGAGGAAGCAGGCGAACGGTGACGCGGGCATTCTCGAACCAGTGGGCGGCGAAGCCCAGCTTGGCTTGCAGGCGGCAGGTTCCCAGCCAACGGGCTTCCACGATCCGGCCTCTGCCGGAGCAGGCAGCTTCCACCCAACGCAACGCGAGGGCACCTTTGTGACGGTTATAGCGGGCCAGACAGAAATACCAGATGGCGAGCAGCGCCGCCGCCGTCAGCGCGTCAATGAGAGCCAGGCGCCCCACAATTCCTCTGATGGGAATCGTACGTCCGCGGGTACACCCGAGGCAAGGGGGCGGAAGGGGGAAGCTGAAAAAGGTTTGCCAGCAGGCTAGCATCTAGACAGGTATCAAGAGGAGATTCGTCAGTATCTGCTCGGCCTGAGTGGTTTTCCGCAGAAGACGGCAGTAATAGTTATTCTCTCTTGGCTCAAGACGCCTGTTCTCGCGTTCAACTTTCCGGATTCTGGGCGCGTTGAGTTTGGCTACTCTCATCGGCTTCATATCCCAGGGATAACTTTCTTGCTAGCTATTCTCCGTCCGGTGAGTCATGGGTAATGAATAGGTAACCCAACAGGTGTCTTTTTCGCTGGTCCGATCGCAGCGCAAGAAGCGGTTTCTGGGGACCGGACGGGTGTTAGTCCGCCGGCATCGCCGCGGGCTGCACCAGGACAGCTTTACGCGGCTTGCGTTGCGGCGCCGGTTCGGCCTGCAGCCACTTGCGAATCTCCGGCAGGGCTGCGCGGGTGACCGCTTCTCCGGCGCGCACTAGATCTTTGCTGTGTTCGAAGTCGTCGTACTTGTAGCCGTTGACGTCGGGTTCGAGCACCAGGTCGGCTGCCTGTTTCCAGACGCCGCAATTCATCTCCTGGGAGATGGCAAAACACTGGCCGATGACGTCAAACAGATGACGCGGGCCCTCATCGCCGTTGGTCCATCTTCCCTTAAGATGTACGGCCAGGACGCGGTCAGCACCCATTTCACGAAGTGGGGTGGTGGGCACTGCGTGGGCGAGCATGCCATCCACCAGCAGACGCCCGCGAATTTTTACCGGCAGGAACATTCCCGGATAGGCGCAACTGGCGCGCACGGTCTCGATCAGGGGCCCGGAGTGAAATACCGCGCCTTCGCCGGTCGCGAAATCCGTAGCCGTCACCGCCAGCGGGATGCGTAATTCTTCGAAAGTCTTGACCTTCAGGATGCTGCTCAGGAACCCGATCATGCGCTGGTTGCTGGCGAAGCCGTAGCGGGAAAGCGTCCAGCGCGCGAAGTGCTTGAAGCGCACCCGGGTGGCAATCTGCTCCAGTTCGGCGATGGTGACTCCGCTGCAATACGCGGCGCCGATCAGCGCGCCAACGCTGGTACCGGCCACAAACTGGATGGGAATATTTTCTTCTTCGAGAACTTTGAGGACGCCCACGTGGGCGATGCCGCGGGCAAACCCGCCGCCCAACGCCAACCCGATGGCAGCAGGACCTTGGCCTGACCCAGGGCTGGAGGGACGCCCTGACAGCTCGCGCCCAAAGGCCTGTACGGAACGAATAATCTTACCCAGACTCTTCACAGGGACCCCACATCAACCCCGGCTTTGCCCGGTACCTAACTACCTATCTAGCAAATAAGATGCCAGTTTCGGACGAACGGTTCAATGGCCCGACGGTGGGGGCCCATTACCCTGGGGAGGTTACCTCGCCAATGCGGCCGCGGGTGACTAACTCCCGTGATCCTGATAACTTGGGGCGCATGGTGCGTGAGATCTCGGCGGGCGGAGTGGTGGTGAGGCCGAGCGCGGACGGCTGGGAGGTGGCGGTCATTGAGCCGCAAACGGAGCCTTCAGGCTCCACCTCAACGGGCAAGAAAAAGTCACAAAAAGTGTTACTGGCTTTGCCCAAGGGCCTGGTCGATCCGGGCGAGAAACCCGAGCAGACCGCCATCCGCGAGGTGCTGGAGGAGACCGGCCTTACCGCCGCCCCGGTCGCCAAGCTGGCCGACATCAAGTACGTTTACGTGCGCTCCTGGGGCGACAAGGAGCGCGTGTTCAAGATCGTCAGCTTTTACCTGCTGCGATACCAGTCCGGCCGCATCGACGAAATCAAGCCCGAGATGCGCATCGAGGTCCAGCAGGCCCTGTGGATTCCTCTCGACGAAGCGGCGCGGAAGCTGGCGTATCGGGGGGAACAGGACGTAATTCGTCGCGCCCATGAATATTTGAAATCGCATCCGGAGGTTTAGGCTGATGCCCACTACGCCACACTTGGAGAAACATTTCACCGCGGGGAATTTTGTGCGTGACGTGGTGATCGGGATGTCCGACGGGCTCACCGTTCCCTTTGCCTTGGCCGCCGGCCTATCCGGCGCGGTGCAGAACACGCGGCTCATCGTAGTGGGCGGGCTGGCCGAAATTGCCGCCGGATCGATTGCCATGGGGCTGGGCGGTTATCTCGCCGCCCGCGGCGATGCCGAGCATTACGAGCAGGAACGCGCCCGCGAACAGCGCGAAGTGAAAGAGATCCCGGAAGAAGAAATGGCGGAAGTCAGCCGGGTGTTCCAGGAGTACGGCATGACGCGGGAGCAGAGCGCACCCGTGGTCGAGGCGCTCAGCCGCCGCCCCGAGGCGTGGGTGGACTTCATGATGCGTTTCGAACTCGGGCTGGAAAAACCGGAACCGCGCCGCGCGGTGATCAGCGCCGCCACCATCGCGGGGGCCTACGTGGCCGGTGGATTCATTCCTCTGTCGCCCTATATGGCGCTTTCGAGCGCCACCCGGGGACTGGCGGTCTCCGCCGCGCTGACGCTGGCCGCGCTGGGCGTCTTCGGTTTCATCAAGGGGCGTTTTACCGGGGTTCCGGCGCTGCGCAGCTTGTCACAAACAATGGTGACCGGTGGACTTGCGGCCACGGCTGCATTTGTGCTTGCGAAGCTGATCGCATAGTGCTGAATCTAAACGATTTCTCTTGACTCGGAGTGGTTCGCCTTCTAGGATAAATACAACTTAAATAGGGCGCGTGCCGATGCCATCCTCACCCCACATCTAATTCGGCACGCGCCTGCTGTGTTTTTGGACGCTTTTTCTCCCTTCCCGCATAATGGATCTCGTGAACTTCAGATTGCCCGGTTGTATAGCGCCGGCGTTCCTTCGACTTCGCTCAGGACAGGCCCGCCGGCTGTTGCGGGAGCATCTTGCTCCCGCCGTGCGACCGATGGCACACCTGTTGTTGGTATCTCTGCTCCTATCCCTGCCACTCCCGGCCAAGACCAAACCATCCGCCTCCACGGCCGATCGCGACTACATCTCCGCCCTCGCCGCCGCCAACCAGTTTCTCCACGCCTGGCAGGCCCAGGACCATGAGGTCGGCCTGCTCATGCTGACCGACGCAGCCAAGCAGCACACCTCGGAAGACCGCCTGCAGAATTTCTTCTCGCCAGCTTCGGGGACACAGCAGGCGTTCGAGATCGGCCGCGGGAAAAAACTGAAGCCCGGCCGCTACAGCTTCCCCGTCGCCCTCATGGAGACTTCGCCCGGCCACGCCGTCCACCGCCGCTTCTCACACATCACTGTGACCAGGGCTGGCAAAGAGGACTGGGCAGTGGATAAACTTCCATAGGACAAGTTTTCCAAGAATTGGGTAGTAATGCAGTTGGCACGGTCCGACTCTCTACGGGCGTCATCCTGAGCCCGCGGCGGGCGAAGGATCTGGCGTGCAGCGGTGCGGTGCCCAGGGTCCAGCGCCTTGCCGCCGCGCGCCAGATCCCTCACCCGGCTGAACTGCGCCGGGTTTCGGGAGGACGTCATCACGGACGGTTCGGGCAAACTGCACCACTGCCAAAAATTGGCCATCAATCATCCTTCGTGTACCTTTGTGTCCTTTGTGGTTAAGAGGTCCCTATGAAGCGCATTCATAAAGTCGCCGTCCTGGGCGCCGGAACCATGGGCGCCCGCATTGCCGCCCATTTCGCCAACGCCGGCGTTCCCAGCTACCTGTTCGACATCGTTCCGCCCGACGCCGATGGCCCGGCACGCAACAAGATCGCCGCCGCCGGCCTGGACGCTGCCCGGAAGTCCAAGCCTGCCGCCTTCATGGAGCATTCGCTGGCCCACCTAGTGACGATTGGCAACTTCGAAGACGACCTGAAGCGGCTGGCGGAGGTGGATTGGATTATCGAAGCCGTCGTGGAGAACCTCGACCTCAAGCGGGCCCTGCTCAGGAAGATTGAAGCCGTGCGCAGGCCAGGCACCATCATCACCACCAACACCAGCGGTCTACCGGTGGGCAAGATTGCCGAAGGCTTTTCCGACGATTTCCGCCGGTCGTGGTTTGGCACGCACTTTTTCAATCCACCGCGCTACATGCGGCTGCTGGAAATCATTCCCACACCCGAAACCGATCGCGACGCGCTCGACGCCATTGCCCACTTTGCTGACGTGCATCTCGGCAAGGGCATTGTCATGGCCAAGGACACGCCCAACTTCATCGGCAACCGCATCGGGACATTCTCGGTGCTGAACGTCATCCGCCTGATGCAGGAGATGGACTTCACCATCGAAGACGTGGACGCACTCACTGGACAGGCGGTGGGCTGGCCCAAGTCGGCGACCTTCCGCACCATTGACCTGGTGGGACTCGACATTCTGGGCCACGTGGTCGGCAACATGACCCAGAACGTGCACGACGAGCGCAGCGATCTGAGGCTGCCAGACTTTTTCCGCCAGATGATCGAGCGCAAATGGCTGGGCGACAAGACCAAGGGCGGCTTCTACAAAAAGGTGAAGGGTGGCGAGGGCAAGGAAGACGAACGCTTTGCGCTCGACTGGAAGACACTGGAATATCATCCGCGGCACCGGCCCAAGTTCGCGACCCTCGAGATGGCTAAGAACGTCGAGGAGCCCGGGGCGCGCATTCGCATGCTGCTCGGCCTCGATGGCAGCGGGCCGCAAAAGGGCGACAAAACGGGCCAGTTCCTTTGGGCAGCGTTGTCGGATCTTTGGACCTATTCCGCCAATCGCATTCCCGAAATCTCTGACACCGTGGTCGAGATCGACCGCGCCATGTGCCTGGGTTTCAACTGGGAACTGGGGCCGTTCGAGTTGTGGGACGCTGCTGGGGTCGAGGCCACCGTCGCGCGCATGAAGAAAGATGGCCGCCCGGTCGCGGCCAACGTCGAGAAGCTGCTCGCTTCCGGCAAGAAAACCTGGTACCTCGACGATCCCCATACTCCCTCCGGCCGCATGTACTGGGACCTCGACCACGAGAACTGGAAGCCGGTTCAAGTGCCAAGTGGAGTCTGGTCGGTGGAGGTGGCGAAGAAGTCGAACGGCGTGGTGAAGAAAAATTCCGGGGCGTCGCTGGTCGATCTGGGTGATGGCGTGGGTTGCATCGAGTTCCACTCCAAGATGAACTCGCTGGGCGCCGATATCATCCAGCTTAT
>JBGPJK010000127.1:0-11208 GCA_041485425.1 Terriglobia bacterium | reverse complement strand
TTCGTGATCATCGGCAATCCGCCGTACAACATGGGCCAGGTCGACGAGAACGACAAGAACAGAAACCGCACGTACGACCAGACTGACAGCAGCGTCGACAACCGAGTTCGAGACACGTATGCCGCCGACTCCGCCGCCACATTGCGCAATAGCCTGCGCGATCCGTACATAAAGGCTATCCGGTGGGCGACCGATCGAATCGGGCCAGAGGGCATCGTGGCATTTGTGACAAACAACGGTTTCGTCGACGGTCTTGCCGCAGACGGCGTGCGCAAGCACCTAGCCAAAGACTACGACTCCATTTACGTCCTCAATCTCAAAGGTAATGTGCGCAAGAATCCAAAACTTTCCGGCACGACACACAATGTCTTCGGTATTCAGGTCGGGGTAAGCGTCAATTTCCTGGTCAGAACAGGTCGGGGTAAACGGCCAGCGCAGATCTCTTACGCCCAAGTCGGAGAGAACTGGACAAGGTGGCAGAAGTACGAGTTCTTGGACGCCTCGCTGACGATGGGCGCAGTCAAATGGGAGCGTTTGCCCGCACGAACCGACGGGATATGGCTTACAGGAGGCGCAGAAGACAGTTTTTCGGACTTCATGCCACTAGGCAGCAAGGGTGCCAAGAGGAACTCGGAAAATGCCATCTGCATTACCTACTGCAACGGTGCCAAATCGAACAGCGATGGCTACGTGTACAGCTTCTCAAGTTCAGATCTGGAGAGCCGGGCCAAATTGATGGTTGAGGAATATTCGAAAGAGCTAGATCGCTGGAGGCGAGAGGGCAGGCCCAAAGAGCTTGAGAAGTTCCTTCGTATTAACGAGTCCAAACTGAAATGGATAAGACACACTAAGCGAGAACTGCTCAGAGGCCGCGAGGCAACTGTTAATCAGCCCGCCATTAGAGACGGGTTATACCGACCCTTCTCGAAACAACACTACCTCTTTGATCCGTTGTTCAACGAAGACCTTTACCAATTACCGGAATTCTTTCCGGCGCACGCTGAGAACACGGCGGTCTGCGTCAACATGACTGCGGAAAGACCCTTTACCGCCTTGGCTACCGACGTGATTCCCAATCTAGTGATGGCGGGCGGATTTGGCTCCACAACCCAGGTATTCCCCTTCTATACCTACGCCGGAGACGGCACCCACCGCCGCGAGAACATTACCGACTGGGCCCTCGAACAATTCCGGTCCCACTACCACGACCCCTCCATCACCAAGTGGGACATCTTCCACTACATCTACGCCGTTCTGCACCACCCCGAGTATCGCGAGCGCTACGCCGCCAACCTCCGCCGCGAACTTCCCCGAATTCCATTTGTGGGTAGCGACGAGACCTCGCCTTCAGATAACTCGAGCCCCGAAGGGGCGGCACATCTTAGCCCCGGGCGTAAGTCCGGGGTAAGCCAAACAAAAGACTCTTCCGCTCTGCCGAAGGCCGTTGCCGCAGAGCGCAGCTCGCAGGCAACACCAAAAGACCTCTTCCGCGCCTTCGTTGCCGCCGGCCAGCGTCTAGCCGAAATCCACGTCCACTACGAGCAACAACCCGAATACCCGCTCATCAAGACCGAAAAAGCCGGAGAAAAACTAGATTACCGCGTCACCAGGATGCGCCTGAGCAAGGACAAAACCTCCCTCATCTACAACCAGTTCCTGACTCTCTCCGGCATCCCGCCCGATACTTACGAATACCGCCTCGGCAACCGCTCTGCCCTCGAATGGGTCATCGACCAATACCAGGTCTCAACCGACAAACGCAGCGGCATCACCAACGACCCCAACCGCTCCGACGATCCCCAATACATCTTGCGCCTGATCGGCCAGGTCGTCACCGTCAGCCTCGAAACTGTCCAGATTGTCCGCAGCTTGCCCAGCCTGGGTTTACCTTCATAGCGGTGCGCCTCCGGCTTCTTGACACATCTCTCCGTGACCCCCATCACAGACAATGCCCTCACCACGATGGTAACTATAAGTTATTGATATGAAACATGACTTATCTTATAGACAACTGCGGCCGAACCCTGTGGCCTCCGATCCCATCCCGCCACCTCCCCACCGCCAGCCCCCCGCCAAGCTAACCCCTTTCTTCCCAAGATGTTCCACAACTCCCGTGAATTCATTGATTTACACACATTAGCACCCTAACCCGCTGATTCCAAAGAACCGGGGGGAGGGGGGAGGGTACTCATACTTATGGCTTCTACGACAAGCGTTCCACGGTGTCAGCACATCAAGGTCAACGGCGTCCAGTGCGGTTGTCCCGCCCTCCGCCAGAAAAAGTACTGCTACTTCCATCACACCTGGCGCGAGGAAACCAACCCTCGCTCCAACAACCGCCGCCGCGCCCAACGCCTCGCCAACGGGCAAACTGCCTTCATTCTGCCTCCGCTCGAGGACGCCAACTCCATCCAGATGGCCCTCATGGAGATCCTCTACCAGCTCGCCGACGGCCGCATCGACAGCAAGCGGGCCAGCCTTATGCTCTACGCCCTACAGACCGCCAGCAACAACCTCAAGCAACTCAGCTTCGAGCCGCAGTGGAGCGAGGTCGTCGTCAATCCCCGCGCCGCCCGCTTCAGTTCCCTGGACATCTCCGACGGCGCGACCGACAACGACCCTGACGGCAGGGGGCTGGAAAACGGCCGCCTGGTCGAGCAGGCCCTGGCTGAGATGCAGCCCGAACTGGCCGCCAAGCTCCAGCAGCCCGATCCTGCCAAGAGCGCCACCGTCGTTCTGGAGGGCACAACTGTCCAGTCCCGGCATGCCCTGCCCTTCTCCCCCAGGGACTGGGAAAAGCTCAAGAACACGGACCTTACCGCCTACATGCTGTCTACCCTGGCCCTCAAGAGCGACGAGGAGTTTTACCTGAAGTTCATCCGGAGCCTGACGGATGCGCCGAACGGGGAGCCCCGTGGTTGACTTCCCTACTGCCATCGGGTGTATAAATGCCCCTACTTGTGCCCGAATTGTGGGGTCGGGCGCATACTCTCTTCCTGCTCCCTCACAAGGCCCCGTCCGCTTCGTCGAGACATCGAGGTGAGGCATGGACGAGCGCGAACTCGCCAATCACGTCCTGGAGATCGTGGACCAGACGGCGTACCGCATTTCTGCCCGGCGCATCCTGGCGGTGCACCTGGCGGTGGGAGGCCGGCGGGTCTTCAATCTCGATCGCCTGCGCGACACCTTCCGCAAGTGTGCGCTTGGCACGGTCGCCGAGGGCGCGGCGCTGTTCGTGAAGGTGCTGCCCGTCCGCCATCATTGCCAGGGCTGTGGCAACAATTTCGAAGCGCTCAACGGCGAGCACCCTTGCCCGGAGTGCGGCCATCCCCATACCGAAATGATCGGCGGCGAAGAACTGCGCCTGCTCGACCTGGAACTCGACGATGACGCGGCCTGAGCCGGCTTTCTTCTAAGGAGGATCATGATGGCAACTGCCCGAGTTCCGGTTCCGATATCTACTGCTGAAGAGCTCAATCCTTTTCGTATCGCCATGCGCCAGTTCGATACCGCCGCCGAAAAATTCGGCCTCGAACCCGACCTGCGGGAAGTCCTGCGCCGCCCGCGACGGGCGCTCTCGCTGTCGCTGCCGGTCAAGATGGACGACGGCAGCATCAAGGTTTTCGACGGCTACCGGGTGCAACACTCCAACGCCCGCGGCCCCTGCAAAGGCGGCATCCGCTACCACCCGAATGTGACCTTCGACGAAGTCAAAGCGCTGGCTTCCTGGATGACCTGGAAATGCGCCATCGTGAATATTCCCTTCGGCGGCGCCAAGGGTGGCATTGTGTGCGATCCGCGCCGCATGTCCAAGAACGAGCTGGAGCGCCTGACCCGCCGCTACGCTTACGAGATCTCGCCCATCATCGGTCCCCACCAGGACATTCCCGCGCCGGATGTTTATACCGACTCCCAAGTCATGGCGTGGATCATGGATACCTACAGCATGACCCATGGCGCCAGTTCACCGGGCGTGGTCACCGGCAAACCAACTTTCCTGGGCGGCTCCTTCGGGCGCAACGAGGCTACCGCGCGGGGCTGCCTGTTCGTGATTCGCTCTGCCTGCGAAGTGACCGGCATCAAGTTGAACCGGGCGACCGTCGCCATTCAGGGCTTCGGCAATGCCGGATCGATCGCTGCCGAACTCGTGGGCCAGGCAGGTGCAACCATTATCGCGGTCAGCGACTCGCGCGGGGGCATTCTCAACCGGGCTGGATTCGACGTCGCCGCGCTGCTGGAGCATAAGGCCAAGACTGGCTCCGTGATGGGTTTCCCTAACTCCGATCCCATCTCCGGCGAGGCGCTGCTGGAACTGCAATGCGACATCCTGATTCCGGCGGCACTGGAGAACCAGATCACGCTGGAGAACGTGGACCTCATCAAGGCCCGCATCGTTGCTGAAGCCGCGAACGGTCCCACGACTCCGGACGCGGACTCCATCCTGCACCAGCGCGGCGTCATGGTGATTCCCGACATCCTGGCCAACGCCGGCGGCGTGACTGTCTCCTATTTCGAATGGGTGCAGGACTTGCAGGAACTGTTCTGGGACGAGGACGACGTGAACCGGCGGCTGGAACGCGTCATGGTGAAGGCCTTTGTTGATGTGCATGCCACGGCCAAGAAATATAACGTGGACATGCGCACCGGGGCGTACATCCTGGCGATTGACCGGGTGGCGACGGCTACCCGCAGCCGGGGGATTTGGCCGTAAAGAAAAAGAAGAAAAACCTTAAACCGCAGAGGGCGCTGAGAAATTCCGCGGAGGTCGCGGAGAAGAAGCACAGGGCGGAAGGTTTTTCCGCTATTACGGTGCGCCGTACAACTGCCGGTAGACATTCGCATTCCGCAAGATCGCCTGGACATACTCCCGCGTCTCGGTGAATGGAATGGATTCCACAAATTCCTGCGGGTCGCGATACTTGCCCTGTCCCAGCCAGTCCTGCACCCGGTCCGCACCCGCGTTGTAAGCGGCCAGGGCATATTCGAAGGCGCCAAACTTATCCACCATGGTGCGGAAATAGCGCGTTCCAAGCTGCATGTTGACTGCCGGGGTAAACAACTGTTGCGCGGTGTAATGCTTGAGCTTTTCCTGTTTGGCGACTCCCTTGCCCACCTTGGGGAGAAGTTGCATCAAGCCCACAGCGTTGGCGCGCGATACCGCGGCGGGGTTGAACTCCGATTCCTGGCGGATGAGCGACGCCACCAGGTAGGGATCGAGCGCAGTATTCGACGAATATTTCTTCAGGTCGAGCCAGTAAGGCTTGGGAAAAAGCGCCTCCCAGTAGGAACGCGGCAAGCTGGGCAAATCCACCGCAAAATAATTGGGCACAGCTTTTTTCAGGACTTCAATGGCCATGTCAAAACGGCCCGCATCCTGGTACATGCGCGCGGTCTCGGATGGAAGCCAGTTGGCTTTTTCCTCCGTGGCCGCCGCCTGCAGCTCGCGCACCGCAAACTCCAGCAGGGCGCCGTTCTCCAGCAACTGGGCCTTCTGTACCCGCAAGTCGTCGGTGGGCAGCTCGTCTACGGTCGCCTTCCCGAGGGCATTGATGGGCGGGACGCGATCGAGCAGCGCATAATGCACCGGATCGCTGTTGTCTTTCAGCTTGCGCAGTTGCTGCCGCGCTAGGTCTCCGTAGTAATAGTTGCGAAAGCGGTCGGAGAGCTTCTTGTAGTAAGCCTGCGCCTTGCCGGGCTCGCCATCCTCCTCCGCCAGCCGTGCTCGCCAGTACAGCGCCGCCGGCACCTCTCCCGAAGATGGATACAAGGCAATTTGCTGCTCGAAGGCTTGCTTGGCCTCCTCCGTCCTGCCCTGGCGCAGGCTGAGCCACGCCACCTTCCAATGCGCATAGGATGCCCGGCTGCCGTTGGGGAAACGGGTTTGCAACTCGCGGTAGGAATCAATGGCATGGTCATAGTCACGCCTCAGCAAGTAGAGGTTTCCCGCCGAAAGCAACGCCTGCTCCAGCCAGGGGCTAGTCGGGTCGGTTTGCCGAAGCTGGCCCAGGAACTGCAGGAAGCCCTCGTCATCGTCGGCCGCCCGGGCGATCTCTCCCAGATTGAATAATCGCTCGGCGTTAATCGCCGAGGTGGGGTTAGGAATCGAGTCCAGCGCCTTTTTGGCCTCCCGGTTCTGCCCGGCGCGCCGCAACGCCACTCCCATGGCCAACTGCACTTCAGGCCGCTCGCTGGAACTGACCTCATCCAGCAGGTCGCGATACTCACTCGCGGCATCGCTGAAGCGCTTGCCTTTCATCAGCAGGTCGGCGCGGGTGCGGCGTTCATTCAGCCCCGGCGGCGGGATCGGTCCCGTCGCAGCCAATCGCTTGAACTCGATCTCGGCCTGGTTGGCCTCTCCACTTAGCGGCACGGTGTAGTAGAGATTGCGCAAAGTGGTCACTGCCTTGATGGTCTGTCCGGCAGCCGCGTAGGCGCGGCCCAGCGCCAGTTCGGTATCAACCCGCGTGGGTTGGCGGTCCTTCTCCAGCAGCGCGATCACTTCCTGCGGCCTGCCTTCGTTCAGCAAAGCGTTGGCATACAACACGTGGGTATCGCGAATCAGCAACGACTCCGGATAGGTGCTATCAAAGTCGCTGAGAGTTGCGATTGCCTCCGCCGTTCGCCCGGTCTGAAAGTAGGAGCTTGCCAGGTAGTAGTTGGCATAATCCCCAAGATCACCGGCGCGCGGCTTGGCCCGGTTCAGGGGATCAATGGCCTTGGCGTAATCATGATCGAGCACATGCGCGTAGCCCACTACCAGCCAAGCCAGCGCGCCGGCATCTTCTTTGGCGTGACGCCGCGCGTAGGCTTCCACACCCGCGTAGGCCGCCGGAGTCCGGTCCTGCAGCAGTTGGCGCGCCATGGGTTTCAAGCTGGCCGAGGCCACAAACGCCTGGTGCATGCGCCGCAGTCGTGGAGAGGTTCGCTTGCGCCGTTTGGTTGCGGGCGGTTTCTTCGCGGCGGTGGTTTTACTTTTTTTGGCAGGGACGGAACTGGCTCCGCTTCCGGACGAGGTTTTCCCGGTAGACGATTGCGCAAGCGCGGCGGGAACCGACGGAGAAAAATCGCCGCACCATCCTGCGGCGATCACAACGAGAGCCACTTGCCACCGATGAGGAACCACTCTGTTCAATTATCGCCGAAAATTGGCGCCCATGATCGAGCCATCATCCTCAGCCAGGCTGCGGACCAGTTCGTGGCTGAAGTAATCGTCGCCAGCCGCCGCCGTATTGCCGTAGCGCTTCTGGTAGGTGGTGCGGCTCTTTTCGATATCTTCTTTCAGGCGGTCGTATAAATCCTTATTCTTGCGGCCTTCGGCCACCTTGGCCTGGTTGTACAACTTGATTTCGTCCACCAGCAAGCGGGCGAAGCGCTGCGCTTTGCGGTGGACCTCGGCCTCCTCAGCCGCCATTTGTGAAACCGGAGCGGCCACCGCTGGTTCGGCTGCATCCGTAGTGGCCGGTATGGTCGCTTCACCGGGCTCGCTGGCTGCAGCCGGAGACTCCACCGGGGCCGGGATTGGCGCTGCCGCAGTATGAATGGGGACATGCGCCGCGAATGGATCGGAAAACGATGAGACCCTCTCCGCCGGCGCCGCCGCTTCAGCTTTCTCCGCCTCCGCGACGCCTTCTTTCTGGGCATGCTTGCGCAGCGAAACCACTTCCAACCACGCGCTGGTGGAGGTCACGAGCAGTTCCAGCGCCTCGGAATCCATTTTCGCGCCTGCTTCCACGCCCCCGTCGGCGTAGACCAGCGCCGCCACCTTGTCCTTCAGCAGGAGCGGAATCAGCAGCACCCGGTCCTCCCCCGGCGCGCCGAATTGCACCACGAACTGCGCGTCCATTTCCCCCGTCGCGCCGCTGAAAGCCATGCGCGACTGCATGACCCGCGCCGCCACCCCGCTGCTCACATCCAGGGCAAAATCCTTGACCCCATCGTCGTTCCTGGCAAACCCCCGCCCCTGCCAGCCGGTGGCTGCACCGGCTTTGACCACGAACAGCGCAGCGCGTCCGCTATAGCGCACCGTGTTGTCCAGAAGGGCGCGAAGAATTTCTCGTTGCGTAGTCCCGGCGTGAACCGCCGATATCGCCTTGAGTAGGTTGGCGGCGCCGCTCTCGCCGGTGGCGGCTCCCAGTTGCGGTGGGATCTCTTGCAGAACCCGGGCAACGAGCTCATCGCGCAGCCGCGGAACATGGCTTTCCAGTACCTGCGACACCACTTTCGCAACGATCTGCTCAATCCAGGTTGGTTCTGCCATTGTGGGTAAGACCTACGGACGCGACTGCGCTCTTCCCTCGTTCCTCATCTAAACTCTGATTATATGGCACTTGGCTGTGCTCGCCCGATCACCGAAGGTGGTGTTCTTACGCGAACGCCCCATCGCTGAATTTATCGTAAACCAGCCGCTGCTGCCTACGTCAAAACAGTTGAGCCAAACACCGGGTTACCAAGTAAAATAACAGTTCCGTCTCCGGCTGCGTGGCTCCAAAATTGTTGCATCGGAAGGATCATGAGCGCCATCCAACCCAAAGTAGGTGAGCCGGTCAGTGATGAACTGGCACTGGTTCAGGCAGCCAAAGGCGGAGACGTCGGAGCCTTCGAAGAGCTGGTCCGACGTTACGACCGGAACGTATTTCGCATTGCGCAGCACATCACGCAGAACCGCGAAGACGCGGAGGATGTGGTGCAGGATGCGTTCCTGAAGGCCTACAGCAACCTGGGACAGTTCCAGGGCCAGTCGAAATTTTATACCTGGCTGGTGCGGATCGCGGTGAACGAGGCGCTGATGAAACTGCGCCGCCGTCGCCCCGAGCGCATGGTCTCGCTGGACGAAGAGGTCAAGACCGAGGACGATTCGCTGCCGCGAGAAGTCGCGGACTGGACCCCCAACCCCGAGCAGCAGTACAGCCAGGCGGAGTTGCGGGACATCTTGACCCGGACCATTCAGGGTCTCCCTCCGAGTTTTCGGACAGTATTTGTCCTGAGGGATGTGGAAGGTCTCTCGACCGAAGAGACGGCTGAGGCGCTGGAGCTCAGCATTCCGGCGGTCAAGTCGCGGCTGCTGCGGGCGCGCCTGCAGTTGCGCGAACGGCTGAGCCGGTTCTTCCAGAAACGTGATGGCGGAGATGGCACAAAGTGAAATGCTCTGAGTTCCTGCAAGAGCTAACCAACTACCTCGACGGCGTCCTGGACGACCGCACAAAGGCTGAACTGGAAGATCATCTCGCCTGGTGCCACAACTGCTACGTGGTCTGCGATACCACCAAGAAGACCATCGAGATCTATCGCGACTCGCAACTCTACGCACTTCCCGAGGATCTTCGCGACCGGCTTCGTTCCGCCATCATGGCGAAGTGTTCGGCGCACAAGAAGGCGGGCAGCGAAGGCACGTAGAGCGCGCCGCGGCCGCCTTGCTGCTGCGCGCAAGATCCCTCACCGGCTGGAAGCCGGTTCGGGATGACGCCATGTAACTGTTGTTCTCTGCAAATCTTTGCGCAGCGATTTACCTCAACCGCGTAACTCCAATCTCCGCAAGCTCTTCCCCAAACTGAATCTGGAACCTGGGATGCTACGTACATCTGTCGAACCTTTTTGGGCAGAGGTGAATCTAAACAGTTGAGTCAAATACAAGGTTTTTTTGGGAAATCGCGAGTAAGGGCCGCTAGAGCCCGCGTTCTGGGGGAGGGCAATTATGATTGCGAAATTGTTCGATGCTGTGTTTGGCTGTTGGCACAACCACTACAGTTTTCCCATCACGGTCCGTTCCGGTTCGCGCCGCAACAAGGCGGCCTCCCTCACCGGAACCTACGTGGTATGCCTGGATTGCGGCAAGGAGTTTGCCTATGACTGGCAGGAGATGAAGGTCATCACCTCGCCGGCAGGAAGCCACACTCGGGTGCATTCGCTGGCCACCAAGGAGGCCGCGTAAAGATCGGAACCTGACTGTCTCCGTATAGCAAGAGCCGCAAGCGACCGCGGCTTTTTTCCTGCCCGGCACTACTTCTCCGCCGTCGTGGGATCGATCATGGTCCTGATCTGGGAGATCCGGTTGGCCGGAAACCCGCCCTGCTCGGCGTGTTTGCGGATAGCCGCTTCGTTCTCCGCGATGTACACGCAATAAACTTTGTTGTCGGTGACGTAGCTTTCGACCCACTGAATGGTGGGCCCCATGCTGCGCAACACCGAACAGGATTTCTGCGAGACGGCCTGCAGTTCGGGCACGGACAGCTTCCCCGCGTTGGGGATTTCGCGTTCAACCAGAAATTTCGGCATCGCCCCCCTCCTTGTATGGGTCCTAGCATAACCGAAATGCGGCGCCGGAAGGCGCCTTCTGCGGGTGTTCGGCAGATAGGCGGCCGGCGGGGACGCCGGCGCTACGGCTTGCAAAGTTGATCGCGCAAAACTAAACCGGCGGCCGTAGCCGCCGGTTGATGGTGGGATCTCTTCTGCCTGTCCTGGTCACGGCCGGGCGGCTAGTTCTGAGTGCTGTCGTCCCTCCGCTTCAACGTCGGGCGATCATCGTCGGTGGTCTTGCCGTCCTGGCCGCTCTTGTCGGGGGCAGAAGTGCGGCGCAGGCTGGGCTTGTTCTTATCTTTTTCGTCCACCATCTTGCGGCGGTTTTCCAGGGCGGCGAGGCGGGCCTTGACTTCGTCGAACTCGGAAGTGCTGACCACGTATTGGGCGCGGGCCGGCAGGATCCGTGAAATTTCATCCTGCGACTTCTCGATCCGGTCGGGGGTCTGGGGGTGGGTGGAGAAGGCCTTGGCCAGGGTGCCCGGCTTCTTCTTCTCCTGGGCCTGGACCTTTTCGAAGAAGGCGATGAAGGCCTGGGGATCGTATCCCGACTTGTACATGTACTGCAGGCCGAGGTAATCGGCCTCAGATTCGAAGTTGCGGGAGAATTTCAGGAAGGTCAGGGGCAGGGCCAAGCCGGCGGCTTCGTATCCCGCGTAGCCGATGCCTCCGCCGACGAAGATCAGCGGAATGGAGGCCATGTTCATGATGTTGCCGCGGGTGTTTTCGCGGGCGGCGTGGCAGGCGGCGACGTGGGCAATCTCGTGGGCCATCACGCCGGCAAGTTCAGCTTCCTCGTCGGCGGCGAGGATGAGGCCGGAGTTGACGAAAAAGAATCCGCCGGGCAGGGCGAAGGCATTGATGTCGTCGGCGTCAATGACCTTGATGGTGAAGGGGACCTGGGCATCGGAGTTG
>JBGPJK010000126.1:0-11272 GCA_041485425.1 Terriglobia bacterium | reverse complement strand
CGCCCCCACGCCGCCGGAGAGACGACCGGAGGCCTCATTTTCAGGCGGGTGGTCTCAGTTCCCGCCTGCTTCTGATCTCTTATACGCAGCCCCGTGGTCCCAGGTTCCCCCAATGATGTTGGCTTGACTGACTTAGACAGCCTTTTGGGCGCAAAGGATAGCCAGAATCGGGCGCGGGTGAATGTGCCAGCTGGCCGCCGGCCATTCTGCTAACCAGACTCGTTTATCCACCGTCTAATCGCTCGTTTTCCCGTTCCCTGCATACCTACCGGTACGCCGGCCTAGAACTTTTCTTTAAGGAGGATTTCCAAGTGTACAAACGCTTCCTGCTTGCTTTTCTGGTGATCGAAACTCTGGTGCTTTGCTCTGCCCTCGCCCCGGCCCAGTCCTTCGTCTTGGATCTGCCGCGGCCCAGCCAGCACGCTGTGTTGACCCAGCGCGTCGGGATCACCGACATCACCGTCAACTATCATCGTCCGCTGGTGAATGGACGCAAGATTTGGGGCGGACTCGTCCCCTATGGCCAGGTCTGGCGTGCCGGGGCCAACGAAAACACCACAATCCAGTTCAGTGATCCGGTAACCGTCGAGGGTCAGCCTCTAGCCAAGGGAACCTACGGCCTGCACATGATCCCCGCGGAAAACGAGTGGACCATCATCTTCTCGAAGAACTCTACATCCTGGGGAAGCTTTACTTACAACCAGGCCGAGGATGCTTTGCGCGTCAACGTCAAACCGCAACCGACCGACATGCATGAGGCGCTGACCTACGATTTCGACGACGTGAAGCCCGACGCCACCGTACTTACGCTGCGCTGGGAAAAGGTGGCTGTGCCCGTCAAGATCGGCGTCAACACCCACGAAATTGTCGAGCAGAGCCTGCACACCCAGCTGCGCGGCCTGGCCCAGTACACCTGGCTGAGCTGGGACGATGCCGCCAACTACCTGCTCGTGGAGAAGACCGATTACGAGCAGGCGCTGAAGTATGCCGACACGTCGCTGCAGAACGAAGAGCGCTTCGACAACTTGATGACCAAGTCGCAGGTGCTCGAGGCCATGGGCAGGAAAGACGATGCCACAGCCGCGAAAAACAAGGCACTGACTCTGGCCAACGCCATCCAGCTTCACACTTACGCCCGCCAACTCCAGGGTCAGGGCAAGCAAGCTGAAGCTTTCCAGATCTTCCAGCAGAACGCGAAGAAGAATCCCGATCAGTGGATCGTGCATGTAGGCCTGTCGCGCATGTACTCAGCCCAGGGGGACTTCACGAAGGCTTCGCAGGAGATGAACACCGCCATCGCGTCCGCCCCGGAGCAGCAGAAACAACCGCTACAGAACCTGGCCAAACGCTTGGACGCCAAGCAGGACATCAACAAGTAGTGTGCGCCATCGCGGCCACGGCAGCGATGGCCCGTTTCTACTTTGCCGCCAGACGTGGGTCGAATTGAAATGGCTGGGGCTTGCCAATCCGCAGTTGAGGGAAGTCGCGGTGACGCGGATTGAGCAGGAAGTTGTCTTCGCCTGGAACCATCACGCTGGGAACGCGCAATACGGCGGAAACAGCAGCGAGGGCCCATTCATCGCCCAAGGCACGCACCTTCTCGGGCGGTGGATCGGCCCTCCAGTCTCTGGGAAGCTGGGATCGTTCCACCTGCGTGACCAGAGATTCCTCAATCCCTACTTCAAACAGAACGTACTTCTGAAGCAGCTCCGAGGAATCGAGATGGACCAGCATTTCGAGCGCGGCCAGAGACTGCGATCCGGCCGTGTACACGATGGCGACCCCGGGTTGGTTCCAGCGCCCCCCGAACTGGCGAGCCGCTTCGCCATTAAATGCCGCCTTCGCATGCTTTCGCTTGGTGATTCGCCAAGCCGTCAGGGTCACGCAAAGACCCCATGCTCCAGGCGTCCGATCAGGCTTTCCACCTCGCGGGCACCGAGTTCCGTGCGCGAATACTCCAGGGGAGCGTAGTTGTTCAGTGCCTTTCTCGGGCTCCTGAGCCAGTCCACCGCCGCCGCGACATCTCCCTCGAACAATTCCACGGCTCTCTCAAAGACCGCCGACAGGCGAAGCAGGCGCTCGGACTCGTCAAGGGTCAGCTTGCCGGAGGTCTTGCGCCGCGCCAGGGTTCGCTCCGGGATGCCCAGCAGGGACGCCAGCTGCGCCACCGTCAGGCCGCTGTGCGAGGAGAGGTTCTGCAGAGTGTGAAAAGAAAACCCGTGCTCCAGCTTGCGGATGAGCTCGGCTGGAGTTGTGGCCGTCAAGCCGAGGCTGGCCCCACAGCTGCGGAAGCGCAACCGGGTTCGGGAAGCACCGGCGGCACCGCGCAGGTTTGAGATCTGGGCTTGGCTCATGTTTGCAAGTATACGGAAAGGGCTGCCACCTTGTCAATTGTTCAATGCCATTTGGCAGGGTCGCTGATTCAGGAGTTCGTACGGACGGCAGCAATTAGAAGCTACCTAGCTATCTCATACAGCCGTTCGGGGTAGTTGGTGTAATCGCCTGCCTGTTCTCAACAGTTGTCATCGGCGTCGCGGGCTCCCGCGCGGCTCTCGCCTGTTCTCTGGAACGGACTGGACGCTCCATTTTGGGAACCCTCCCGAATTGGGAACACTCTAAGAGAAATTCGCCGTATTTGTCCACACGTCACTGCGCGCAAAGGCCAATTGGAGTACATCCTCAGGATGGAGGTGAATAGCCGCGGCCCGCGCGGCTCTCGCCTGCACGACTGACCCCAGCTTGATGTCTCCCCGGATGAGCTGGCAGGCTCCCCGCTTCGTTTCGCAGCGTGTGTCTTTGCCTCCGGAGGAGGATACCTTGAACAAGCTCTGGCGACCTTTTCTACTTCTTGTGCTGTTCTCGTTAGTTATAAGCGTCGCCGGTTGTGGCGGCGGCAATCAATTCACTCCGAATCCTCGTCCCTCTCCGCCTCCACCGTCAGGGGTCTCCAATGTGGTCTACCTGACCCAGATTACGGGTACCGGCAACTATCAGATCAACCTGATGAGCAAGACCGGAGTGACTCCCGTGGGGTCGCCCGACAAGTTCAATTACGTCCACCTCTCCCCCGACGGCAAGAAGATCGTCTATTCTTTGGCGGATGCGAATGGGTACTACTTCTGGATCGGGATCATGAAATCCGATGGGTCCGGGCGGACAACTCTAACCACCACCACCGAAATTGACTTGTACCCGCAATTCACGCCCGACGGTAGCAAGATTATCTACGCCTCCTGGCCCGCTGGCGGCAATTACACCGATATCATTCTGATGAATGCCGACGGTACCAACCCGCAGAACCTCACCAATCAGAACGGAAATGCCTATTTCGAACCTACTGTCTCTCCTGACGGGAAAACCATCGCAGCCTCATTTTGCGGTGCCGGTGCCTGCGGCCTGGCGACCATGAACATCGACGGGTCCGGGCTCCAGGTCATCCAGACGTGCGACGCATACACCCAGTTCATGGGTGAGCCGGTTTTCAGCACGGACGGCACGAAGATTTTCTTCTCCTATATTCTCGGACCATACTACCCCGAGAATACCAACATCTACGTCGTCAATGTCGACGGCACGAATCTGACCCAGCTCACGAACAGCAGCTACGATTGGTGTCCTATGGTCGTGGGCGACAAGGTGCTGTTTGTATCCACCCGTGACTCCCAAACGCACGATGTGCCGGACAACGAGATCTACGACATGAATTCCGACGGGTCAGGTATCACTCGGCTCACCAACGACAAGGATAATGACACCTTCATTGGCTACTTGTTTTATGGCGTACCCGGTTAGGGGGCATTTTGGGGCTGCGAAGTTCGACTGGCTTGGGCGCTGCTATACGTGCGGCGCCCGTTTTTGTTGCACTGTCTCTGTAGGATGGCGTGAAGGACAGCTTACTCAGCACAGACTTCTTTTGCGGTCCCCCGTGGAGGTGATACTGTCCCGGTCATCGTCATCGGTAGTTGGCGTAACATCGCGATTACACCAGTAACGCTAAAAGAGGCCTGTTTACGAGACCAGTGATAAGTCCTAGCCCTTGCGGCTGAGCGCGCCTGCGGGCATTTCTGTCGTCTTCACGCCAGGGGCCGCATGCTCCTCCGGATACTCATAAACCCCACGTCCCGCCTTCCGCCCCAGCCGCCCCGCTTTCACGTACTGCACCAAAAGTGGTGCAGGGCGGTATTTCTCTCCCAGGGTCTTGTGCAGGTATTCGAGGATATGCAAGCGGGTGTCGAGTCCGACCAGGTCAACCAACTCGAACGGGCCCATGGGATGGTTCAAGCCTAACTTTAAGGCTTTATCGATATCTTCTGCCGAAGCAATCCCTTCCTGCAGCATGTAAAACGCCTCGTTGCCAATCATGGCGTTGATGCGGCTGGTGATGAACCCCGGCGATTCCTTGATAACAACCACTTCCTTGCCCATGCGTCTGCCAACATCAGCGGCGGTGGCCAGCGTATCGTCATCGGTTTCCAGCGCTCGGACGATCTCCAGCAGCTTCATCTTGTGTACGGGGTTGAAGAAGTGCATCCCAACACATTTCGAAGCGCGGTAGGTGACGCTGGCAATCTCCGTGACGCTGAGCGAAGAAGTGTTCGAAGCCAGGATCGTGCCCGGGCGGCAAATCTTGTCCAGCAGCGTGAAGATCTCAATCTTCGACTCCATCTCCTCGGGCACGGCCTCGATCACCAAATCAGCTTCGCGCGCCGCCTCTTCCACGCTGCCCGCATATTCCAGCCGCGCGAACGCGGCGGCGGCATCGCCGGCGGAAACCTTTCCCAACTCGACGGCTTTGTCGAGATTGGTTCGAATTTCGGTCTCGGCCCGGCGCAGGGCGTTCGGCAGCAGATCTTCAATAATGGTGCGATAGCCGCCCAGCGCCGCCACGTGCGCGATCCCCCGGCCCATGGTGCCGGCGCCGATCACCGCAATGGTGTTGACCTGCGCCACTACTGTCCTCCCTTCTCCAGTTGCGACAGCACGGCGGTCAAGTTGGAACCGGCGGCGCGCACATGTTCCGCCAGGCGCTTGCGCTCGTCGGCCTCCATCATCGGTACGGAGGCGCTGATGCGACGCAGGGTGGTATTGATATCGTCGACGTAGTTGATAAGGCGAATGAGTTCTCCGGTAGCTGCCATGATTACGCCCGCTCCTGTTGCCTGCTTTGATGAATGCTGATCTCCACGCGTTGGGGCTCAGACGAATGCGCGCGCTGCAGGCGAACCAACCATTCTCAACGGAGCGGAGGATTTAGTAAAGGCGGGGGAGGGATAGGATAATAGTCTATGCTGCGCGACAAGAACCTCATCCCGCTCTCCCATCAGCACCAGCATGCTCTCGCCCTATGCGTCCGCCTGGATCGTGCCCTCCTGGCAGGCGAAGTCGATCTCGAGGCCTGGCAGGCGGAGATCCAGCAGATCTTCGAGCAGGAGATCGCCATGCATTTTGCCGCCGAGGAGAAGGAGCTATTCCCTGCTGCGGCGCGTTTTGACGAGATGCGGAGCCTGGTACAGGAACTTCAGGCCGAGCACGCGGTGTTGCGCGACTTCTTCTCCCGCGCCGCCGGCCGCACCCTGGACGTCGCTAGCCTGAGAGCCTTTGCGGAAACTCTGTCCGGGCATATCCGCAAAGAGGAACGCCAGCTTTTTGAGGGGATGCAGAGTCGGATGACGTCCGACGAACTTGCGGCTGCAGGCGCTGCGCTGGAGCGGGAGTTGGCGCAGGCCTCGGATGCCTGCATCCTGCCCACCCAGGCCACTCGCCTGCGGCCGAAGGTCTAGGCGCCTCATTAGGTCTATACCACCTGATCCGCCACGGTGGGATCCCCATTCCATGGCGTCATCCCGAAGCCCCGCGCTTTCTCCAGCGGGGCGAGGGATCAGGCGCGCAGTGGCAAGACTCTGGAGGTAGCCCGTTCGGCCGCCTGAATCCGCATTCCGTTCTAGGCTTGCGGCTAGGTGCCCCTTTGGTGTCATTGCGCCTACCTCTCTCCCCGTGTTACCTTCAACCCAAAGCAGAGGTTAAGCTTGCAAGCAACAGTTCCTGCCGGACTGGATCGCAAAGAGACGGAAGTGTATCAGCGGCTCGATCCCCACCGGCTCCCGCAACACATCGCTATCATCATGGACGGCAACGGGCGCTGGGCCAAACGGCGCCACTTGCCGCGGGTCGCCGGACACCGCGCCGGGGTCGCCTCCGTGCGCTCCACCGTGGAAACCGCCGCCCGCATCAAGATTCCCGCGCTCACCCTCTACGCCTTTTCCGAAGAAAACTGGAAGAAGCGTCCCAGGAGCGAAGTGGAATTCCTCATGGGCCTGCTGTGCCGCTACCTGAAGCAGGAGGTCCCCACGCTCAACAAGAACAATATTCGTCTGGAGTACATCGGCCGCCAGTACGAGCTTCCCCCCACGGTGCAGGCCAAGATGGAATGGGCGCGGCAAGCGACCGCACAAAACACTGGTATGGTGCTGACCCTGGCGCTCAACTACAGCGCGCGCACCGAACTGGTCGACGCCTTCCGCTCCATCGTGGACGCCGCGGCCCGCAACGGCGGCCTCGATCACATGCAGATCGACGAGGACGAGATTTCACGCAATCTCTACACCCGCCACCTGCCCGATCCCGATCTGGTCATCCGCACCAGCGGCGAAATGCGGCTGAGCAACTTTCTCCTCTGGCAACTCGCGTACGCCGAAATTTACGTCACCCCCACCCTGTGGCCCGAGTTCCGCGGCGTGCATCTGCTCGAGGGTATCGCCGAATACCAGAAGCGCGAGCGCCGCTACGGGGGACTCGTCGACGCTCCCGACCGCCATCCCGCCAAAGCGGCCCGGAGCTGAACCGGCTTGCACCTTCTTAAACGAATCGTCACCGCAGTCGTGCTCATCCCGATTGTCCTGCTGCTCGTTCTGCGCGCCCCCATCCCGGTACTGGCGCTGGTAGTGGCACTCGTGGCCCTGCTCACGGTGCAGGAACTGCTCAAGCTCACCGAAGCCTATGGAGTCCATCCTTTTCGCCGCACCACCTACATCTTCGTTGCCCTGTTTTTCCTTCTGCTGGCCATCAATCCGGGCAACGACAAGCCCCTGCTCTCCACCGCGATTTTCGTTTACACCCTGGGATTTGCGGCGGCGATCGCTCCCTTCATTTTTCTTGTGATCGGGATGCGGAACAGTGAACTCCCCCGCGCATTCCCCGCGGCGGCCGCCTCGGTGTTTGCCTTCACCTACGTCGCTCTGCCGCTGGGGTTCCTGGTGCAGATTCGCGAGCAGTGGGCGGGAGCCTTCCTGCTGCTCTACTTGCTGCTCCTCGTCTGGGCGGGCGACATCTTCGCCTACTTCGTGGGACGTACCCTCGGCCGTCACCTGATGTCGCCACGCATCAGCCCCAGGAAGACCTGGGAAGGCGCGCTGGCCTCGCTGATCGCCAGCCTGGTCGTCGGCATGCTGCTCTACAACTACGCGCTGCCCATCAGCACGGCGTTGCTGAACGCCCACCTGATCGAAAGGCGTGACGGCTTCTTCGCCCTGCAAAAGCCACCTTTGTGGCCCACTTTGCTGCTCTCTGCTGCCATCAACATCGCCGCCCAGTTGGGAGACCTGGTTGAGTCGCTGATTAAGCGGGGCGCGGGGGTGAAGGACTCGGGATCGTTACTTCCCGGGCACGGCGGCATGCTTGACCGAATTGATGCCCTGCTCTTTGCCGCTCCAGTGCTGTGGTACTATGCGGCTTGGCGGGTGATGCAGTAAGCGCACTCACTCTCGCTGTCATTCCGAGTGGGCTTCAGCCCGCGAGGAATCCCTACCCGTGCAAGGCAGTGGGGGGGAGGGATGCTTCGACTGCGGTTGCCCTGCGCTGCGCGAAGCTCAATCCTCGCTCAGCATGACAACCCATCACACTCATGAGACGTATTGCCATCCTGGGCTCGACCGGCTCCATTGGCCGCAGCACCCTCAGCGTCGTTGAGTCCTATCCCGAACGCTTCCAGATCATCTCTCTGGCTGCGGGCCGCAATGTCGACATGGCTTTCGAGCAGGCCAAGCGCTGGAGACCGCGTCTCGTCTCCATGGCCACCGAGGCCGACGCGGAATCCCTGCGCACTCGTCTCAAAGAGGCAGGGGTGGAGGGAGTTGAAGTAGCCCACGGCGCGGCGGGAACGGTTCGTGTGGCCACTCACCGCGACGTCGGTTTCGTGGTCAGTGCGATCGTCGGTGTCGCGGGCCTGGAAGCCACTTACGAAGCGGTGCGCGCCGGCAAAACCGTCGGCCTTGCCAACAAAGAATGCTTGGTCGCCGCCGGCGAACTGATCACCGCCGAAGCCCGCCGCCAGGGCAAGCCGCTCTTGCCCATCGACAGCGAGCACAATGCGGTTCATCAGTGTCTGCGCGGTGGAAGGATCGAGGAAGTCCAGCGCATCTGGCTGACTGCCTCGGGTGGGCCCTTCCTCCATACTCCAAAGTCTGAATTTTCTTCCATCACGGTAGCCCAGGCCTTGAACCATCCCACCTGGAAAATGGGCCGCCGCATCACCATTGATTCTGCGACTCTGATGAACAAGGGCTTTGAGGTCATCGAGGCTTGCCGTTTGTTCAACCTGCCGCCTGGCCAGGTCCAGGTCATGGTGCACCCTCAATCCACCATCCATTCCATGGTGGAGTTCGTGGATGGCAGCATACTTGCTCAGTTCTCGGTAACTGATATGCGGCTGCCCATCCTGTACGCGTTGACCTATCCGGAACGCATTCCCTCCACTATGCGCTTCCCGGTCATGGACTTACGGCACCTCGATTTCTCCCCCCCGGACATGGAAAAATTCCCCTGTTTGCGGCTTGCCTATGTAGCGGCGGAGGCTGGAGGTGGGAAATCCATTGCACTTAACGCTGCCGATGAGGTCGCGGTCGCCGCATTCCTGGATGGTCACATCCGCTTTGATGAGATCCCCCGTATCATTGAAGTGGTGCTTTCTGCAACGCCAGCAACCAAAATGGAATCTATAGGTCAGGTGCTGGAGACCGACTCCCAGGCGCGCTGTGCCGCCCGAGAGCGGGTTCATGAATTGAGTGGGCGTCCGCAACCGGTTTCCGCCGGCTTGCGAGGGGCATAACAGGGCTTCTATGTCGGATTTCTTTATCGCTGTGGTCTCTGTAGCCGTGGTTTTGGGATTCATGATCCTGATCCACGAATTTGGCCATTACGCCGCGGCCAAGTTGCTGGGTGTGCGTGTGGAGGTCTTCTCCATCGGCTTTGGCAAGCGCCTTTTCGGTTTCCGTCGCGGCGAGACCGACTATCGCATTGCCGCGATTCCGCTCGGCGGCTACGTCAAGATGAGTGGCGAAAACCCCATGGACGAGCGCACCGGGGACCCTGCCGAGTTCCTCTCCCATCCCCGCTGGCACCGTTTTATTATCGCCATCGCCGGACCGGCCATGAACATTCTGCTTGCCATTGGCCTGCTGGCCGGCGTGTACATGGTGCATTACGAGTACCCCACCTTCTGGCATGAACCAGCCGTGGTCGGCTGGGTGGAACAGGACTCGGCGGGAGCCAAAGCCGGCTTGCAACCTGGGGACCGCATCGCGCGGGTGGACGGCATCCAGAATCCCACCTGGGAGCAGATCGAACCCCAGATCGAACTGAATCCCAACCAACCGCTCAGCATCACTGTGCAGCGTGGGGACCAGACCCTGGAAAAGACGCTTGTTCCGGAGCCCTCCGGTGTCTCACAGACCGGCACTGCCGGGTTGTCCCCGAAGCACCCGCTGACGGTCACCGAACTGGAAGACGGGATGCCCGCGGAGATGGCCGGGGTCCAGATCGGAGACGAGATCGTCGCCCTCGATGGCAAGCAGGTGCCTGCACTCGGAGCGATGATCGAATCGCTGAAGCGCACCAAGGACCAGCCCATCGAACTCACCGTATCCCGGGATGGCCAAAGCAAGACTTTTACCCTGAAGCCGGTGCTGGCCCCGGTGAAGAGTCTCAATGAAAAAGCCTATCGCATTGGCATTGGCAGCCTTCCGATGACGGTGGGCAGCCTGCCATTTGGCCAGGCTGTCCAGATGTCCCTGGACGACAACCGGAAGACCTCGCTCCTGATTCTGGAGTTGGTCGAAAAGCTGGTTCGGCGGAAAGTTTCCTTACGGACGGTGGAAGGCCCGATCGGCATCGGCCGCGCTGCCGGTCAGGCGGCGAGTGAGAAAGGGTGGACGCCGCTGCTGCTGCTCACTTCCGCCATCAGCCTGAACCTGGGCATCTTTAACCTGCTGCCCATTCCCATTCTCGACGGAGGCGTCATCCTGCTGCTCTTTGTCGAAAGCGTTATGCGCCGCGACATCAGCCTGCGCATCAAAGAACGCATCTACCAGGCAGCATTTGTGTTTCTGGTGCTCTTTGCCGTGATGGTGATCTACAACGATCTGGCCAAAACGCTGCCGGGCCTGGCGCAGAGATTGCCATAAGCCTGTCTTAACTGCAAAGGACACGAAGGGGACATGCTCTTTTTCTTGGTGTGCCTTCGTGTCCCTTGTGGTTAAGCTCTTCTCCGGTTACTTGAACAAAATCCAGGTTGACGCCCGAGGTCCGCTTTCCCCCCGTGCTAAACTAATACTTCCCTATGGCTGACATTCATCGCCGGAAGACTGTCACAGCCTCCATTGGCGGGGTGCGCGTGGGCAGCGATGCACCGGTTGTGGTGCAGTCCATGACCAACACCGACACCGCCGATGTCGCCTCCACGGTGCAGCAGACCGCCGCTTTGGCGCGTGCCGGGTCCGAACTGGTGCGGGTGACGGTCAACAACGAAGCGGCGGCAGCCGCGGTGCCGCACATCGTTGAGCAGCTCGACAAACAGGGCATCAACGTTCCCATCATCGGCGACTTCCACTACAACGGCCACATCCTGCTCAAGAAATATCCTGCCTGTGCCCGCGGCCTGGCTAAGTACCGCATCAATCCCGGCAACGTCGGCATCGGCCGCAAGGACGACAACAACTTCCGCACCATGATTGAAGTTGCGGTCGAGAACCAGAAGCCGGTGCGCATTGGAGTGAACTGGGGATCGCTCGACCAGGCGCTGCTCACCCGCATGATGGATGAGAACTCGCTGCTGCCCGAACCCAAGGACGCGCGTGAAGTCACCATGGAAGCCATGGTCGTGAGCGCGCTGAAGTCCGCTGGCCTAGCCGAGAAATATGGCTTGCGGCCCGACCAGATCATCCTGAGCGCGAAGGTAAGCGGAGTGCAGGATCTGATTGACGTCTATCGCTCGCTGGCG
>JBGPJK010000125.1:0-11348 GCA_041485425.1 Terriglobia bacterium | reverse complement strand
GGATGCCTCTGTAAGCGGCTACGTCCCCAAGCATTTGGGCGTGAGTGGTGACGTCAGTGGCGCCTACGGCAGCCCGTTCGGAGCCAGCGTGAAGCTGCACACCTTTATGTTCGGGCCGATCGTGCACTTCCCCAATAGTTCCAAAATCACACCCTTCGCGCATGTGTTGTTTGGCGGTGCCCACATCAACGGCTCGGCATTTGGGCTCAGCGCTTCCGATACAGGTTTTGCCTGGGCGGCCGGCGGCGGACTCGACGTCAACCTCAATTCCAGGTGGGCTGTGCGCTTGGCGCAGGCTGATTTCCTGCAGACCCGTATCGCCAGTCTCACTCAGAACAATTTCCGGTACTCGGCCGGAATCGTAATCAAGTTCTGAAGGCACGAGCAGGGCGGGTGACCCACCCACGAACCCGGACTATATCTGCCCTGCTTTCGCTAAAAAAGCCGTCGGGATGGGGGCGGCTTTAGGGCCTCAATCGAATCCAAGTAGGGGTTGCGCTTGACTTTGTCGGCGAGCGCAGGGGTTAGAGTGCGCCGCCGCACGTTGTCCAAGCCGTTCCAGAGCAGCAGCGTCTCCAGTCCTTCGGCTGGCAATGTGGCCGGCCGTCACGCCCCCGCCCTAGCCCACCGATGTCCTCGCCCTCGTTATCCAGCAACTTCGAATAAAAGGCACCGGCCTTGTCCAGATCGGCGACCTCGAGAAGCACTCGGAACAGCCTGGGGGCATCCGCCATGGCCAATCTCCTTCCTGCTGGGGCTGGCACACCACTTGAGGGTGAGCCGACCGGGCCATATCCTGGCATTGTGGGGGCAGGGGATGGCGCCGTAACCTTTTTGTCCCCCCAGCAGTTTATACAGAAGAGAAGGCAAGATGGCGGTCAGAAAGCCTGCATCGAGAGGGTCGCGGCGGGAGGCGCAGGAACGCCTCCTGGTTGAGGCTGCGCAAAGAGACCCCAGCAGGTTTGGCGAGCTTTACGAGAACAACTTTGAGCGGGTGTATGCGTTCATCGCGCGGCGCGTGCGCGACCGCGACGTGGCCGAGGACCTGACCTCCGACGTATTCCACAAAGCGCTCGCCAACCTGGCGGGTTTTGATTGGCGCGGCATTCCCTTCGCCGCATGGCTCTTCAGGATTGCCGCCAACCTGGTCGCGGACCGGTGGAAACGCAGCGGGAGAGAGGTGCCGGGCGATCCCCCGGAGGCAAGTACGGAAGTCGACCTCGAGGAAATAGAACACCGGGCGCGGTTGTTCCGGATGGTAGGCCAGCTTCCGTCGGACCAGGGGCGCGTCATTGGCATGCGGTTCGGCGAGGGGAAGAGTATCCGCGAAATCGCGCAAGAACTGGGGCGCAGCGAGGGCGCGGTGAAACAGCTGCAATTCCGCGGGCTCTCGGGGTTGCGAGACCAATTGGGTGGGAAAAATGGCTAGGCGCAGCCGGTTCGAACAACTCGATGTAGCGGTGGAGGCGATGCTGGCCCGCCCGGACGCGAAGGTCCCGGATGTCGGCCCGGCGCTCGCTCCGCTGCTGCGCGTCGCTTCCGAGTTGCGCGATCTTCCTCGGCAGGAGTTCAAGGCTCGACTGAAAGCAGATTTGGAGAGGAAAACAACAGTGACCACAGCCACCGTCAGCTACATGCCTCAGGGTTATCACACCGTTACGCCGTACCTCACGGTAAGAGAAGCCGCCGAGCTGATCGAATTCGTGAAGCAGGCGTTCGGCGCGGAAGAACGTTTCCGCACGATTGGCAGTGCGGGCGGCATTCATTGCGAGGTGCAGATTGGCGACTCCATGATGATGCTGGGCGGCGGTGGAGCCTGGAAGGGAACTCCCATGCCGACGGCGATTCACCTCTATGTGAAGGACGTGGACGCGGTGTACGAGCAGGCAGTGCGGGCCGGTGCGATCTCGATTCAGCCGCCCACCGATCAGTTCTATGGCGATCGCGAGGCCGGGGTGAAGGACCTGGCCGGCAACTACTGGTATATCGCGACCAATCAAGCTACCGGACACGTGCCGGAGGGGATGCATACGGTGAATGTGTATCTGCATCCGCACGGCGCGCCGCAAGTGATCGATTTCCTGAAGCGGGCGTTTGGAGCGGTGGAAGTGGATCGAGCGGAATCACCGGATGGCGTGGTTCATCACTCCCGGATGAGAATTGGAAGTTCGGTGGTGGAGATGGGAGAGGCGCACGGCGAATTCCAGCCGATGCCAACCATGCTTTACTTATATGTGGAGGATTGTGACGCGCTGTACCGGCGCGCTGTAGAGGCCGGCGCGACGTCGCTGAACCCGCCCGCGGACCAAACCTATGGCGACCGCAGCGCTGGGGTGCAGGACCCCTTCGGCAATCAGTGGTATTTGGCGACCCACATTAAAGACCTGGGATGAGAATACGGATCGAACTCGGGAGTGAGCGACCAAGCCCAAGGCCACAACCAGCCAAAAGGAGAAAGCTCGCCTCATCGCATCAATGATATAGGTTGGCGCGCGGAGGGTAGAATCGCAAGCATGCGCCCTCGATGGTGGCTTGCACTCTTTCTGGCCTGCTTTTGCTCCGCCCAGGTACGCGTGATTGAGCAGAAGAGCAATACGGTGGAGAATTTGCGCGGAGTGAGTGCCGTCACCCGTAAAGTTGCGTGGGCGAGCGGCACGCATGGAACCTATCTGCGCACCGTGGACGGCGGAAGTTCCTGGCGGATGGCGCAGGTTCCGGGGGCAGAAACGCTCGATTTCCGAGATGTGGAAGCATTCAGCGCAGACGTGGCATATCTGCTAAGTGCCGGGCCGGGAGCGCAATCTCGAATCTACAAGACTACGGATGGCGGCAAACACTGGGCGCTCCAGTTCACCAACCAGGAGGCCAAAGGCTTCTTCGATTGCATGGCTTTCTGGGACCGCGATCACGCCATTGCTTTGGGCGATCCCCTGGACGGAAAATTCGAGCTGATCACCACCGACAATGGCGGAAGAAACTGGAAACGGATTCCAGCGGAAAAGATGCCGCCCGCTGCCGAGGGCGAGGGCGCGTTTGCTGCCAGTGGAACGTGCATCGCAGTGCAGGGCAAGACGAATGTCTGGTTCGGCACGGGCGGAAAAGCGGCGCGGGTGTTTCGCTCCAGCGATGGCGGGAAAACGTGGACAGTCGCGGAGACACCGATCATGCACGGCAACGAGTCGTCAGGGATTTTCTCCATTGCGTTCCGCGACCCCGAGCATGGGTTGATTGCCGGAGGAGATTACCAGCATCCCGAACAGGGCGGAGCCGATCTGGCGTGGAGCGACGACGCAGGCCTCACCTGGAACTTGTGGGAGATAGCTCCGCAATCGTACTTTTCGGCGGTGGCGTTTGGTCCCCAGCGTGAAGTGCTGGCGGTGGGAGCTGCGCATGCGGGATACAGCGATGACATCCGGAAAAAGAGCTGGGTGACGTATCGGGAGCTGAATCTGAATGGGCTGAGTTTTGAGCCCGCCGGAGACGCCATAGCTGTCGGCCCAAAGGGCGCGGTGGTTCGCTTCTCGCGCCAGGTTGCGCTGGGGAAAGTGAAGTAGTGGGGTTATAATCCAGCGACTCGGAATGACCCTGCTATCGTCAAAGCTGCCCGCGCAGGCACGGTTCATACCGCTGTTTTGTTTGCTGTTGGCGGCGGGAGTAGGAACGGCCCGCTGGAGCCGTGTTCGCTCCGCGCCAGTGGCCTTGGCGGTTGTGTCAGACCGTGCTGCTTTGCCCGCGGATGGAGAAAGTGCCGCCGCCCTCACAGTACGGGCCAGCGACGGTCGGATGCTTACCGCTTCTGAAGTTTCCATCCACTTTCAAGACGCGAATAAAGGATTGCATGTCGGGTTCTCCGGGGCGGAGGGCCGTGAACTGCGGGCGCGCGTGTCGTCGGGAATCCTGCCCGGGCCGGTAACGCTGCGGGTTACGGCGGAGAGCCTTCGACCGGCGAGCATCAAGCTCGACCTCGTGCCTTCTTATGAGGACCGCTTTCACGACGGCACGCCGGATTTTCTGCGCTTGAACAATACCGCGGACCGGGACGCGTTCCGCCGCTGGTTTACGCTGCTGGCGGATTTCGAATCGTTGCTTCCCGCAGAGAAACTGCCTGCGGAGATCAACGACTGCGCGGCGCTGATCCGCTTTGCATACCGCAGTGCGCTGCACGCCCACGAGGCGGGGTGGATGGCCGAGATGGGGCTGGAGTCGCTGCCCAGCGTGCCTTCGGTGCAGAAATACCAGTATCCGTTTACGCCGCTGGGCGCGGGCCTGCTGCGGGTGAAACCCGGTGCGTTTGCCGCGGAGGACTTGAGCAACGGGGCGTTTGCCCAGTTTGCGGACGCCCGAAAGCTGCGCGAGTTGAATACGCATTTCATCAGCCGCGATGTGCGGCAGGCGCGGCCGGGCGACCTGCTGTTCTACCGCCAATTGCAGCAGAACGAGCCGTATCATTCCATGATTTTCGTGGGCCGAAGCCAGTTGGATGGGGATCAAGACGCTCTCGTGATCTATCACACCGGACCGATCGGCAAAGAAAAGGGCGAGATTCGGCGCCTTCGAGTCGAGGATCTTTTGCAGCATCCGTCGCCGCGTTGGCGTCCGGTCCCGGGGAACAGCAATTTCCTGGGCGTGTACCGGTGGAACATTTTGCGAGAAACAGAGTGATGTGCAGCCAACACTTGCGGGGGCAGGATGCCCCCGCGACAGCCGGCGGGACGCCGGCGCTACGGAAGCCGGGCGGAAGGTGTGGTTTGAAGCTGAAACTTTGCACGACGTTGGTCCTTTTATTCACGGCGCTGCCTGCGCTGGCGCGTGAGCCGTACTTCTCCCTGAGCAGCGATCGCAGCTACATGCCCGGGGAGAAGCCGGTGGTCAATGTGTCCTCGACCGGGGTTGAGACCCTGGAGTTCCGGGTTTATCGCGTCCAAGATCCGCTGCAGTTTTTTCAGAAGCTGGATGACGTCCACAGCTTCGGCCGGTTCTCGCCCAAGGAGCAAGTGGAAGAGCGCACCTGGCTGGAGCGTTTCCACGACTGGAAACACGAGCTTTGGGTACAGTTGCGGGATTTTGTTCGCGGGCAGTTCTCGGCGAAGGTGCGGGCGGAAATCCGCCAGACACAGGCCAACCGCAGCAAGGTGACCGGTGAGGCGGTGTTCGCGCAGGTTCCCCTGCTGAATTCGAAGCAACTGGTAGCGCGCTGGCACCAGCAGATGGGCTCGCAGCTTTTCTCGGGAAACCTGAATATTCCGCTGGATTCTCTTAAGTCCGGCGTGTACGTGGTGGAGGCCACCGACGGAACGTTGCGCGCGTACACGGTGGTCCTGGTCAGCGAGATCGCGATGGTGACGAAGTCGGCTCCTGGACAGGTGCTGACCTACCTGGTGGACCGCCGCAGCGGGCAGCCGATTCCGGACAGTTCGGTGGTGGTCTGGGCCAACAAGAAAGAGTTGGCGCGCATGCAGACCGACGCGCAAGGTCTGGCGCAGGCGTCGGTAAAATACGAAGGAACCGGCAACGGAGAGGGCGGTGAAGGCGGCACACTGGAAAACGTATGGATACTGGCGCAGCACGGGGATGATCCGGCGATCGTGGCGCCCTATTCGTTCAACCTGAGCAGCAATCCCAGCCAGGACTGGGTGGGCTACGTCTATACCGATCGCCCCGTGTACCGGCCCGGACACACGGTTCATTTCAAGGGAATCGTGCGCAACCACAATGGCGAACGCTACGCTGTTCCGGCGGGCACCAAAGTTCAGGTCGTCATCGAGGATCCCAATAACAAGCAGGTCTTCCAGCAGGACATGACGCTGTCGCCGTTTGGCACGGTCCACGGCGATTTCGACGTTCCCCAGGCGGCGGCGCTGGGCTACTACTCGATCACCCTGCGGCACGAGCAGGCGGCCATGTCGGGTGGTTTCAACGTCGAGGAATACAAGAAGCCGGAGTACCAGGTGAAGGTCACGCCCGAAAAGGCGCGCGTGCTGCAGGGCGACACCATCCAGGCCACCATCGCGGCGCGCTACTACTTTGGCGAGCCGGTCGCCAACGGCAAAGTGAAGTACGTGGTCCACACCATGCCCTACTGGTCCGGGTTTGGTGAGCAGGATGAAGAAGACTCCGGCAACTACGCCGGCGAGGCGGGCGGCGAAGGCGACGAAGGCGGGGACGAGGGCTTCTACGGCGGTGAGCAGGAGTCCGAGCAAAGCGGCACACTGGACGCAAGTGGCCGCCTGGCGATCACGGTCCGCACCAAGCCGAGCCCCAACAAGCGGGATTTGCGCTATCGCATTGAAGCCCGCGTCATGGACGCCAGTAATCGGGAGATTTCCGGCTACAACTACGTGTTGGCGACCTATGGCAGTTTCCAAGTCGCGGTGCGTGGGCACAGCTATCTCTACCGTAAGGGCGACACCGCGCAGTTCACGGTCGAAGCGCGCGACTACGACAGCAACCCGGTCCGGACAGCGGTGCACCTGGAAGTGGTTCGCCATTTCTGGCAGCAGCCGGGCACGAAAGATGTGGTCGTGCTGGCGCGGGACGCACAGACCGCCAGCGACGGCACAGCGCGAGTCGATGTTCCCCTGAATGAGTCGGGTGATCTGCTGGTAAGGGTGACCGCGAAAACGCCCGAGAACCGCGAAGTGAGCAACACCACCTACGTTTGGATACCAGGCACGGATCAGAACTGGTACGCCGGGGGCCAGCGGGAGATCAAGATCATTCCCGACAAGAAGTCCTACAGCGTGGGTGACACGGCCAAGCTACTGCTGCTGACGGGGGTTCCGGACGCCTACATCCTGGTCACCACCGAGGCGCGCACACTGCAAACCAGGCAGGTGATCAAGGCCACGGGTCCCAGCACGACGGTGGAGATTCCAATTGGCGCCGATGATCAGCCCAACGTGTACGTAGGCGCCACCTTCATCCGCGATAACGCGCTGTACCAGTCGTCGAAGAATCTGAAAGTTCCCGCGGTGCAGCAGGTCCTGAATGTGGCGGTGGAACCCAGCAAGAAGCAGTTCCAGCCCGGGGAGCCGGCGATTTACAAGATCACTGCCAAGGACGCGAGTGGGAAGGCGGTGAGCGGCGAGTTCAGCGTGGGCGTGGTGGACGAGGCCATTTATGCCATCCACCCGGATCTCACGCAGAGCATTTCGAACTTCTTTTATGGTAACGCTTATGACCTTGTGTACACGGACTCGTCGCTGAGTTTTTATTTCCACGGGGAGGCAGGCAAGCGGCAGATGCTGTTGGCGGGAAATCTGGCGTACCGTCCGCTGGCGCAATTGAAGCCGAGCGAAGCGCTGGTGCAGCCGAAGATCCGGAAGGCATTTCCCGACACGGCGCTGTGGCTGGCCGATGTCAAAACCAACGCCCAGGGCCAGGCGCAAGCCCGGCTGGAATTCCCGGACTCGCTGACCACGTGGCGGACGACGGTTCGAGGAGTCACGCTCGACACCAAGGTCGGCAGTGCAGTGGACCGCGTGATCGTGCGCAAGAACCTCATGGTGCGCATGTCGGTGCCACGCTTCTTCCGCCAGGGTGACGAGATTACGGTCTCGGCGCTGGTACACAACTACCTGGAGAACACCAAGACGGTGCAGGTTTCGATGGAGCTGACCGGGCTGGAAGTGATCGAGGGCGCCACTCGCCAAGTTACGGTACCTAGCCGCGGCGAGGCTCAGGCCGATTGGCGCGTGCGCGTGCCCAACGTCCGCGAGGCCAAACTGGTGGCGAAGGCGTTGACCAACGAAGAGTCAGACGCCATGGAACTGACCCTGCCGGTTGTGCCCTTCGGTGTGAAGCTGGCCGAAGCGAAGGCGGGATCGATCTCCGGTGACGCAGGGCCAGCGGAGGAGACGATCACGTTCCCCGCGGGGACGGAGCCGTCCTCGCACAGCCTGGATGTGAGTGTGACCCCGTCCGTCGCCGGAGCCATTCTGAGTGCGCTGGAATATCTGACGACGTATCCGTATGGCTGCACCGAGCAGACCATGTCGAGCTTCCTGCCCAACATCATTGTGGCGAAGACGCTCGCTGATCTACACATGGAGTACAAGGGCGACAAAACGGAGCTGGAGAAGAAGATCCGCGCCGGTATGGACCGGCTGTACGACTACCAGCATGACGACGGCGGCTGGGGCTGGTGGAAGGACGATGAGAGCCAGGTGTTCATGACGGCGTACGTGGTATCGGGACTGGCACAGTCAAATGCTGCTGGATATGAGGTGAAGCCCGACGTCCTGGCCAAGGCGAAGCAGTTCTTGCAGGGCGCATTGCAGAAGTATCCGAGGATGCGGGCTGATCTCAGAGCCTATGTGGTTTACGCGCTGTCGCAGAGCGGCGCTCGCGATGCCGCGACGCTGGACCGCGCCTGGCAGGACCGCGACAAGATGTCAGCACAGGGGCTGGCCCTGCTCGGGATGGTCCTAGTTTGGCAAAGCGACAGCCGCGCGGAAGAGATCGCGAGCAGCCTGGAAAAGTTGGCGAAGGTGGATGGCGCACAGGCGTACTGGCCCTCGCAATACGACTACCTGATGGAGTTTGAATTCGATGATGGTCCCGAGACCACGGCGCTGGCCGTAAAACTCATCAGCCAGGTGCACCCTGACAGCCCGCTTCTGCCCAAGGCGGTGCTGTGGCTGGTGGACCATCGCAGCGATGGCTACTACTGGTCCTCCACCAAGCAAACCGCAATGGTAATTTTTGGGCTCACGGAATATCTGAAGACCAGCCATGAACTGGAGGCAAACTTCACCGCCGACGTGCTGGTAAACGGCAAGCCGGTGCTGACCCGCAAATTCACCCAGGCGGACACGATGACGGCGGTCGCGCCCGTCATCCATCTGGGTGCAGAGCAGCTTGCCGTGGGCGAGAACCGCATCCAAATCCGCAAGAACGGTGTGGGGCGGCTCTACTGGTCGGCACGCGGAGAGTATTACTCGACCGAGAAGAAGCTTTTCCAGAGCAACAAGCTTTCGCTGAATATTACGCGCGATTACTACCGGCTGGCGCCGGCGACGGAGAAGGGAAGCCAGGGCGACAAGATCGTCTACCACCTGGAGCCGCTGAGCGGGACGCTTGCCCCGGGAGATGTGGTGGCGGTGCGGCTCACCGTGGGCGGCGGCGAGTGGCGCTACCTGATGGTCGAAGATCCCATCCCGGCGGGGGCGGAGTTCCTGGAGCGCGACGACTCGTACGAGATCAAGGACCGGCCGGACTGGTGGAGCTACTTCTACTCGCGACGCGAGTTCCACGACGACCGCGCCGCCATGTTCCAGACCTGGTTCAAGCAGCGGCAGACCTATTTCTACCTGATGAAGATGGTGAACCCGGGCAAGTTCCGCGTGAGTCCGGCGCTGGTGCAGCCGATGTACCAGCCCTCTGTGCTTTCGACCACCGATGCTCTGACCGTGGAGGTGAAGTGATGAGCACTCTGGGGGAAGCGATGGCGATGGCGTGGTCGGGCAAGCGGGTGTGGCTGCTGCAATTCCTGCTGAATCCGGTACTGTTTGCGCTGGGCGCGCTTTGGCTGACTATTCCGGAGGCGCATGTCTGGCAATTGGTATTGAGTGCGGTGCTGGCAGTGGTGGTTGTGATCGCGGCGCTGGGACTGCAGTCGGGGACTTTGGTGTACTTCGGCGAGCCGGAGAAGTCCTGGGCTGCATTTCGTGCGGGATGGCGGACATTGATCGCTTTTGCCGTCTGGGCAGCGCTGCTGGCGGGGTGCTTGTGCCTGGTGAGTGGCTGGAGCGAGCATGCCTACCAGTTTGCGAGTTATATGCGCTCCATCCTTCCCTCGGGACTGCGGCGGCACATCGGCGAAACCCAGATGGATTCTATGGTGCTGGGGCTGGCGTGGTTTGTGTGCTGGATCGCGGCTCCCGGGATATTTCTGCCGATGGGCCGGCAGATGGCGAAACACGGATTCGGCGGATTGGGGAAACACGGCTGGAGAGCGTGGTGGCGCACCGTTCGCAGTGGTTGGTATTGGCTGAGCTTTGTCGTCCTGGCAGCGCTTGGGATTTACGTGCCGCAGAGATTGATTGCCTGGGTGCCGAAGATGTCGTCGATGAGCGGTGAGACGACCAGCATGGTGTTGCGGTTGCTGGTGGCGTGGCTGCTTGCGGTGACGGCCTGGGTAGTGCTGGCATCGGTGGTGGGGAGACTTGGGGGGCAGCAGCCGGATGAGCAGCAGTAATCGTGCTGTCCCTGAGAGCTTGTAACAAAACCTCTTCTTGCACGAATCGAACTGGCCGAAGCGGATTACATCCGAGTGGGTCGTTACACGGGAGTGTCATCCGATCCACCCGGGTCATCGTTAAATGCCCGGGCACTCGCGCTGGCCCTTGCTTAAGGCAGCTTGCCGGCAGTGCTTTTCCTTCCGGCACCCGAGAGCCGCCGTGCAAATGAGTCACCTTGGGCTGGGCCGGCGACGATGCGCATCACCGCGTGCCCCACAACTACCAGCAATGCATAGATCGAGGCAACGGCGAGGACCGGCGCGATGCCCGGCGAGAAGGCGATCCAGTCTGGGAACATTGCGGCGACACAGTAGTCGCGCGGCGGGCCGATTACTGCCGCTGCCAAGGCGAACACTGCCAGCCCGCGTCCGCCGAAGCGGCGGGCCACCCTCCAGGTAATCAGGTAGACGGGCGTGCACGAGACCGCGGAGCCGATCCACAAGAGCAACTGGAAGTGCGAGGAGCCAGCCTTCGGTACTCGCCACCAACCCTGTGTCTCTCCCAGTGCAACAGCCAGCAGCGCTACCACTCCGAAAACGGCGCCGCCGCACAGGGCTCCCGCGATTCGGGGCACCTTTGCTCGGGTCAAGTGGGCTACTCCGACGAAGGCGGCCAGATATAGGCTGGTCATTAGAATCAACTGGCTTGTCGTCATGCGACCTCTTGATTGCCGTTCAAATTACCATAGATGTTGCCTGTTCACCAGGTGGACGCTCCGCCCGGCTAAGCCGCGTTATGCACCGCAGGGTTGAGCGAAACGGCCAGATCCCGAATGGTCGGCCACTCTTCCATAATCCGGTAGTCTCCGAGTAGCCTGTTACTCAGAAACCATCGTCAAGGGTCAGGGATGGCCACATTCGCTTGATGATTGCGGATTGTCAGGTGCCTCTTCCCTCAACGCACTTTCCAGTTAAGTCTTTGAGAGGATACGGAAGCTCTCTAGCCTCAAGCGGAGGGCATTGTCGCCGGCTTCAATTTAGAATTCGGATGTCACAAGAGCGCCACGCGCCTATGGAGATAAGGGATGCCCGATCTATGGCGAATATTGCTCACCCTGCTGTTCATCTTTCCCTTCTCGTCAGCACAAGAAACACACAGCCACAGTGC
>JBGPJK010000124.1:0-11470 GCA_041485425.1 Terriglobia bacterium | reverse complement strand
GCGCCGGAAGGTTTCCGGCTCGGCGATCTGATCAAGAAGGTGGACAAGCAGAGCGGCGGCGCGCTCGGCGGCGTCGGTATACCGGCGGACGGCAACCGCAAATCCGACGAGTGGCTCGTGCTGTTCATCGCCGGCATGTGGTTCCAGGACCTGTTCAACTATGATTTCCGCCGCACCGAGCAGTGCATCATTCCCTACGCCACGCAGGAAGGGGAAATCTCCTTCTGCGCCTACAACACCGGCGTGGGCTGGCGCAACATCATCGAGAAGATGCACATGACCGCCACCCTCACCAAGTGGTACGAGGAACACGGACGCCACGAGATCTTCGCCGGTGGCAAGAACGTCAAGATGGAATCCAGCGAGCACTCACTCGTGCTGAAAGATGGACTCATCACCATGGAAGAGCAGCACGATCTGGACAAGCTGGGCATCGCCAAGAACGCCCGTGAAGAAAAGCTGCGTGCGCGCGACGCGAAACAAAAAGAAGATCAGCACAAGAACGATCCCGCCTACAACGCCCGCATGGCCGCGCTCTACCGCGAAGTCGTGCTGAAGGAGAAGCCGGTCGTAGCCGAGAACGGCTTCATCCCGCTAGGCGCGCTGACCCCGGCGAACGGCAACGGGAGCAAGCCCAAGCTGGATGTCGGAGAGCCTGTGCTGGGAGACTAGCAAGGCTCCAAGGTTTTCAAAGTAGGCCGCTCGCGAGCGGCCTTTTTTTATGTGGCGTGGGCACTCTTGCCCGCGTCTTTGGTGTCGCCGGGCACGCGGTGCGCGAGTGGACGAGACCGAGTCGCGCCCGTTTGTCGCTCCCCATCGAGCATTCGATGAGCCGTGAGCAGGGGTGTCCGCGCCACACCGGCCATCTCTTCCACTCCGTTCCTAACAGCTTCCCACAAGCTTCGCTACGACCTCTCGTGCCGTGACAGAGTCCTGCGTCGAGGGCACACTGTGAGAATAATATTTCGCCGCCTCGAATCGGGAACATGCAAGGAGCGACAGTTCTTTGCTGGGGGCGGAGTTGAAGGAGTGATAGCGATGAGGCGGGTTGGTTTGGTGTTACGCACGATTCTGCTGGCCGTGGTTTCAGTTGTTCTGGTGGCTTGCGGGGATGGCAGCAACTTTGTTTCGAATCAGGCGACTGCTACGCTGGCGAACGTCACGACGGCGGTTGCCGCGACGCAGCATCCGTTGGTGGCCGAGTATTCGGTTTCGGCTCGGTACGCAGGGCAGGCGATGGTGGAGTTCGGGACGGACAAGCACTACGGTCGGCGAACGGCGTGGTATTCGCTGCCGGGGGACGGCAGCCCGCTGGCCATCCAGGTGGCGGGGATGAAGGCGTCCACAACCTACCACATGCGGGCATCGGTTTATGCGGACGGCATGCTGTGGAGGGACCGGGATCGAACCTTCACTACCGGGCCGCTTCCGGCGGTTACGTTTCCCACGCTGACGGTCACACGTCCGACGCCGGCGCTGGCGTCCACGGAGAACCCGGGCATTGAACTGATCAATCTGCTGGACTGGACCGGCCAGACCCACGTCATGCAGTCCCTGTTTGCCGACCGCGAGGGCAACCCGATCTGGTACTACGACGTGGGAGTGATGCAGGGCTATTTCCCGTTCCCCATCAAACTGCTGCCGAACGGCCACGTCCTGCTGAGCATTGCGAACACTCTGAGCGGAAGCCTGATCTTGCGCGAGGTGGACCTGGCGGGAAACACGATACGCGAGATCACGCTTGACCAGTTAAACCAGAAGCTGCAGCAGATCGGCTTCAGCCCGCTTCCGGTGGGGATTCACCATGATGTGCTGCCGCTCAAGGGCGGGCACATGATCCTGTTGGTGACTCTGTTAAAGAACTTCACGGACCTGCCGGGTTATCCCGGGACCTCCGGGGTCATCGGGGATGGACTCGTGGAAGTGGATGAAGGCGGGAATCCGGTGTGGGAGTGGTCGTCGTTCGATCACCTGGATGTGAACCGGCACCCGGGAGCGCTTCCCGACTGGACGCACAGCAATGCCATTGTTTACTTACCTGGGGACGGCGATCTGCTGCTTTCCATGCGCAACCAGGCGTGGCTACTGAAGATTGACTATAAGGATGGGACGGGCACCGGCAACCTGCTGTGGCGACTGGGCAACGGCGGCGATTTTGCCATCGAGGGAGGGGACCCAGGCGACTGGTTCTACTTCCAGCACTACCCGTCGCTGATCAGCCAGAACGAGCAGGGAATGACGCTCGCCATCTTCGACAATGGCAACAATCGGGTGCTGGACAATGTCGGCACGATGTGCGGGACGGCGGGGAATCCAGCGTGCCAGACGCGGGCGACCTTGTTCCAGGTCGACGAGAGTGCACACGTGGCAACGCTGCTATGGGAAGATTTGCCCGGCTTTTTCAGCTTCTGGGGCGGAAGTGTCAGCCAACTGGGCAACGGCAACGTGGAGTTCGCGCTTTCGGCGCCTGCGCCTGCGCCTCCGGGAGTGCTGTCGGTGGTGCAGGAGGTTTCGCCGGCACCGGTGCCGCAGGTCCTTTGGGAGATGGACATCGGCGGGGCCTACGCCTACCGGGCGTACCGGGTTCCAAGTCTGTATCCGGGAGTGACGTGGAGGAACTGAAAGGGGACGAACGCTAGGTTTTGCAAAGTTCCCAGGTTTCAAGGAAGGCCGCCAGGGTGCTGGTGGCCTTTTTTCCGCAGCGCCGGCGTCCCCCCGGCTGTCCCCGGTCGGCTGACCACGGTATGTTGGGTAAATTAGGCTAAGGGACGAACCCCCACTATGTGGTATGGCTTCGACGAAGTCCTTAGTTCTTGCGTTACGGCCGACGGAAGAGGGTGAGCTACCCGCCCCTATTGATCCACCCCGACAAGTTGAACCGCATCGATTTCATTCCAGCCGGGGACGACATTGGTCGCCAGCGTCACCTTCACCCGGGCGGTCTTGAAATCGGTCTTGGGAAACTTCACGATCAAGTAGTTCAAATCTGTCGTCGGATCGGTACCGGCCCACACCGAGTGTGCACCACCCTGCTCGTCGAAGAGTTCCACTTTAATCACGGCACCCGAGCCGCACGACTCCCGCACCCGCACCTCAGTGGCGTGGACGGGCTTGGCATATTTCAAGTCCAGCCATACGATGCCGCCGTCCTCGGTCTTCGGCGTCCAAGCTTTTCCGTCGTCGCCATAATGGTCGACATTGGGGATACCCACCGCCTGATTGGCAGACCAAGCGGCTTCGCCCTGCGCATCGTTGTAAGTTGAGGACCCGGTCGCCTGATAGGCCCACTGACCCTGGGGATCGTTTTTGATCTCATCCTGTTTGGTTGCCCAATCAATCGCAGACTGTCTGGCGGACGTATCCGCGGTTGCGGGACTGGCGGCCGTCGCGCCCGCAGTGGAGGCGGGGCTGGAACTTTCAGCCGCCGGGCGAGACGCAGCCGTAGCTGGCGACTGCTGGCCAGACTGAGCTTCCGATGGCGATTGCTGGCGAGACTTGTTGCACCCTGCGGTGAGCAGAAGGGCGCTGCTGGCCAGCACAATCACCAGGCTGGAAAGTAGGAGGTCGAGACCTGTCGAGAAAGTTAACCTGCCCATGGGGAATGATCTACCTTTCTTAAGCAGCTCATGATTCTACCAGCCCAAGTTTAAGCCTTCTGCTGTCCCCACGTCTGCGGGATTTTGCACGCTAGGTGCCAGGTGTGCCCCGGTTCGCGGCAGCGAAGGGGAGTTGGGTCACGATTCCGATGATCAGAAGACCGGCCGGCGGAAGGTCTGCCTTTTGCCGGAGAGGTGTCACTCGAAAAAAATGGCGTGGAAATCGCCACCCACTCTGCGCCGCCGCAAGTCAACGATCGCTGCCCGGGTTGAGCCCAGTAGAAAGTCCATCCGTAGGCATTTTGCAGAGGTGGGTAGCGGGCGGTCATGTGGATCGAGCGGGGAACTTTCTCCGTGGTCTTTCCGTACCCTGGATTGAAAGCGACTTGAGCCTCGCGCGCGGACGGCGCAGCCACGGATAGGAGCACATCATGGACGATAACCTGATTGGGTTGGTGGCCGTAATCATGGTCTTCGGGATTCCGATTGCGGCGATGTACACGTTTTACCGGGTGCGCAAACTGCGCACCGAGGAACGGCTGGCAGCGATTGCGCGGGGAGTGAACGTCCCCATGCAGCCGGAGCTTTCTGAAGCGGCGCGTTCGCGGCGGGCCGGCATCCTGCTGATCACTGGGGCACTGGGCTATATGGCCACCTTCGCGCTGATTGCTCGGGTGGAGTCCAACGCCTGGATGGCAGCAGCTTTCGGCATTATTCCGTTCGCCGTTGGCCTCGGCTTCTTCCTCGATTCAGCACTGATACGGCGGGACCTGCGGACCTCGTGAAGGGGCATAGCCGGGTCCCGCAGGGCGAGACCGACGCGGTCGGAGTCGCCGCCAGTTGGCTGTCGCAGACCGGCTTAAAGAGGAACCGCGGAACCCCGTCAGGCCTTTCTCTCAAATCGACGAGATACCCCGCAACCGCCGGAAGAGCCTTCACGTGCCAGATAACGAAGGCACGCAACTCAAACTAAAGCCGCCGCCGTTTCGCTGAGCTTTGACCCGGGTGCGACTTGGCGTCGCAAGAGTCTGTCTCTCGGCCACAAAAAACCTGTAACTAATCCCCCTCCGAACGAGTAAGACATAGTAGAGAAGCCCAATGGAGCTACTCGAGCGATTCGCGCGCGGCGACGTCGAAGCTTTCGAGACGCTGTTTCGCCAGCTCCATGGCGACGTGTATGGCTGGATTCTGCGCATTGTTCGCGATCCAGGCATCGCCGAGGATCTGACGGTCGAGACGTTCTGGCGCATGTATCGGGCGCGGGCGCGATTTGACCCAAAACAATCGATCGGCGCCTGGGCGCGACGAATTGCTACCAATGCGGCGCTGGATTACTTGCGTACGCGGCGTCCGGAGACGGAGCTGCCCGCGGATCTGCCGCAAGCGCCGTCGCCGGACGCTGCGCTGCAACGCGAGATGCGGGAGCAGATCCGACGGGCGTTTGATCGCTTGCCTACAAAGCTGCGGGTGGCGGCGGTGCTGGCGCTGGTTGAGGAAAGGCCGTACGAGGAAATTGCGGACGCGCTCGGAACCTCGGTGGGCGCGGTCAAGCTGCGGGTGTTTCGCGCCGTCCGCCGGTTGCGAAAACAATTGGACCAACTGGGTGTGCATCCATGATCAAAGATGATCAGGAACAAATTCGCTCAATACTGAAGAAGGCCTTCCCGCCAGTCGACGCGGTGCCACGACGGGACTTGTGGCTGGCGGTGCTGCGCAAGCTGGACCAGCGAGCGGCGGCCACGCCCTGGTATGACTGGGCCATGGCCGCGCTGCTGGCGGGGTTGCTCGTTATCTTCCCCAAATTCATTCCCGTGTTGTTTTACCACTTGTGAGGAGGTTGTTATGCGTCAGCATCCTTATTTGCGTGCCTACCTGGCTGGGATTGCCGTGCCCACAGGTTTCATACTGGTGGTGTTCACCGTGTTCTGTATCGCCCGCTTTGTGTACCAGGTTCCGCTGCCTATCGAGCGAGTGATTGTCTTTCCGCTGGCCTTGATACCGAACGCGTTCGGCTTTTGGAATATGTTGTTTCTGGCGCTACACCGGCGGCGCTACCTGCCGCTGGGGCTGCACGGCGCGCTTCTTCCTTTTATCCTCGCGCCTGCAGGTTTCCTGATTGCGACGTCGCTGGGCTTTTTGACGGCAACTGGGCAAGGGCTGGTTTGGTTCGAAACGATAAGAATCCACTATTTTCAGTTGGCCATCGTATTTCCCCTCGTCCTCGTCGTTTACTACCTTGTATGGAAGCACCTGGTCGGCTTCCTGAATGAGTTCCTGGGGATTGCTGGTTGATAGGCCGGGCCGGCTCATCTAAGGATGCCAACACGCAGCCATGCGCTTGTCTGGTTGCGGCAGTGGGTCAGCCTCCGAGGGGGCCTGCTTCCCCGGCGGAGTCCGGGCGAGCGGAGGGATGGGTTACGTTTTCTGCGGCAATAACGATTTCACTTGCTCCTGCTGCCTGCCGCTTGTGACCGGTGTCACGTCAGTGCGTGACGGATTTCACGGCATCCGGGAACGACAAGGGGGAAACTGATATTTGGGGACACTCGGAAAACCCGTCTGCTAGAATAAGTACCAGTGCGATCACCACTCATTTTCGTGTTGGCGTTGATCCTGGTGGGACCCGGGCCGGTAGCACTCTCGGCTTGCGCTCTGTTTTCTTGGAGGCCAACCGAGTGCACGACTCCGCAGACTCACCCTCCTTGCCACGAGATGACGATGGACGCGAGCGGCACTCGATTCGCTGCAGCGCCGAACGTTTCCTGCTGCGTGATCTCGAAAGCTCCGCTGCCAGAATCCCAATACAACGCATCTGATTCTTCTCCCTCGGCAGCTCCTTCATTGGTGCCCGACCCAATGGGTGACAAGTTTCAGGTTCGGCCCGTGCCACATGTCGTCCTCGTCGAAGACCTGTCACCTCCCGCGTTTCAGTCTCTCCTCTGCACCTTCCTGATCTAAGACTGTCCTGATCGGCCTCGTATTGCGCCAGCGTGTCTCTTTTTGCGCGGAGTTGGAAAACCATAAACCCAATTCCTGCGAGCAACGCGGGCTTTCGCGGGTCTTGAAAGGACAGCGTATGAAATTCAGTTTCAGGTGGATTCTGGCAACTCTTCTCGTCTTGTCGGAGGCGTCGCCCGCTCAGGCGCAAGCATCGCCTCCGCCCGCGCAGCCTGCCAAACTCGCCGACCTGCTGGCTGAAGCCGAGCGTAACAATCCGCGGATCCAGGCCGCACGACATGGATGGCAGTCGGCAAAGCAGGTTCCGACACAAGTCTCGACATTGCCCGACCCGCAACTGGTCGTGCAGCAGTTCAGTGTAGGGAGTCCGCGCCCCTTCGCCGGCTACACCAACAGCGACTTTGCCTATTTGGGCCTGGGTTTTTCGCAGGACATCCCCTACCCGGGAAAGCTTCGCCTTCACGGTGAAATTGCAAAGAAAGATGCCGATGTCTCGCAGCAGGGATATGAATCAGTCCGCCGGTCGGTGCGGGTCGAACTGAAGACGGCGTACTTCCAATTGGCTTATCTGGCGAAGAGGGGAACGATTCTTGAGGGTGATGGAGAATTGCTGCGGCAGATCGAAGAGTCGGCGGAGGCTCACTATCGCAGCGGCTCAGGAACCCAACAGGAAGTTCTGCAAGCCCAGGTCGAACGAAGCAAACTGCTCCGAGAAATCACAGCCAACCAACTCGAACTGGGAAAAGTTCAGGCGGCAATCAAACAGCTCCTCAATCGTCCGCAGTCTTCCCCCGATATTGAGACCGCCGAGCTTTCAGAGACCGCCCTTGCTTACACCTACGACCAACTGTTGGCAGCAGCCCAGACCGACAACCCGGAAATCGCCGGCATGCAAAAGATGGTGGAACGGCAAGGGCTGCAAGTAGACCTCGCCAGGAAGGATTTCTATCCCGACTTCAATCTGCAATATATGTGGCAGCGAACGGATCCCGCACAATACCGTGCCTACTACATGCTTACATTCGGCATTCGGATTCCCATTTACCGGCGACGCCGACAGCAACCAGAACTAGCCCAGGCCGAAGCTGACCAAAACCGGGCGCGAAGCGATTACGAGGCGCAGTCGCAACAGGTCGCCTTCGTGCTCCGACAGCAGTTCGTGAGTGCCGACAAGTCAAGCGAACTTCTCAAGATCTACCGTGAGGGGCTCCTGCCGCAGGCTCGCGCCGAACTGCAAGCCGGGTTGGCCGCATATCAGTCGGGCCGGGAGGATTTTCAAGCGCTGTTGGCCTCCTTCCTCGATGTTCTGAAACTCGACGAGGAGTATTGGCAAACCCTCGCTGAACGCGAAACCGCATTGGCCCGGATCGAAGAAGCAGCAGGAGTGTCGCTGCGCTGAATGACCCAGCCTGGGAGTACCGTTATGAGCAATTATCGAAAAGCGTTCTTTGTGGCACTGATTGCGAACCTGATATTCGCCGGCATGCTGGCGGGAATCTGGTGGAACGGCCGAAAGTCTGCGTCGATGCAGCCCTCGGCAGCCAACCCCGCCGCCCAGGGCGGTCAGGACAGTTCTCCCGGTCCAGCTCCACCAACGGCGCAGACCCCTCTCGTCCCGGTCCAGATCTCCACCGAGCGCCTGCAATCCATTGGCGTGCGGTTTGGCGTGGTGGAACGGAAGCGGGTGCAGGACGAGATTCGAGTAACCGGCGACGTCGCCATCGATGAGACCCGGGTGTCGTATGTCCAGACGCGCTTCTCCGGCTACATCGAGAAAGTGTTCGCCGATGCGACCTATAAGTATGTTCGCAGGGGACAGCCGCTGTTCACCATTTACAGTCCGGAGTTAGCCACCGCCGAGCGCGAATACCTGGTAGCAAAACAGAACGCAAGCGGCCTCTCGCAGAGCACGGTGCCGGGCGTGTCCGCCGGATTCACCTCGCTGCTCCAGGCGTCCGCGGATCGTTTGAAGCAGTGGAACGTGCCACAGCGCGAGATTGCGCGGCTTCAGTCCTCCGGGGAAGTGGAACAGGAGCTTGAGATTGATTCGCCTGTCTCCGGCTACATCACGGAACGGAATGCACTGCCAAACCTGACGGTGCAGCCGGAAACTCGGCTGTACACGATCGCGGATCTATCGACGGTCTGGGTTTTGGCGCGGGTCTTTCAGAACGACCTCGGGCGCGTCAGGGTGGGAGAACCAGCCACGCTCACGGTGGATTCCTATCCTGGCAGATCGTTCCGAGGAAGAGTGGATTTCATCTACCCCGCTGTGGACATGGAAACCCGCACAGCGCGCGTGCGGCTGGTTTTTCCCAATCCCCATCTCACACTTTCGCCCGGAATGTACGTAAACGTGGTGTTGCAGGTACCTCTCGGGAATCAACTGGTCGTCCCAGTGGACGGAGTCCTGCGGTCAGGGACCCGGCAGATTGTGTTCGTGGATCGCGGTGCCGGTTATTTGGAGCCGCGCGACGTGGAACTCGGCCCACAGGCGGCGGGCGAATACATCGTGCTGAAGGGCTTAAAGGAGGGCGAGCGCATCGTCACTTCAGCCAACTTCCTGATTGATTCAGAGAGCCAGTTGCAGGCTGCCATCGGTTCGTTTACCCCTCCGCCGCCCGGCGAGGGCGCTGCGGCAGCAATCCACAGCACCACGGCCCAGACCAAAGCTCAAGTTGAGTTCTCGACGGAACCATCCACGCCGCACAAAGGGACCAACCTGTATCGCGTGAAGCTCATCGCTACCGATGGCTCCCCGGTGACCGGCGCGCAGGTGAACGTCCGCAGCTTCATGCCGGGGATGCCGCAGATGGGGATGGCTGCCATGAACGTTGTCACAGTTCTGGCCGAGAAGGGCGGTGGCATTTATGAAGGGCAGGTCGATCTGGGAAGCGGAGGTACTTGGCAGATCACGGTCACCGCGGTGAAGAACGGCGCCACCATCGCAGCCGAAAAACTGAGCCTGGCTGCGGAAGGAGGGATCTAGCCATGATTTCCCGCGTGATTGATTGGTGCGCTAAAAACCGATTTCTCATCTTCACGGGAACACTATTGCTGGTCCTGTCTGGAATCTGGTCGCTCCGGAATATCCCGCTCGATGCCCTGCCGGACATTTCCGATGTGCAGGTCATCGTGCATATCCCCTGGGAAGGCGAGCCGCCGAATATCATCGAAGACCAGGTTACTTATCCGATCGTCACCACCCTCCTTGCCGCGCCCCACGTGAAGGCTGTTCGCGCCCAGACGATGTTCGGCGACGCCTACGTCTTCGTGGTTTTCGAGGATGGCACGGACCTTTATTGGGCGCGTTCGCGTGTTCTCGAATACATCCAGCAGCTCCAGGGGACTCTGCCGAAAACCGTTTCGCCGATGATTGGCCCCGACGCGACGGGAGCGGGCTGGGTTTACGAGTACGCGGTGATTGACCGCTCGCACCAGCACAGCCTTGCAGACTTGCGCAGCCTGCAGGATTGGTATCTGCGTTACCAGCTTGAGACAGTGCCAGGGGTTGCAGAAGTGGCGTCGATCGGAGGATTCGTTCGCCAGTACCAGGTAAATCTCGATCCCAACAAGCTCCGCGCCTACAACGTTCCCCTGTCGACGGTGATCGACCGGGTGCGCGACAGCACGAACGAAGTGGGAGGCCGGGTGCTTGAAATGGGCGGCGCCGAGTACATGGTCCGCGGCCTCGGTTACCTCCGCTCGCTGCAAGACCTCGAAACCGTGCCGGTCGCCACCAAGAATGGTACTCCGGTGCTGGTCCGCGACCTGGGGGTGGTCAGCTTTGGCCCGGACATCCGCCGTGGAGTGGTTGAACGGAACGGCGAGGGGGAAACGGTTGGGGGAATCATCGTGATGCGATATGGCATGAACGCGCTGAACGTGATTGATGGAGTGAAGAGAAAGCTCGCCGAAATCAAGCCAACGCTGCCTCCCGGTGTAGAAATTGTCTCCGGCTATGACCGGTCCGGTCTGATTCAGGCATCCATTCAAACGCTGCAGCGCGATCTGCTCGAGGAGGCAATCATCGTGAGTTTTGTGACGATTGCCTTTCTCTTTCACTTCCGTTCCGCGCTGATTCCGATTCTGACTCTGCCCATCGCCGTCGTGGCGTCGTTCATCCCCATGTATTTCCTGCATGTCAGCTCAAACATCATGTCGCTCGGAGGTCTGGCGCTTGCCATCGGAGTGCTCATCGACGCAGCCATCGTCATGGTCGAAAACGGGTACCGTCATTTGTCGGAGTATGGCCTCACCCAGGGAACCCCATCGGGTACCGTGCCCACGGAAGAGGACAGGCGACGCATTCTCATTGGCGCGGCGAAGCAGGTAGGGCCCGCCATCTTCTTTTCTTTGCTCGTCATCCTGGTTTCTTTCCTGCCGGTCTTTCTACTGGAAGCGCAGGAAGGGCGTATGTTCCGTCCGCTAGCCTGGACCAAGACGCTCGCGGTAGCGTTTTCTTCCATTCTCGCGATCACGCTGGTGCCGGTGCTCATGCTGATCTTCATTCGAGGTCGTCTGCGGCCAGAATCTGAGAATCCCTTCTCCCGATGGACACAGGCCCTGTATCTTCCCATCCTCCGGTTCTGCCTGCGCTACCGCAAGACAACCCTGCTGCTGAATCTCATCTTTCTGGTGGTGACCGTGCCCCTTGCGTGGCGCATGGGAAGCCAGTTCATGCCGCCGCTTTACGAAGGTTCCTCACTCTACATGCCCACGGCTCTTCCCGGCATCTCGATCACCCAAGCCTCGACGTTGCTGCAGGAGCAGGACCGCATCATCAAGTCTTTTCCTGAAGTGGAGAGCGTTTTCGGGGCCGTTGGCCGTTCCGACAGCCCCACTGACAATGCCCCGCTTGATATGTACGACACCACCATCATGCTCAAGCCGCGCGAGCAATGGCGTGCCGGCAT
>JBGPJK010000123.1:0-11516 GCA_041485425.1 Terriglobia bacterium | reverse complement strand
GGGACTGCATGCGCTGCAGCATCGCGGACAGGAGTCGGCGGGCATCGTCACCTCCGATGGCATGGCGCTGCACCTACACAAAGCCATGGGCCTGGTGGCTGACATCTTCGGTGAGGAAGTTCTCGCCAAGCTGCACGGCACGCTAGCTATCGGGCACACGCGCTACTCCACGGCCGGCGATTCGGCGCTGCTGAACGCGCAGCCCATCATGGTGCAATCCAACAAAGGCATGATGGCGCTGGCGCACAATGGCAACCTGGTCAATGCGCTGGAGATCCGCCATCGCCTGGAAGCCCAGGGCTCGATTTTCCAGACCAACAGCGATACCGAAGTCATCGTTCACCTGATCGCGCTCTCCAGGGAGCAGACGTTGCCTGAGGCTATGGCGGATGCGCTGCGCCGCGTGGAAGGCGCGTTCTCGCTGGTGATGATCAGCCCTGACCGCATTTTTGCCGCCCGCGATCCGCGCGGCTTCCGTCCGCTTGCCATGGGCAGGATCCCGGCGCAAGCGGGCGAAAAGCAGGACACCATCGTCTTCGCTTCGGAAACCTGCGCCTTTGACCTGATCGGCGCGACTTACGAGCGCGACGTCAAACCGGGCGAACTGGTTGTGGCCGGCCCGGAGGGCATCACCTCGCGCTTCTATTCGCCGGCCGGCCCGCAGTCTTCCTGCATCTTCGAGCACGTGTACTTCTCCCGTCCGGACAGCCGTGTCTTCGGGCGTCCGGTGCACGACAGCCGTGAAGAACTAGGCCGGCAACTGGCGCGGCAAGCGCCCGCCGAGGCCGATATCGTGGTGCCGGTCCCCGACTCCGGTGTGACCGCGGCCATGGGCTACTCGGCCGAGAGCGGAATTCCATTTCGCTTCGGCCTCATCCGCAACCACTACATCGGTCGCACCTTCATCGAGCCGCGGCAGAGCGTGCGCGACTTCGGAGTGAAGCTCAAACTGAACCCGGTGCGCAGCTTGCTCGAAGGCAAGCGGGTGGTCCTGATTGATGACTCCATCGTGCGCGGCACCACCAGCCGCAAGATCGTGCGCATGATCCGCAACGCGGGCGCAAGAGAAGTCCACATGCGCATCTCCTGCCCCCCGACTATTTCTCCCTGCTTCTACGGCGTCGATACTCCGTCCAAGAAGGAATTGATCGCCGCCAACAAGTCGGTAGAGGAAATCCGCGAATTCATCGGTGCGGATTCCTTAGCGTATCTCTCTCTCGACGGACTAAGAAAAGCCTGCGGCGACGGCGAGAAAACCACCTACTGCACTGCCTGCTACACCGGGGTCTATCCCACCCACTGGGTGGACGTCGAAGAGATCCAACCGGCCACCGCCAGCAAGCGCTAAAGCTCTCTATCATCATCCCTGCTTGGTTGTGACTGCCGGACTCGACCGGCAAGCACCCTCAAGCTGGAATCCATGGACTCATGCGGCTTGTGAGTCAAAGGACTCCATTGACAGCCGCTAGTACTGCCATGCATAGTAGCGAACGCTCTTGGCCTGTGGGTTCCGGGCGCCCGTTTACCCGCCCGAATCCGCCCCTACAGGGGCAAACCAACCAGTAGATGAATCACCATTCCGAATCCGGAGAGTTCTGTCGAGAGGTCAATGCCTCGAGAGGTGCTGTCTCGAAATTCCTCTTCCGCTCTTCCGCTTTCCAACCTGAGGAGCATGCATGAAAAAGATTTGCGCATTTCTGCTAGTTAGCTGTGTGCTGCTGTGGATGATCCCAGCCTCGGCCCAGAACGTTCAACGCGGGGCCATCGTCATCCACGAATATCATCACGACGTTTCGCCGCCTGTTCGCGACCTCGTGGCCAGCAACCTGTTCATCGGAAACCGCCAGGCCTTGCTGTCGCCTATTCGAATTCTTGGCGCGGCTGGGAACACCAGGCCTGATCCGGTCGCGCAGACGGAAATTCTGCCGGATGTGGGAACCACCAACCTGCTGAACTTTGACGGAATCCCCCACACCGGTTTTGTGCCTCCGGATACGAATGCCTCCGTAGGAGCGACCCAGGTTGTGGAGACAGTTAACCTGAGTTATGCGGTTTACGACAAGACGACCGGCGCACAAATCAAGGCGCCTACCCTTATCAGCTCGATCTTTTCCGGTTTCGGCGGCACCTGCACCACCGGCAGCACCAGCGACCCCGTCGTGCTCTGGGACAAAGCGGCCCAGCGTTGGGTGGTCAGCGTACTGGCCTTTACCGGAAACTTCACCTCCACCGAGTGCTATGCGGTTTCGACCTCCACGGACGCGACCGGCTCCTATAACCGCTATGGCTTCACCTTCGCCAATGGGCTGCTGGCGGATTACCCCAAGACGGGAGTCTGGCCGGACGCTTACTATCTTTCGTTCAACGGTTTCCAAGGTGCGCTCAGCTTCATCGGAGCCGAGGCTTGCGCCCTGGATCGGACCAAGATGTTGACGGGCGCAACCGCAACCATGGTCTGCTTCCCGCCGAAGACGACCAATTACAGCCTGCTTCCGTCTGACATGGATGGAACCACGGCGCCCCCCTCGGGCGCACCCAATCACTTCCTGGAACTGGATGCGGTATCGTTCACGAAACTGGACCAGTTTGACTTCCACGTGGACTTTGTCACTCCTACCAACTCCACCTTCACCGGCCCGATCGCCCTCACCATCCCGAGCTGGACCCAGATTTGCCCCGGAACGCGGGTCTGCATTCCGGAGCCGTCACCGGGCGAGAAGGTGGATTCACAGGGTGATCGCCTGATGTTCCGGTTGGCCTATCGCAACTTCGGCGATCACGAGGCCTTGGTCGCGGTTCACACCGTGAAGCCGAGCACCGGCACCGCGACGGGTGCCACCCGCTGGTACGAATTCCGGTCCACGCCTCCCGGTGGAACCTTCACCAAGTTTCAGGCCGGTACTGTACAGAACAAGACAGCAAGCCTCTGGGAAGGCAGCATCGCCATGGATAAGACCGGCGACATCGCTGTGGGTATGAGCGCTTCCGGTACCACGCTCGACCCCAGCGTCATGTACACCGGCCGAGTGCCAACTGATCCCTTGGGCAAGATGGAGAAGGCGGTGGTGGTGATCAAGGGAACGGGCGTGCAGAGCAACGGCAGCGGGAACCGTTGGGGCGATTACAGCAGCATGGTGATCGATTCCAGCGACGACTGCACCTTCTGGTACACGCAGGAATACTACAAGACCACGGGCGCCGGCGCCTGGAACACTCGGCTGAACAGCTTCAAGTTCACGGGCTGCAACTAGAGCTGGCCGCGGATTTTTCTCCAGGGCGCCTGAATGGGCGCCCTGATTTTTTAGCCGGTGAAATAGCACCTGGCGTACGCTAGAATCAGTTCGCTAGCCCTCCTTGCAATTGCGAAACTCCAGCCAAGGCCGGGAAAAACAGTCTGGGTTCGATTCGTCGAACCGCGAATCAGGATACCTATGTCACGAAAATGGATTGGTCTTTCGTCTGCTGTCATCTTCTCTGTGATCTTGTTATCTTCCCTGGGCTTCTCAGCCAACGGTGAGGGTGCCGCTCAGGCAGCCGAGCCGGCTGGTTCTGATGTGCCGCCGGTGCTGCCCTCCACCGCAACCCTGCCCCCGGATTACTCGGTCATCACCATCCAGACGACGTGCCCGAAATCGGCGGCGAAGAGCAAGACGGCAGCGCAGGGCGATTGCAAAATCACCGTGACCCGCAAGGATTTTGAAGATCTGGTGAATGCCACGAATCCGCGTATGGTCAAGGGCGAGCGCCGCGAGCTGGCCGCCACGTACGGCAAGGTGCTGGCCCTTTCCCAGGAAGCGATCAAAAGAGGCCTGGACCGGAACCCGCGGGTGCAGGCACAGATACGTTATTTGCGGCTGCACACCCTGGCGAACGCCATGGCCATGGAAATCTACAAGGATGCGCTGGCCAGCCCGTTAGGGGACGCGGAGAAATACTATGCGACTCATGGGGCGCTGTTCGAGCGTTTTACCTTCGAGCGCATCTTCGTTCCCCGGCAGAAACCCACGAGTGCGCCGCAGAGCCCTGCTGAGCTGGAAGCCGCAGCACCGCGGAACAGCGATACCTCGGAAAAAGAGATGCAGGAGTTAGCCAAGCAGGTGTACGCGCGCGCGGTTGCAGGCGAGGACTTCGCCAAGCTGCAGCAGGAAGTATTCAAAACCGCTGGAGTCACGAGCGACCCCAGCGTCAAGCTGGAAGACCTTCGTCGCGGCGATTTGTCGGAGGTGCAGAATGTGGTCTTCGACCTTGCGCCCGGCAACCTGTCGCCCGTCCTGACCGATCAAACCGGATTCTTCATCTACAAGCTGGTCTCGAGGGTAGTTCCGCCATTTGAAAGCGTCCGCGAACAGGTCACCGTGCGCATGCAGAACGACAGGTCCGCCGAGGCCGTGAGCAGGATCGAAAAGCTGTCAAAAGCTCATGTGAATGCCGCCTATTTCGACAAGTACGACCCGCCGCCGCCGAATCCGAATGAGCCGGATGTGGATTCGGACTGAGAGGGCTCATCGACGCCGGGGGGAGGATACACCCTCAGAATCGGTGGTGACCTGCGGTCCTGCTTCTGTTCCAAAAGCCGGAGATCCTGGGCGCAGTCAGCGGCTATTATAGCCGCAACAAACAGTGGGCAAAGCGTGGAATCCGTAACAGGCGTCTAGCACCCGCCCACAGGGGGATGACTCGGACACAAGCCTGACATTGCCCTGATTCCCTGCGCGGCTCACACGATTCAGGGCAGGCCGCATCCCGGATCCCCGCATAGCAGTTCCACCGGGGCGGCGATACAATGCCGTGTTTGTATGCGTTTAAAGTAGTCAAGTCAAGATCCAGCACGGGGGTACTCATGTCAGGAAAGCTGTCTCGCTCGCTATGGCCGGTTTCATTCATCGTCGTCATTGTTTGCGCCGCATCTTTCGCCCAGGAGCCCAAGGAACCCAAGTCTGAGACTCCCCAGCTTCCGCTCACGAGCATTCTTCCCAGAGATTATCCCGTGATCACAGTGGATGGAGTCTGTCCGGCGGGCAAGTCCGGAGCGAAAACCAGTTGTCCTGTCATTGTCATTCGCGCCGAGTTTGAAGGACTGGTTGCGGCGCTTGATCCGAAGATGCTCAAGAAGGACCGCCACGATCTGGCGCGGAATTACGGTCAACTGCTGGCGCTGTCGCAGGAGGCCATCCGAAAGGGCCTGGACAAAGAGCCGCGCGTGCAGGCCCTGGTGCGCTACGCCCGCATTACAGCCCTGGCCAGCGCGGCTTCGAAGGAGATATACCGCGACGAGGTCAGCGCCTCACCCGAGCAAGTGGAAAAGTACTACCAAAGCCGCAAAGCCACATTCGACGTTTACACCTTCCAGCGCCTTTTCATCCCCAGGGAGAAACAGGGCGAGACCATGTCGCTGGAGGATGCGGCCAAGGGCGACAGCCCGTCGACCGAAGCTGCAATGAATGCTCTGGCGGAGAGCATGCATGCGCGCGCGGTGGCGGGCGAGGATTTCGTGACGCTGCAGAAGGAGGTGTTCGCGGCGGCCGGCATCAAGACTGAACCCAAGGTCAACATGGAAAATGTGGGGAGAGGCAGTTTGCCCAAGGAGCAGAATGAGATTTTTGATCTCGCTCCGGGAAAGATTTCATCCCTGCTGACCGACAATACCGGTTACTACATCTATAAACTGGTATCCAAGCAGACGCCGTCGTTTGACAGCGTGCGCGAGCAGGTGCAGGTCAGTATGCAGAACCAGGGAACTACCGAGGCCATCACCCGGATCCAGAAACTCTCCCAGGCTACCGTGAACGAGACCTACTTTGATAAATACGATACGCCACCGCCGAATCCCAACGAACCGGATGTGGATAACGACTAGGACGGGTCTCGCAAGGTTTACCGCACCAACCACTCCGTGATCTCATGCATGCCGGAGAGCGCGACGCCGTAGGTCGCGACCACGCAAATCCCGGTGGCCACGACGGCCGGGACCCCATACCACCAGCGTCGGCGGCTTGCGGCGGTGCGCCGGCTGTTCCAGGTGAACAGGCGCTCGATGCGCCGGCTCAACGATCCCACCGAGGTGTGCAACAGGCCCGTGGTGAGGATGGCTTGCTGAACCGGGGCGAAGCGGGAGAGCTTGATCAGGGCGGCAGCCAGGTCCAGCGCGTCCCGGAAGCTGGATACGGCGGCATCGTCGGCCGCCAACTCGGAGGCTTCCGACCAGGCCGCTTCCAGGCGCTTCATACCGGGGAATCATGAGAACCGGAACAGCAGCTTCTTCAAATTGTCGTAACGCAGCACGTGGGCGATCTCGTGCTGCAAAGCAGTCCGCAGTTCCTGCTCGGTCAGCACGGCCAGGGCGGTTTCCGAGATCAGCACTTGGGGTGCGCACACCCCGGCAACGGTCAGTGTGGGAGCATCCTTGCCGGTCTGGAAAACCGGGACAGCCGCGCCCGAATCGATCTCCCGCGCGCCGTTGAGCCAGGACGCCAGCGCGTGCGAGGTCTTCCGCTGCGCGATGATGGCCCGCGCGATCCCCGCTCCCAGCAGCCCGAGACAGCCAATACCCAGCGCCAGCAGGGGAGCGCCCATCGGTTCATCGGCAGCCACAGGTTCGAGCAAGAGGAAGGAAGGCACGGTGTAGGCCAGGGTCACGACCGAGGCCACAGCTAACGGCAACATGCGTAGGACAAACAGCAGGTCTGCCGCACGCTGGGCAGAAAGACGTCCGCAGAACCGCTCCGCCCACTTCCACCCATAAGAGACCGCGACGGAGAGAGCTAGATAGAGCAGAGCGAATACGGCGAGCGACACTCCGATACCGCGGACGGCAAACATCAGGGCTTCTCCTTGCCGCGCAGTTCGCGACGCTTGCGCTCCACCAGTTGCTGCAGTTCATCCAGCAACTGCGCGTCATGCTCGCTGACGGCCTCCACCAGATACGACAGTGGAAGGGACGAAGCTGCGTCAGAACCGAGCAGTTGGCGGATGGCCGCGCTGGCGGCGGCCTTCTGCAGCTCTTCCGGTGTATAGCGCGGCGAATAGCGGAAGGCTCTGCCTTCTGCGACACGGTCCAGCAGTTGCTTCTTATAAAGGCGATCGAGGGTTGTCATGACCGTGGTATAGGCGAGTCTGAGATCGCCTTTGTCCAGCAGTTCGCGAACTGTGGCGCTGCCGCACTGCCACAGTGCCTCCAGCAGTTGCCCCTCAAGCGGGCCGAGTTGGACTGGCGGCGAAGGTCGCAGCAAGCGAAAAATCCGGCTCATGCACTACTCACTTGACACTGAATTGTATATGTCAACCGGAGCGAGTACCCGGTAGAGATAAAGACACGGTATGCTACCGGACCACGGAGGGAATCACAAGAAGACAAAAGTCCACATCCTGCGACTCTACGAACTCTGGTAGTAGTACCGCCGCATGGCTAGGCTGAAACGCGATTCGGCAAGGTATCCTCCTTAAAGAATCACAGGCAAGTTTTGAGCAACCGCCGGGGGCGTCGGCGGGTGTCTTGTCGATTACCGTCCCACATTAAATAAATATGCCATTCCATCGGTCGATCACTCTCCGGTTGTTTCTCTGTTTTATTGTGGCTTTGGTTTCGCAGTTGGCCATTCCGGCGCTGGCGCAAAACCCGCGGGGCGCGCTGCGCGGCGAGGTACAGGATGCCAGCCGCGGGCGGGTTTCGTCGGCGAAGATCGTGGTACGGGCCCATGGCTCGGACCTGGTGAGGAATGCCCTCGCCGACGACCGTGGGGAGTTCCGCATCGAAGGTCTGCTGCCGGGTGCCTACCGCGTGGTGGTCAGCGCCAAAGGCTTTGCGGATGCCGATGCTGACGTGGAGATCGTGGTCAGCACGGTGCGAGACATTGCCGTCACGTTGAAGCCGCAGGCGGTAGCGCAGACGGTAAACGTTCAGGGCGTGGCTTCTTCCATCACGACCGAACCAATTGACACAGCCAGTGCCGTGCATCAGGGAGCGGTCACCGCCCAGGACCTGGAGAGCATTCCGGTGGCTCACCGCAGCTTCGCCAACATCGCCTACCTGGTACCGGGCACGGAACCGGTCGAGCCCTCCGATCCCACCAAGGCCCGCATTACGGCGGTTTCATTTGGCGGAAGCTCAGGACTGAACGTTGATCTGTCGGTGGATGGCGCCGACAACTCGGACGACTACATCGGTGGATTCCTGCAGAACTTCTCGCCGGACGCCATCCAGGAATTCGCGGTGCGTACGTCGCAGGAGGATGCCGATACCGGCCGGACGGTAGGCGGGTCAGTGGTGATCACCACCAAACACGGGACGAACACCTGGCACGGAAGCGGGGCGTTTTACGGGCGCGCGGCATCGCTGAACGCGCGCTATCCGATTGACAACCCGCCGCCCACGCCGAAGCAGCCATTCTCGCGGCAGAACTACATAGGCACACTGGGCGGGCCGATCAAGCAGGACAAGCTGTGGTTTTTCTCGTCGCTTGAGTACGTCCACGAGGACGCCAGCATCGCCTACAGCCCGGACAGTCTCTCGGAGTTCAACGCCCTGGCGTCCCTGGCGGAGCAGGGGCTGATCATGGGCGTGAACCTGGAGGGGCAGCCCCGGGGAGTGGCCTCGATTGCGGTTCCCAACAATGTAAGGGTGCCGTTCCGCGATGCCTTGGGCACGGTGCGCTTTGATTTGTCGCAATCGCTGAAGTCGCAGTGGTTTTTGCGTGCGGCGATCGACAATTACACGACCAACAACGACCTGTTGCAGCAGTCCACGCTGCCCTCGACAGGTGCGACCTCGGGATCGAACTACCTGAACCTGGTGATCGGCAACCAGTACACGTTCAGTCCCACGTGGCTGGGATCGTTCACCTTCGGCGCCAGCTATTTGCACCACAACGAGTCGCGGAACGCGAACCTGGGCTTTGCGTTGGCCTTCCCGTTCAGTTCCACCTTCCAGACGATTTCCGGCTTCGAGACGTTCGGGGACAACCAGTTTGCCACGCCGATCACCGCGTTTCCGGTGCTGCGCAACCAGGAGAAGTACCAGTTCCGCTACGACGTGAGCCACGCTTCGGGGCGGCATACACCGAAATTCGGCATCAACTTTATTCACGAGCCCGTGCTGAGCGGAGCGCTTTCCGGCACCGAGGAGGCGCTGATCCAATATCCGAACAATCCGAGCTTCTACGCCGCCAATCAGTCGCAGTTCTACTTCGATCCGACCTGCCTGAGCCCGGTGCCGGATCCGAACATCGCTTGCACCGCCACCCCAGCCGGGGACGGTACCTTCTCACAAAACCTGCAACGACTGGGCCTGTACGCGCAGGATTCATGGCGCGTGACGTCGCACCTCACAGTGAACTACGGGTTGCGCTACGACACGACGTTCGGGCTGTTCACCGGGTCGGGCCGCAATCAACTGCAGAATCCGGTGTACCTAACGCTCCAAACATTGCAGATTCCGCTGATCAGCGGGGCCCCGCACGACTACCGCAAACAGTTCGGGCCGCGGTTGGGCATCGCGTACTCGCCTGGCAAGAGCGAGAAGACGGTGATCCGCGCGGGTATCGGGCTGTACTACAACGATCTCGCGCAGAACGGATGGGTGGGCGCGTTTCAAGCGGTGAATGCGGCGCCTCAGCCATGCGTCACTCTGGGAGTCGACCCGGGCTGTGTTAGTCAAGGGGCGCTGATCGATCCCCACTACAAAACTCCTTATGCTCTGCACGCCAGCGCGGGAATCCAGCATGCGCTGAACGAGCACTGGACGCTGAGTGCGGACTGGACCCACGAGAACGGTGTCCATGCGTATCGGGGCTACAGCTACACCGCGGGGATTAACCTCTTCTCACCCGATTCCAGCAATCAGCAATTTGTGCCCAACGTCGACGTCTACAGAACCGACAACCGCTCCAGCTATGACGCGATGACGATCCGGCTGCAGGGGAACCTACGCTGGCTCAACCTCACTGCGCATTACACCTTGGCGACCGCAAAAACCTGGGGCTGCAATGTGGGTGAGTTGTTCGACTACGTCAACGGCGTGTGCGATCCGCTGCATGCGTTTGCGCCGGGCGATTATGGTCCCTCGGGAGAAGACGTCCGCCACCGCTTCGTGGTGGCAGGAATCGTGCATGCGCCGCTCGGGTTTGAGATCTCCACGTTGACTCAAGTAGAAAGCGCGCGGCCCTACACGCTGGGCGACGGCAGTAATCGCGCCGTAATCAACGGAGTCAAGACTAGCCTCGATCAATTCCGTGGGACCCCGTTTGCGCAAGTGGATCTGCGAGTGGCCCGTCCGATCAAGTTTGGCGACCGCTGGTCGGTCATGCCCTTTGTCGAGTTCCTCAATCTTCTTAACCGGAACAATCCCTCGAACAACTACGTGGCCGATGTTGCCGCACTAGGTGTGCCTCCGGATCAGATCGGCAGCAACATCACGGACCTCTGTGGAAATGCGGACTGCACCACACTGATTCCAATCACCAGCCTGAATCAGCTGAGGAAACCGGCGGGCGCACTGGGCGACTTCTTCGGACCCGGGACAACGGTGGGGATTCCGTTTGCGGCACAATTGGGCGTGCGGGTGACGTTCTGAGGCGCTGGGCTTCGCCCGGTTTGGACGGCCGAGGGTAGCTGTCCTCCATCGTTAACGCATGAAGAAATTCCGATCCAGTACGCGCCGTCGCGCGCGGTCGGTGGCAGCCTGAAATTCCACTTCTAACCAAACGAAAGGACGGGCTTTCCGCCCGTCCTCAAAACAACGCTAACCCTAGGCCTTCACTGCACCATAACCGCGACCGGAGTGGAAGCAATTCCGTTGCTGACCACTTCCAGGTTGGCGGCGCCCGTTTCCACGTTGGCGGGCACGTCGAAGCGAGTGGACGAGCGGAATCCCGGCGCGACGGCCATGGTGCTGTAATCGTGTGTGCGGGCGAAGAAAACGTGGCCGGTCGCCTGGTTGGTGATCCGCACCAGCGGGTAGTTGGTTGCCATCTGGGCATCGTCCCCGTAAGCAGCCCCCTGCGAGAGGCCGTGGAGTTGAGTACCCGCGAGGCGGTACGAACCGCCGCGACTAATCTGGCTGGGGACGGAGTGTATGGTCGGCGCCCAGGCGGGATCGGGGTTTCCAGCCGCCGTATAGATTTCAACATCCGTCGTGCCATCGGTGAAGAAGACCTGGCCGGTCGGAAGCAGGAGCATACGTCCCTCGAAGGACGTTTTGTTGGCGGCGTTGGGTGGCTCCGCGACCTGGGTGAAGCTCGTCCCATCAAACTCGAAGAAGTGTGTGGGTGTCAGGAAGATACCCGGGCTGGTGTCACAGAGCACGTTGCCGCTGGGTAGCAAGGCGGCGGGAGCATCCGCCATATCCAGTTGGCCCCCTACGTTCGGGAAATCCGGACCAGCCGTCCAGGTGCCCGTCGCAGTGTTATAGATGGCGGTGTGGGCGGTGCCTCCCATCGCGACCACACTTCCATCGGGCCGCAATATCGCCGGTCCAATCTCGTGCGATCCGGGATCCGTCAGTGGAACAATCGTGTTTCCGG
>JBGPJK010000122.1:0-11632 GCA_041485425.1 Terriglobia bacterium | reverse complement strand
GGTTGCACCACCCCCAGCGCCTGCGTCCCAAGCTCCTGTCACCGCGCCGCCAGCCGCCGCGAAACCAACGCCGGCGCCGCCACCCAAGCCACAGCCCGCAAAGCCTCAGCCGCCCAAAGAGGTGTACTACAACATTGTCGGAGAGCCGCTGCCTCCCGACGAAGACTAGTGCCCGTCCCTATCGTATAGATCTCTGGATTGTCATTCCGAGCGAAGCGAGGAATCCCTATTCCCGCCACGAATCCTAGCCGGAGGTAGGGATGCTTCGCTTCGCTCAGCATGACAACCCTATTCATGTGAAATGGCTAGATTGCCTGTAGTCACGCCAAACGGAAAAAGCCTCCCTTCCGGGAGGCTCCAAGAATCCGTGTGTGTCCGCGCTATCCGCGGGAATGAACTTACTTCTTTTCCGCCCCAACCTTGGCGTACTTGCGGCGGAAGCGCTCCACGCGACCGGCGGTGTCCATCAATTTCTGCTTGCCGGTGAAGAAGGGATGGCAGTTCGAGCAGATTTCCACGTGGATGTCGCCCTTATGGGTCGACCGAGTCGTAAAGCCGTGGCCGCACGCGCACTGCACGCGCACTTCGTTATAAGCGGGATGAATGGCTGCCTTCATGGGTCTCCAACCTCTTTTCGAGTCATTAGATTCTACCGGAGTTACGCAGGATTCAGCAACCCGGGCGGCGCGGCCAGCTTTCATGCCCACGCCCTGCGAGCGCCAAAAATAAAAAAACGGCAGGGCCGACCCCCTGCCGTTTGACTCGAACCTGGCCCTTACTTGCTGCGATTGACTGCTTTCCTGAGTTCGGCCCCGGCCGAAAACTTTGCCACTTTCCGCGCTGCGATCTTGATCGTAGCGCCGGTCTGCGGGTTGCGCCCATTGCGGGCTTTTCTCTGCGACACAGAGAAAGTACCAAACCCAATCAGCGCGACCCGATCCCCTTTTCTCAGTGCACTTGTAATGCTGTCCACGGTGGTGTCGATGGCAGTCGCCGCCTGCGCTTTACTGATGCGGCTACCGGCTGCAATCCGGTCAATGAGATCGGCTTTGTTCATCTTCTCTCCTGGCAGGTTTCGCCTGTCCCAGCAAGCACGGGGGAGGGAAGCACCCGCTGAGTGGAAACCCGGCGGAGCTATTTAGCTACCGTTGCTGGCGATTGTCAACTGTGGAAATCCCTGCTGGATGCCTTCTTTGAACCTGGAGGGCTTCAGACCTCCCGCGCAAGGCCGATTCCAGACATAACAAAAGCCACTCTCTGGTGTGGGAAAGCACCAGGAGAGTGGCTGATTGAAGCGCAAGAACCGCTAGGCGCCCGGCCGCGACTTCGCCGGCTCGATGTTGGTCACGACGGCCGGAGTTGACGGGCAGTCGCCGAGAATCGGCTGGCAAGCCGCATCCGGACCGGCTCCCGAGTAGACCGGCGGCTCCATGGGCGTGAACTGTTCCGCCTCGGTCGAACCCGCCAGGGCCGTCGTGGACGAGGTTCCGCCCGCAATCACCTGCGTGACCGTGTCGAAATATCCCGTGCCTACGAAGTGCTGGTGCTTGACCGCCTCGTATCCGTACTGGTGTTCGCGGCTGAATTCTTTCTCCTGCAGCCGCGAGTAGGCGGTCATGCCGCTCAGCCGGTATCCCCGGGCCAGTTCGAACATGCTCAGATTGAGCGCGTGGAAGCCCGCCAGGGTGACGAACTGGAACTTGTACCCCATGGCCGCCAGTTCCGTCTGGAACTTTGCGATGGTGGAATCCCCCAGGTTCTTCTTCCAGTTGAACGAGGGAGAACAGTTGTAGGCCAGCATTTTGCCTGGATATTTCGCATGCACCGCTTCCGCGAACTGCCGTGCCTCTTGCAGGTCGGGGCGCGAGGTTTCGCACCACAACAAGTCAGCATAAGGCGCATAGGAGATCGCGCGCGCAATTGCCGACGCCAGGCCGCCGCGGATGCGGAAGAAGCCTTCGGCCGTCCGCTCCCCGGTGAGGAACTCGCGGTCCCGCGGATCAATGTCGCTGGTCAGCAGGTGAGCGCTGTCGGCGTCGGTGCGAGCCATGATCAGCGTGGGCACGCCCATGACGTCCGCTGCCAGCCGCGCTGCCACCAGTTTCTGGATCGCCTCTACCGTCGGCACTAGCACTTTTCCGCCCAGGTGCCCGCACTTCTTCGCCGAAGAAAGCTGGTCTTCGAAGTGGACGCAAGCCGCGCCCGCCTCGATCATGGCCTTCATCAGCTCGAAAGCGTTCAGATTGCCACCGAAGCCGGCTTCAGCGTCGGCGATCAGCGGAGCAAACCAGTAAAATCCGTTCTGGCCTTCGGCATGGTGGACCTGGTCCGCCCGCATCAGCGCCTGGTTGATTCGCCGCACCAGGTTGGGCACGCTGTCCGCGGGATAAAGGCTCTGGTCGGGATACATCTGGCCGGCATCGTTGGCATCAGCCGCGACCTGCCATCCGCTGACATAGATCGCCTGCAATCCCGCCCTCACCTGCTGGATGGCCTGGTTGCCGGTCATCGCTCCCAGAGCCGGAACGTAGGACTCCGCCTGCAGCAGTTGCCACAGCCGCTCCGCGCCCAGCCGCGCCAGCGTGTACTCAATCTGAATGGAGCCCCGCAGCCGCTCGACGTCCTCGGTGCTGTAGGGCCGGGTTACGCCCACCCAGCGGCCGTTTGTCTTCCCACCCTTGTGAGGTTTCGAACCGTTTCCGTTGGTTGCCATGTTCTGTCCTTTCCTACCGCCGGCGTCTCGCCGGCCAAACTTGTTCTGCGGTGGAGGCCGGGTGTCCCCGCCCGGCTGGACGGGCGAGACGCCCGTCCTCCATCCCTAGAACGGATTGAACTCTCCGCTCCGGATCATCGCTTCGCTGATCCGCCGTGCTTCCCCGAAAGTCTCCGGCGTCCCCAAGTCGGCCCGTGCCGGGTTCGCCACCAGCTTCTCGAGTTCTTCATCAAACAGCCGGGTGATTAGTTCTGGCGTGTGCACCACGACCTCGCCCGACTCATCCACCACCGGCACATGCCCGTTATGCCGCATGCGCTGCGCAATCATCAGGCGGTAGATGCGGTCGGTCGCCAGGTCTTCCATGTAGCCATCCAGCAAGCTGGCGCCTTTTCCGTTGAGCACGCCGTTGCGATAGCGAATGACCGTCCTCACCGCGGCCTGCGTTCCCGCCAGCGTGCGCTTGCCTACATCTTTCGGCGCCGGTCGCAAGTCGGGATACCGCTCCGCGTGCGGCCGCCGCGCCTGCAACTGGTTGGGATAGGGAAACTGGTCAAGGGCAATCTGGTTCTGGTCGGGATGCCCTGTCCACGCGCCGTCCATCAGGCAGTCCGCCTCGTTCTTCTTGTCTTTCGCGAGCACGTCCAGCGCCCGCGCGTTCAGTTCGGCATCTTCGCGGCTGGGATACAGTGCGGTCATTCCGCCAATCGCCAGCGCCCCGCGCTTGTGGCAGATCTCCGGCAGCAGCTCGCGCAGGTTCTGGAAAAACGGAACGTTGTAGGGAATGGTGTTGCGATCGGGCAGCACCCACTCCGGATCGGCCAGGTTGAAGTGGATCAGGCTGGCCATGTAATCCCAGCGACCCAGATTCAGACCCAGAATGTGATCGCGCAGGTTGTACAGGAACTCTTCCATCTGGAAGGCCAGCGGGTGCGATTCCACCAGCGCCATGCACTTGATGTAGTCATGCGGCCAGCCCCGCGCCTCGGCGATCGCTTTGAACAGATCGCGCCACCACAGCGCCTCTTCCGCCGACTCCGACTTCGGGATATAGATGGAAAGCGGGTGCTTGAGTTCCGAGGGATCGACCAGGTACGCGATCCGCGCCACATCGAACAGTGACGCCGAGGTCAGCTCTTCGCCGAACAATCCGCCCTGGTGAATATGCAGCCCGCGCGGCCGTATCCAGATCACGGTAGTGCTGGGTTGGATGCCAACCACCTTGTCCCGCTTCTCGTCGAAGTACGTGAGTGTGCCGCGCAGCGCGGCCAGGATGTTCTCCACCCCGAGCTGCTGGTGGTCCCACTCGTTCACCGTGGAATCTTCCAGGTCGAGCATGACGCCAGGCGCGCCGGAATTGAGCATCTTGACAACCAGTTCGGCATCGTCCGCCGGCCCCGTCATCTGGTTTCGCTGGTCCTGACACCACGCCGGCAGTTCAATCCGCCAGCCGTTCTTGACCGCTTCTCTGGGATAGTGATGGGTAGGCTTGGCGCCTTCGTGCGATTCCGCCAGCACGCGCTTGCGCTCGGCGATCAGTACCTCTTGCCGTGGCGCGAAGCGCCGGTGCAGCGGGGCTAGAAACTCCAGGAATCCTTGGGGCAGGTCGCGCTCCGGGACGAACCCGGCCAGCGGACCGTTCAGATGGAAACCCACTTCCGGTACAACATTCACTTGCGAAACACCCATATTTTCAACACCTCTTGCCGTCGCTTGAGCGCAATTGTCCTGCCACCCCGATCTGCCGGTATCTGCAGCTAATCGAATGACTTACAGCTCCGGCCCTGGGTGTCGCGCCAAGATCGCGCCCAAGCTTTTCAACCTCTGATGAAGGAATCCTGCGCCTGGCCCGGAAGGACAGTACCGCCCCGAGCAAATCCCGCTTCTGGCGCGAAGCGGGTCACCCCTTGAGCTGATTCTCGGGTACTGCCACCATGCAGTCAAACGGAATGTTTCTATCAGCCTGATAAAGAATTGTGATCGAACTACCCGGCAGCGATAATAAGATGTTGTTAGACCCGGCCGGAGAGGACAGGGTCAACGATGGAGATCGACCAGCTTGAGACGTTTCTGGCCGTGGCTACCTTCGGCGGCTTTCATCGGGCCGCGGAAGCGCTGCGGATCAGCCAGCCCGCGGTGAGCGCCCGCATCAAGGCCCTGGAGCAGTCGTTGGGGGCTACCCTGTTTGCCCGCTCCCGCAGCGGGCTGACCCTCTCGGAGTCCGGCAAAACCCTTCGCCCCTACGCCGAGCAACTCCTGCGCACTGCGGCGCTCGCCCGTCAGGCGGTCCATGAACACCAGCCAGGCAAAGGGGTACCACTCCAGATTGCGGCTGCCCTCTCCATCTCGGTGTACTTTCTCCCCGATGTCTTGAAGCGCTTCCAGCGTGCCTACCCTGGCGTCATCGTCAACATTCGTTCCGGACATTCCAAGGAAGTGCTGGACATGGTCTTGGGCGAAGAGGCGGAGATCGGCTTGGCCCGTTCGCTCCAGCACCCCGAGGTCGAAACCCTGAGCCTGCGCGACGACCCGCTTCTGCTTGTCTCTCATACCACCCGCAGTCCCAAGCCCGCGCGCCGCGCACGCCTCGAGGAGGTCGCGAACTGGCCGCTGATCTTCTACGAGCGCGGTTCCAGCGACTGGACACTCACCTCCAGCCTCTTCCGCACCGCCGGCCTGGTCCCCAACGTGGCCTTCGAGGTCGATACCATCGAAACCGCAAAGCGCATGGTCGAGCGTGGCCTGGGTCTCGCGTTTCTGCCCCAGATGGCGGTCGGACGAGAGATTCGCCTGCACCGTCTGGCCACCATCAAGATCCTCAACGCCGAGCCCTTGCACCGTAGCCTCGATGTCATCCATACTCGCCGCCGCCCCCTCCGCCCGGAGGCCCAGGCCTTCCTGCGCACCGTGCGAGAAGCCGCTAAAGAAGCCGCTGCGTTCGCTGGCAATTCCCACCGGGGCCGGCGTCGGTCATGATCCGTGTGGGGACGGGTCTCCGACCCGTCCGGCCGCGGCGATTTGTGCCGCGGCAACGCTTTTTCCTCGCCCCTCCACAGCCTCCCCCACATCTCCACAACATCTACACAGCCGCCCCGCCTTTTGCTCTTGCGCAATCTCCGCCGCCGGGTGCACAGTCAAAAGGGAAGGCCCATGAAAGTTTCCGCAGCAGTTTGTCCCTCTTGTGAAGGCACCGGCTGGAAATCAGTCTCCAACGGTTCCGACCGTCGTGTCACTCGCTGCGACTGCCGCCTGCAGGCCCGCACCCAGGCCCTGCTCGCCGCGGCCCGCATCCCCAAACGCTACGAGCATTGCGAACTCTCGGAGTTCGATACACGCTTTCATCCCTCGCTCCCTTCAGCGCTATTGGCTGCCATTAAGTTTGTGGAAGAGTACCCATTAGAAAAAACTGGCTTGCTGCTGGTTGGAACTCTTGGTGTAGGAAAGACTCACCTTGCTGTTGGCATTGCAAAGTCTCTGATTCTGAAGAAGGCGGTTCCCTGCCTCTTCTGCGACTATCGCGAGTTGCTGAAACAGATCCAAAATTCATATAACGACTCAGTCAAAGCCACGGAACTCGAAGTACTTCGTCCGGTTTTTGACGCTGAAGTGCTCATCCTCGACGAGTTGGGCGTAGTCAAACCTACCGAGTGGGTTTGGGACACCGTGAGCCTCATTCTCAACACGCGCTACAACGACAATCGCACGACGATTATTACGACGAACTTCGAGGACCAGCCCGCAGCCGGTGTTGCTCGCTCCCTATCTCCAGCCAGGGCAGCCGCCCGCCAAGAGACCCTGGGCGACCGCATCGGCGAGCGCATGCGCTCCCGCCTCCACGAGATGTGCCGCACCATCAAAATGGAAGGCGAAGACTTCCGCCAGAAATTCCGTAGTGCCAGCTTTCGATAAGGCTAGCCACCGATCGACACGGATTACACGGATACTGCCTTTCCTCTTTGTTGATCCGTGTTGATCCGTGTGAATCCGTGGCTAGAATGGGTTTGTGCTGACCACCCGGCTCGAGTTCAATCCCGACCGTGATGCCGAGCTCTTCGCCACCGTCCCCGCCGCGCCCGCGGTGTTCCTCCTTCGCGGGGACGACTCGCACTCCGAGCCCTACGTCAGCAAGACCACCAATCTGCGCCGGCGCCTGCAGCGTCTTCTGAGCCTGCCCACCGAGCACAGCAAGAAACTCAATCTGCGCGAGCGCGTTCGGTGGATCGAATACACACCGACCGGTTCCGACTTCGAATCCGGCTTCCTGCTCTACCGCCTCCAGCGCGCCACTTTTCCCAAGACCTACGCCGCCCGGCTCCGCCTGCGCTTCGCCCCGCTGGTCAAGCTGCACTTGGAAAACGAATACCCGCGCGCCTCCATCACCACCCGGCTCGGCCGCCTCAGCGGGCGCTCGCTGTACTACGGGCCGTTCCTCTCGCGTCCCGCCGCAGAGAAATTTGCCAACGACTCGCTCGACTGCTTCAAAATGCGCCGTTGTGTGGACGATCTCCACCCCGACCCCAAGTTCCCCGGCTGCATCTACTCCGAGATGAAGATGTGCCTCGCCCCCTGCTTCAAGGGCTGTACCGACGACGAATACCGCGCTGAAGTCGCCCGCGTGCAGACGTACTTCGACACCGGCGGCGAATCCCTGGTGCGCGAAATCTCGGCCCAGCGCGACCAAGCCTCGACTGACCTTGAGTTCGAGGCTGCCGCCGCTCACCATGCCCGCCTGGACAAGCTCAAGCCCGTGCTCAGCCAACTGCCCGAGGTTGTCCAACGCATAGATCGTTTAGCCGGAATCATGGTGCAGCCCAGCGCCGTGCCCGACTGCGTCGCTTTCTTTCGCATCGATGCCGCACGCATCTCAGGCCCGGTGGCCTTTCCCATCCAAGCGGCCGAGCACACCAAATCGCAATCCATGGAATCGCGCGTACAGGAAGCGCTCGCCACACTTCCACCCGCAGACGCGAAAAGCTCGCTCGAAACCATGGAGCATCTCGCCATCTTGAAGCGCTGGTACTACCGCAGCAGCCGGATCGGAGAGATTTTCTTCGCCGACGACAATGGAACGCTCCCCCTGCGCCGGATGGTACGCGGGATTTCGCGAGTCTATCGAGGAGAAAAACCTGAGATGGAAGCGGCCAAGCAGCCGTAGCGCCGGCGTCCCGCCGGCCACCAAGACGCCTGTTGCTCTCTCACCAAGAAATGCGCCGTTGACTCGAAATTGGAATCAAATAAAAGGCGAGTCCCGCAAGGGCGCCCCAATCTATCCAGCCATTTCATGGAGAACCCAATGAAAACCAATCATGACCCTTCCCTCCGCCAACACCTGCTCTATCTGCTGAAAGGCGGAGGCGCCCACGCGAAACTCGACGACGTCGTGCCCGACTTCCCCGCCAAACTCCGCGGCCAGAAACCCGCAGGCCTGCCCCACACCCCGTGGATGCTCCTCGAGCACATGCGCATCGCCCAATGGGACATCCTCGATTTCAGCCGCAATCCCAAGTACCAATCCCTGCCATGGCCCGAGGGCTACTGGCCGAAAACAGTAGCGCCGCCGAGCACCGCTGCGTGGAACAAAAGCATTAAGGATTTCCGCAAGGACTTGAAGGCAATGCAGGACCTGGTGGCCAATCCCAAGACCGATCTCTACGCCAAGCTTTCCTGGGGAGACGGCCAAACCATCCTGCGCGAAGCCTTGCTGGTGGCGGACCACAACGCGTATCACCTGGGGCAGTTGGTCGACCTCCGCCGCCTGCTAGGCGCATGGCCAGAAGAATGAGAACTTCATCTGCCGCGGATTTACGCAGATCAACACAGATCAAGAAAGGGGAACCCGTTTTTTCTAAGCAGTTTTCTCTGTGTCTCTGTGACTCCGTGGTGAATAGTCTTTCCGCGGACGTTTGCGAAAAACCGCCCGCACCCCGTTCCTCCACCGTTCGTCAATCCCCACCAACACCCACTCAATCTCTGGCGAGACATACCGCAGCAGCGTATCCGTTGCCGGATGCACATGGAGCGCCGGGGCCACCAGAAACAACAACGGTTGCTCCGCCGACAACTCGCGCCCCGGAAAATACCCAAACCGCTGAAACTCTTCCCGCGCATGGTGCCACGCCACCCGCGACCAGTAGTCCAGTCCCTGCAGCGGCAGGTGGATGTCCTCATCGGCCTTGAGTTCCACCACCGCCAACCGTCCCTCGCGGGTGGTGGTCAGGACATCGATCATGGCCCGATCGGACGCCGAAAATGCTGGCACCTGCGAATACAAACACGCCGCATCCAGCCGTTCGTCCACCGCCGCCACGTCCTCGACCACCAACGACTCCAGCCAGCGCTCGGGATGCAGCCGCCACAACGGATGGTCTCGCGGCCCGTCAGGATGGCGTACCTCGCCCACACTGCGCACCAGTTGCGTGAACGCCGCAGCATTCTCTTCACCGAGCACTCGTTCTTCCGCGCCTACCCCGAAAACGATTTCCGGCGCGCTGCGGAATGATCCCGGCTCGTGCCCCAGCCGTGCCCGCGCAAACTCCAGACCGTGACAGCGAAATGCGATCTCTGCCCCCGACAGCACCGCGACTTCAGCTTTCGGCATCAAATGCCGAACCCGCGCGATGCACTCCGCAAATCGCTCGCGCGTCGCCGATTCATCCGTCGAGTGCACCAGGCGCGTCGCCACATTGCCGCGGTCCGGGACATCCACCTCTTTCAGGCAATCTTCGCGCTCATCGAGTTCGTACAACTGCCACTTGGCCGCGCCGCTGTGCAAATGGGCCATGCGTTCGCGAGTAAGCGCCGAACCGCCTGGCGGAAGAAACAGCTTCAGGCCCTCGACACCCAGTTTTCCCGCCTGTGACCGCCGGCACTCCTCCAGCCACAAGATGCCAAACGTCAACGCTGCATCCACGGAGCTTTGTGTCTCTTGCCCGTTCACCCCCAGCACTGCAAATGCCGACTGCCCCCGCCGTATCAGGCCACGCGCATAAATCGGACCAAACGATCGCCCCAGATCCACGGATGTCGTAAGCCGCGCTACCGTGAAACCAGGAAAGCGGCGCTCCAACACCCGCTGCAGTTTCTGTTGATACGCTGTCCGCGACGCCTTCTTGGCCGTGGGTGTGCGCCGGTCGCGCTCGCGGCAAATTTCCAGCTTTACAGGCTTCGTTTGTCCCAGCCGTTGCACCGCCAGTCGAAGTACTTCGTTCTTGACCTCTGCCTCCAGCACCCGCCGCACCACGTTCCTCTGCGACGACCATAGATGCAGCACGCACTTATCGTGCTCGCCCGAAACGGCGTACTTCGCCGAGACCAGGTCAAAGGCCACCGCGCCGTTCTCGATCACCACGGCATCATGCGACCCGGCGAGGAACTCCTCGACCATGCGTACCAGGGCTTCGGAAGTCACAGCAAAATTGTTGCAACTCGTCCCTCCCACGTCTGTGACGCATGACCGCCTGCAGCGGCAAGTCGCACGGGGGAATGGCCGCCCCGGCCGACCAAGCTCGACAGAAGAGGTTAGCCCGGCCCATCACTCTGGTTTCTCCGCACTATCCACGGCCGTTCTCCGCGGGCTCTGCGGTTAAAGACTTTTGAGGACGCCCGCGCCACACCGACCGCTGTGGGATAATGACTCATCCCTTCGGGAGCCTTTCCAAACCGATCGGCATCTATATAACGTGGATAAGAACAGATTCTTCTTTCAGCACTACGGCCTGACCGAACGCGATCTCGAGCGTTACCTGGCGGCAGCCCTCTCGGCAGGCGGCGAGTACGCCGATCTTTATTTCGAATATCTCTCCTCCACCTCGCTGATGGTGGACGAATCCATGGTGAAGTCCGCTTCCCAGGGAATCTCCGCCGGTTGTGGGGTGCGCGTCATCGCCGGCGAGCGCACCGGATACGCCTACACCGACGACCTTTCGCCCGAGCGCATTCTGCACGCGGCCCGCACCGCCGCTCTGATTGCCAGCGGCCCGGCCAAGACTCCCGCCGTCGGTTTTCAGGAGAAGCCCGCGCGCAGCTTGTACCCCGTGACGCTGCCCTCCGTGGACGCGGAAATCACCGCCAAGGTCGAACTCGTGATGCGCGCCGATACGGCCGCACGCGCCTTCGATCCCCGGATCAAAGAAGTCCGCGCTGGCTACGCCGACGAACTCCGCAACATCCTGGTGGTCGGCTCCGACAGCACGTACGCCGAAGACACCCAGCCTCTGGCCCGCCTGAACGTCTCCTGCATCGCCAAGACCGATGGCACTTCCGCCCGCGGTACCGCCGGCGGCGGCGGACGCGTCGCCCTCGACTTCTTTTTCGGAGAAAAGACTCCGGAATACTTCGCCAAGGAGTCCGCCCGCCAGGCCATCCTCCAGCTCGATGCACGCGAAGCGCCCGCGGGCGAGATGGAAGTGGTGCTCGGTCCCGGCTGGCCCGGCGTGCTGCTGCACGAAGCCGTCGGCCACGGCCTCGAAGCCGACTTCAATCGTAAGCACACTTCAGCCTTCACCGGATTGGTGGGCAAACGCGTGGCCAGCGAAAAATGCACCGTCGTAGACAACGGCACCATGCCCTGGCGTCGGGGTTCGCTCAACGTAGATGACGAAGGCCAACCCACACAGAACACGGTGCTGATCGAAAAAGGAATCCTGAAGGGATATCTGAGCGATAAGCTCTCCGCACGTCTGCTGGGAGTCGCCGACACCGGCAACGGACGCCGCGAGAGCTACGAGCACATCCCCATGCCGCGCATGACCAACACCTACATGCTCCCCGGCGAAGACGCTCCCGAGGACATCATCCACTCCGTGAAACATGGAATCTACGCCGTGAACTTCGGCGGCGGCCAGGTGGACATCACCAACGGCAAGTTCGTCTTCTCCGCTTCGGAGGCCTACCTGATCGAGGACGGCCATGTGACCGCGC
>JBGPJK010000121.1:0-11644 GCA_041485425.1 Terriglobia bacterium | reverse complement strand
GCTTGTCAAGGACGCAGGTCACAGGGGAGTGTGGTGAGGGGGAGAGCCGAAGGTGCTCGAGTATGGCAGCGAGGACTTTGGCGAGTGTGACGGGGTTGCCGCTGCCCGCACCCACCTTTCGAAAACCGCGAAAGGTGGGGCACCCGAGTTTCGATGTTATATCGTGTAACGATATAGTTGATTGATTGGGTGGGTCACCCGCCAGAAACATCAGGAAACGTTCCGTCTGTCCCCGGGTTTGTCCCCGGGTTTGTCGTCCCTGGGTTTGTCATACTATGACCGCTTCCGCGTAGTGTCGGTGAAACAGTGAATCCACATCAAGTCTCACGGTTTGGCCCTTAAGATCTTTTGCGTCCGTTTCTACCACGGCTGTGCGAAGACTGGTAACCTTGGCGTCAGTTATGCGGATAGATGGATCGCCAAAGCTGAAGCTTACCTGTCCCGGCTCTAGATCCATGTCGGTCAGCGCCTTAATTTCGACTCGGGAACCCTTGCTTGTGGCAGCGACCTGGGGAACGGGCAACGGCATGTCCCAGGTTTCCATATGCAAATCAGAAGAAATCGGTCTTCCGACCGAGTCGGCTTCGATGTATACATAATCCATGCTGACAAAATTGGGCTTTAGACCGCTGGTGTAACATTCGGTTGAAGCAAACGCGGCGATCAATGGCATTTCGTAGTTCAGTAACGCAGCCTCTGGATAATACACGCCACCTGCCGAGGAGTTGCTGGAGAAGAGTCGTCCCTCTGTGCTGAGAACCATAATAAGCCCGTGGCCGTCGGTTGTACCGTTACCAAACGCCTCTGGATTCCCAAGCGTAGCCGGAAACACCTCTTCAGTGACCTGGGACAACGCCACGTTTTCAAGACGGGAGTTGGATATCCGGCTCGAACCGTCTACCCGGATAGCTTCAGCTGCGGCGTCTTCTCTCACAACATAGTTCAATGCTACTGATTCCTTGCCATTGCTAACGTGAATTGGGGCATGGAAATGGCCCCCGACGTCGACTACCGGCTCCGTGTAGCCCGGAACAACCTCAAAATCAGTTCCGTAGTGGGAGAGATCTATTGGTTCTGCCTGAGTGAAGGTATTTCCGGAGTCTAGCGACTTCAGAAGCGCAGGGACAATTTTCCCGTTCTTAAGTAGGTCTACCCGAACAAGCACCTTCTCACCCGAAATGCCAAAAGTGATGCCTCCCAGTACCTCGCCAAGCTTCAGGTCGACCTCAGGCGTGAGCTTGCCAGACTCTACGCGCCTTAGAAACAATCTTCCAGTTTTTCTGCACTTGTACCCGAAGATGCTAAATGGTGGAGGGGTATTTGCTACATGGCCTATCGGTGGCTGGCTGAACGCAAAAAATGGGAAGTCGGGTTCCTGAGCTCTTGTTTCAACAATTGCCCCATCGAGCCAGAGCTTGTGCTGGCCACCCGAGCGCGTTATCCACGTGGCAGTTATCTTGCCGGTGTGTTTGTTTAGAGCAATGTGAAAACGCCATACGTTGTCTTCTGCCAAACATGTGCACTCAGGCGGCGGGGCCTGCATCGAGGAAGGCCAAGATCCTGGAAACTTGTGCAGCATCAATCGAGGCCGGTCACTCTTTCCTGCCGGCGTTTCGACAAACGCGACCCAGGTGGTACGACGGTTGTCATCGCGGACGGCACAATTCTGCGGTCCTTCGAAGTACCGAGTGCTGTCAATCTGGGTGGACAAGAGTCGTTCTCTATGTACAGATCCTTCAGGTATCCAAGTTCGTGGGCGGATTGTGCGCGGGAGGGGCACGCCGTCGAAATAGCTGTCTGTCAAGCGTAGGTAGGACGTCCCATACGCCAGTTTGTTCTGGCTCTCTCTGTTGATAATCCGCATTTGTCTTCTCCCTTTGGAAGATGCGACTGGAATAGGAAAACGACGGATGAGCCTGTGAAAACGTACCGATGCTGTAAATCTGAGCATTCTCGCTGCCAATTCGTGAAGAATTGCGACCGCACCCCGGTAAGAGCAGCTTAAGTTGCATGGAGACATAAGCATGGACAATCCCACCACACTTTCCTCGGCGGGTCGTCTGACCAAGAACTATCGACACCGGAGCTACACAACGAGATAGTTCACTATCCAATCGGATAGGTCGGGTGGGTCACGCTTCGTGGGCAAGGAGCGTGCCCTGGCGTCTTCGCTCTTATCCAATCAGTCCTTGGGTCGGTGGTTATGAAACCTCGGGGTGCCCCGTCCGTTTTTTGCAAGGGCGGGGCTTTTGCACCTGGAACTGAAGATTCATATGGGCGGCTTAGGTGAAGTTCCAAAGCCCCCTCGCAGTGGTTCAGACGCAAACTCGCAGCCCAAAAGGGTGTGCCCCCCGCCTATTGTCCAGTCGGTTCGCGGGTGGGCGCTGGGCGGGCGGCCGCTTTAGGAGCCGACACGGTTATCTAATTAGCCATCAAAGTTTTCGAAAATGGCAAAAGTGTTGCACCCGGCCAGGGACACTCATTCCACATTTACTTCTCAACGCCAACATAGAGAAGAAACTCTTTCGGGCCGATGATGGCGGGTGCAGAGCTTCCGCCCGCGTCAATGCCGACTTGCTTCAAACACTTTTGCAGAGCCACTGCACCCAACGGCGGATTATTGATGTCGTTGGCTAGTATGCGCACTCCCTGTCCCTGCCGAGTCTCCACCAAGAGCCCTGGATTATCGTTGACCGTCCACCCAGCCTCTTTTAGAACTGACACAAGATAATCGGAATACGTCTGTGCCTCGAAATCACCCTGCGCATGACGAACCACTAGACTGAAAGCACCGCTCTGTCTTAGGAGGCTTACCAACACTTGGTGGCGGGCCGGCGTCAGCGTTCTTTGTGGAGGCGCAAAGTTATTCACTGTTGCCGTGCCGCTGTTCTCGCCACCGATGCAGATTCCATTTGGACAATCTTGAAGTGTAGCGCCGGGGCCAATTGACACTCCACCTTTCCCGCTTATTACGCTTTCAAGCCACTCGGGGACGCCGACCTGCACCCGAGCGGCTTGGCCGTTTCCGATGACTGACTTGTCAAAATTGAATGTGCCCTTGTTGCCCCCTTTGCGAAACGAAGACAGGAATCTGTCGTATTGAGGGGAGGACAGGTCTCCGGTGTCCACTTCGGTCTTTAGCACTTTAGAAAGTATTAGAGCTTCGTACTCCTCTTTAGACTTGCCTCGTTGCACAGAATCACATGTGCAGTTGCATTCGCCGGAAGAGGGATCGCATGTCGCAATCTGGTCCTTTGCGCACTGAACTCCTCCGCCTGGTCCCGGATTCTTCGGGCACTTACAGCTCTCTCCGGCAAACAGCATCGGCGCAATGTTGCAGCTGATCCACACTATGCAAACAGCGATCCCCCTAAAAGCAGCGAACTTCATAGCGTTTTTCCTCGATCGTGATGATGTCGTACCTCAGGCTGCTGTCTTTGACCCTGCCAATGAGATCCTTTAAGAACGGCTCTGGCACCCTAGAATCCCCTTGGATCTGCCCACCATTGACCGGTGCAGCTTTAGCTCTCTTGCTGCAGGCCGCGGAGAGCACAGCGGTGACATTGAGTCTGGCAGCGACTATCCGAAGTGCCTCGCCTACTGGCGTGCCGTCCGAGATTCCGATGATCATGGGCAGCCGGACGAGTTGTATGTCATTCTTGGTTTCTTGAGCCGGGAGTTTTTCATCGTAGGGCACATAGCCACTTATGGTAACAGACAGCCGTATTGCGACTACGTCGTCGGAAACCGCCAGGTTGAATTTTCCGTCGCGGTCGGTAGTGTCCTGGCTTAGTAGCTTACCCTCGTTCGTCTGCAGTTGAACGACAACTCCGGACATTGATGCTTTGGTCACAGCATCGGAGACAGTGCCGTTGATGTATTTCTCGGAGCGACCGTCGCGTATCCGCGGGATCACTCCCGGAACTAGGGCGGCCATCACTAGGCCGATGGCGCTTATCACCGCCACCCAGATGGCCACCTTGTGCTTCGTCTGCAGCGGACTCATGCCCGATCCTCCGTGTCAACCGGCGCCGGACGTTCCATCTAGTAGACGGATAGCCCAGCTTTCCGGTGAGAAGTATAGCTCAGGGTAGACTGGGGTGGCGGGTGGCCCGGCCTTCGACGCGTAGTCATAGGTCAAGGAAAACCTCGGGGTGGCCCTCGATAAGAGCGAAGGCTCTGTCAAGGGCATACTGACCCTGGGCGGTGCGACGAGCACCGCAGTCTCGCCAGAGAGGTTGAGGACCAAGGCTCTCCGTCCCAGTTGCCGAAAACCACGCCGACCGGGAGCCCTTGGGAAATCTCGCTGTGAATCACTCTGCGGTGGAATGTCGTTCCACCAACCATCGCTGGTTTCGGATCGAGCCTTCGCTCTTATGCAATCAACCTTTGCGGTTCTGGCAAAGGTGGGTGTGTGCGCCGAATCATCGTCGAGGTTGCCGAGCTTCGCTCGGCTGGACGGGCGGGGCGCCCGTCCCCACACGAGTTATCCGTGATTTCATCACCTGGGCGGGTGCCCCTCGATAAGAGCGAAGGCTCTGTCAAGGGCATAGTGATCCTGAGCGGTGCGACGAGCACCGCAGTCTGGCCAGAGAGGTTGAGGACCAAGGCTCTCCGTCCCAGTCGGCGAAAACCACGCCGACCGGGAGCCCTTGGGAAATCTCACGCTGAATCACTTCGCGGCGGAAACTTCGTTCCAGCAACCATCGATTCCGCCCCGTACTGCAACCATGATTCTTCTATGCGAACATCCCGCCCCGTGCGGGATGCGAGAGCTCCCAATCAGTTCCTACGGTCTAGCTTGCGCCGACCATGGGCAGCCGCGCAGTCGAGTCAGTGACCGACGAACAGCCCCGCCCAAGCGGAGCTTGGACGGGCCACCCTTCAGAGTTAGGATGGACGCGAAGCCCGGGGCACCCGCCACGCACCTCCGCTTGGGACCGAATCAAGTAAAGTAGTCCCATGAAGCCAAGCCGCAATCCGAGGCAATTCCTCCGAAAGCACTCACTCAGTTTGACGGCATTGGGAGTCGTGGTCCTGTTGATCGCGTTCTACTGCCGGTCCAACCCGTCCACCCACATTGGCTCATTTTTCGGGAACGCCATCGCGGACTGGACGGGAGTCTTCGTAACCATTTTGATGACCAAGCATCTCTACGAAAAAGGCTCAGGCGAGAGCAAGCAACCGAAGGGCAAACTGCCGTCGGCGGCAATGGAATTCCTGCGCGAGCACTCGCTCACCTTGTTCCTTCTGATTACAGGCATCGCCTGGGTGGTGGCATTCCGGGCCATGAACCCCGGAAGCAAGTGGGGACAAGTCGTCGGCAACATCGTTTCGGAATGGACACAGATTCTCGGGCTCGTCCTGATGACCAAGCGGTTGATTGAGGTGGGCTCCAAAGAGGGCTCTGCGCGTTAACTCTGCGGTGGAATGTGGTTCCACCAACCATCGCTGGTTTCGGATCGAGCCTTCGCTGTTATGCAATCAATCCTTCCCTGCTGTTGGGAAGAGTGGGGATTCCGACTCTTGGGCTCTTCACCGCTGATCGATCCACATGTTGCGATTCATTCCGTGGAGCAGCAAGGCGAAACCAAAGTCAACTACCCCACCCTAACGTCGAACAGCACGACGTTAGGATGGGGCACCCTCGGGGTTCCTACTGGAGTCAAGGTCTCTGCTCACTCGACTCGTTTGGGTGGGCCATCCGCCGCTCGCGCATCCGGTAGGCTACACCGCGGTGGCCGCAGCCGCCGCGAATTGCCTGGCTTCCCGCTGGATCTCCAGTTCCTGGGTCCAGTTGGCGCCGCCGTGGCTGGCCACGTACAGCGCCAGTTCCAGCCGGCTCCATACCCCCAGCTTGTCGAAGGTGCTGCGTAAGTAGTTTTTCACCACCTGTTCGGTGGTGCCGACTACGCTGGCAATCTCGCGGTTGGTAAGCCCTTCCCAAACCAGCGTGGCAATCTGCTGTTCCTTGGCGGTTAGCCGTTCACGGGGTTGCATGATTCCATCTCCTCTTTCATAAACATTGCGGTCGCCAGTTTCACGCGCTTGCGGCCGTCCCGGATGCCGGCGCGCAGGAACAACGTGCGCAAATGCTGTTTCACGGTCCGCGGGCTGATGTTCAACTGGGCGGCGATTTCCTTGTTGCTGCACCCCTGCACCAGCAGCTTCAGAACCTGTTGGTCGCGCTGCGTAATCTTGATCTCACTCAGACTGGTCATCGTCCTCTCCTTGCTCACCTGAGTTGGCTTGCTGCTCACTTGATCGCGGCCGCGCCCCGTACAGGAGCAACTCTTTCGCCAAACTTTCGCCATCCCGCACCAAGGGACAAACCCCAATGAATCGCCGGGTTTGCCGACAAAGGTCGGATTACGATGGGGAAAGCCCAACGACTCGGATTGGGACAAGCTGTCCCACAACGGGCCGATGGAGGTGGCCACTTGCCCTGGCTATCTCCGGGCCACCGAAACCGCACTTCCAACCCGCTTCAGGACGGGTTAATGTCTCAATAGATAAGGTGGTTGCCTTGTGCGCGTGCTGATCGTCGAAGACGAGCCCCGCCTGGCGGAGAACATAGCCCGCAGTCTGCGGGAGAGCGCCGGTTACGCGGTTGACGTTGCCAGCGACGGCCAGGAAGGACTGTTTCTGGCAGAGTCCAACCCGTACGACGCTGTGCTTTTGGATCTGATGCTGCCCCATCTGGATGGCATGGAACTGCTCACCCGCATTCGCAAGGCTGGCCAGCACACGCCGGTGCTGGTAGTGACCGCACGCGACGACAAGGAATCGGTGGTAGCTCTGCTGAACGCCGGGGCCGACGACTATCTGACCAAGCCTTTTGATCTGGGCGAATTGCTGGCCCGCACCAAGGCGCTCATCCGTCGTGGCAAAGGCCAGGTCTCCCCGGTTCTAACCATCGGCGACCTGGAATTGAATACGGTGAGCCGCACCGTGCAGCGCGCCGGAAAGTACGTTGCCCTCACCGCCATGGAGTACCGGGTGCTCGAATACCTGGCACATCGGCCACGCGCGGTGGTTTCCAAGACCGAATTGCTGGAGCATCTTTACGACTACAACTGGGAAAAGTTCAGTAATGTAATCGAGGTGTATATCTCGGGGTTGCGGCGGAAGCTGGATGACGGCTCCGCCCACCAATTGATTCACACGGTTCGCGGGCAGGGATACATCCTGCAGGATTGAGCATGGTGCGCAGTTCCATCAAGAGACGGCTGATCGTGACCGTGATCGTGTCGCAGACGCTGCTGGCGGCAGGCCTGCTGTTCACCGGTGTCTTCTACACTCATCGGCGGCTGCTCTCCACCCTCGACGCCGGCCTGCAGGCGCGCGCCATGAGTGTGGCCGCGCTGGTCCGCTATAGCGAAGATGCCAGCGGAAATGTGTACTTCGATAACACCCTGATGCCGGACTCGCTCGATCCCAGCCATCCCGATTTGTTCGCGGTGTGGACCGAGAGGTCGGGACTGCTGGCTCGCTCCGACAATTGGCCCAGCGGACTGGAGATTTCGCCCGCCGGGCCACACGACCACTGGAACTTCGTAGAGGGAAAGATTGAATACCGCGGGCTGCGCGTTTCCCAGGTCCCGGTTCTGGATCGCGAAGAAGGCAAGGCTTTCCGGCCCCAGACTTTGACCATCGTCTACGCCGCGCCCACGTTTCCCATGCGGCATCAGACCTGGCTGGCGGCGGAGATCATCGCACTCGCCAGTCTGTTGTTGCTGGGCGTGACCGTGCCTCTGGCGTTGTGGGGCATCCGGCGCGGACTCTTACCCCTGCAACACCTGGCGGGCCAGGCGGCGCTGGTGTCGGCCAACCACTGGCAGCTTCGCTTGCCCGAAGACGCCCAACAGATTGAAGAGCTTCGTCCCCTCACCGAGTCCATGACCACCATGCTGGCGCGCCTGCAGCACTCCTTCGTGCAGCAAAGAGAATTCATCGGCAATGCTGCCCACGAGTTGAAAACTCCGGTCGCGGTTCTGAAGTCGACGCTGCAATCCCTGCAGCAGCGGCCGCGCAGTTCGGACGAATATCGCGCCGGAGTGGAAGAATGCCTGGAAGACCTGGAGCGCCTGGAGCAACTGCTGCAGTGGATGCTGCGGCTGGCGCGGGCAGAACAGTGGGCGCACGGGGCCGGCCGCGGCGACCTGCAGGTCATCGACGTGGCCGCAACCTGCGAAGAGGCGGTGGAACGGATTCGCCACCTGGCGGAATCCCGCCACACTACCATCCACGTGTCCAGCAACGGGCCAGTCATGCTTCGCGCCGACCCGGAGGACTTGCAACTGGTGTGGATCAATCTCCTGGAAAATGCCGTGCGCTACAGCCCCGAAGGAGGAGCGGTCGAGGTGGCGGTCGCGCGCAACAACGGAGGCCCCACGCGGGTCATCTTCGAAGACCACGGCGCCGGCATCCCCGCCGCCGATCTGCCCCACGTGTTTGAGCGCTTTTATCGTGGAGACCCATCCCGAACCCGCGCCACCGGCGGCTTCGGCCTCGGCTTAGCCATCGCCAAAGCCCTGGTCGAAGCCTACGGCGGAACCATCACCGCCGATAGCGCCCCCGGTCAGGGTACCCGCATGACCGTCGAACTACCGGCCAGCGACCAGTAGCGGAGGTTTCCCGTAGCGCCGCCGTCCCGGCGGCTGTCGTGGGGGCGTCCCGCCCCCACACTCCGGGGGAGCTAACCCGCAACAGCCGCCATGTTGCCCGCGCTAAAGGCCTTGAACCAAGCTCGATGGCCTCTGATCCTTCAGGTTTCCTTAATCCTCATTGCGTGATAATTGAACGCTTTGCACCACTGGTGAGGCATATGGCAACTTCGACTGGCTCCTCTGGCAATGGCTTATCCGGGGCAATCCTGCTTTTGATCGCGAGCTTCGTGCTCGCTGCGCCCGCCCAGACCAACCCCAACCAGGTAACCGTGGGAAGCGGCAATGCCCCCGATGGCGCCCCTCTGACCTTGACCCTGCAGGACGCCCTCCAGCGCGCCCGCCAGATCAATCCCGAATATCGCGCCGCCGTCACCGAATTCGGATTGGCCAGGGAAGATCGCGTGCAAGGTCGCGCCGCGCTCCTGCCCGGCCTGAACTACACCGCTCAGTTCCTCTACACCCAGGGCAATGGCACGTCCTCTGGGCGGTTCATTGCCGCCAACGGTGTACACGAGTACCTCAGCCAGGGCAATGCTCATCAGGAGATCTCGCTGCAAAACCTGGCCGAGTACCGCCGCACCGCCGCGGCCGAAGCGGTGGCCCGGGCACGCTCAGAAATTGCCGCCCGGGGATTGGTGGTCACCGTGGTGCAAGCCTATTACGGGTTTGTCGTGGCCCAGCGCAAGTACGCCACCGCTCAACGTGCCGCCACCGAAGCCCTGCGCTTCCTCGACATCAGCCAGAAGCTCGAACACGGGGGTGAAGTCGCTCACTCCGATGTCATCAAGGCCCAAATCCAATCCAACCAGCAACAGCGCGACCTGCAGGAAGCAGAACTCGAAATGAACCGCAGCCGGCCGGAGTTGGCCGTTCTGGTTTTTCCCGACTTCAACGAGAATTTCAGCGTGGTGGACGATCTGCAAATGCCCGAACCTCTGCCCCCGTTTCCCGAGGTTCAGGCCGCGGCCGCCAACAAAAATCCTGAGCTGCGCGCCGCCTTGGCCACAGTGCAGGAGGCGAACCAGGAAGTCGCGGTTGCCTGGAACGGTTTCCTGCCCTCGCTGAGCTTCGACTACTTCTACGGGATTGACGCCGCTCAATTCGCGACCCGGGCGCCGAACGGAACCCGCAACCTCGGCTACGCCACCACCGCCACGCTGCAATTGCCGGTGTGGAATTGGGGAGCCAACCGCAGCAAACTGAAGCAGGCCGACCTGCGGCGCCAGCAAGCCCGCGTGGAATTGAGTTCTACGCAACGGCAACTGCTGGCCAACCTGCGAATCTTCTACAATGAGGCCCGGACCGCGCGTTCCGAACTCGAATCCCTGAACCAGTCCGCGGAACTGGCCGCCGACAGCCTGCGTCTGACCACGCTGCGTTACCAGGGCGGCGAAGCCACCGTGCTGGAGGTGGTGGACGCGCAGAACACTCTGACCGCGGCGCGCAATGCTTTCAATGACGGGCAAGCACGTTTTCGCCTCGCCCTCGCGACGCTGCAGACGCTGACGGGGAACTTCTAAGCCGATGAAGAACTCAGAGTCAACATCCATGACGCAAAGTACGCTCAACAGTAGTTCTCTGCGCCGCGTCATGCTCTGCGCCGGCTTTGCCGCCTTGCTCTTCCTCTCCGCCTGCTCCGGAGAACCCGCCGAGAAAGAAGCGACCGTCCCCGTCCAAGTGGTGGCCGTCGAGAAGACAACCCTGCAGCGCACCGTGATCGCCGAGGCAGTTCTGTTTCCGCTGCAGCAGTCCGCCATCACCCCCAAGATCAGCGCACCGGTGAAAACGTACTACATCAAGCGCGGCAGTCGCGTGCGCCAGGGTGAGTTGCTGGCCGTCCTCGAGAACCGCGACCTCGCCGCCGCCGCCCAGGACACCAAGGGCACCTTCGATCAGGCGCAAGCCGCGTATGAAACCACCACCGCCGCCGAGTTGCCCCAGGAAATCCAGAAAGCTCAACTCGGCGTGCAAGCCGCCCAACAGAACTTTGAGGCCCAGCAGAAGGTTTACAACAGCCGCCAGGAACTCTTCCAGCAAGGAGCCATGCCGCGCAAGGAACTCGACCAGGCCGGCGTCGACCTGACCAACGCGCGCAACCAGTACCAAATCACGCAAAAACATCTCGACGCCATGATGGCGATTGGAAAGCAGCAGACGCTTAAGTCGGCGGCGGGACAATTAGAATCGGCCAGAGGAAAATATCTGGGAGCGGAAGCTGCGCTCAGCTACTCCGAGATTCGCAGCCCGATCGACGGCGTCGTCACCGACCGCCCGCTCTATCCCGGAGAGATGGCCGCCGCCGGCACTCCCCTGCTCACGGTGATGGACATCTCGCAGGTCATCGCCCGCGCCCACATTCCCCAGCCCGAAGCCGCGTTGCTGAAAGTCGGTGACAAAGTCACCATCACCGCGCCCGGCGAAGACCAGCCGGTCGACGGCAAGGTCACCGTGGTCAGCCCGGCCCTCGACCCCAACAGCACGACCGTCGAAATCTGGGTGCAGGCGAACAATCCCGAGCAGCGCCTCAAGCCGGGCACCGGCGTACAACTTTCCATGCTCGCCCAGACGGTTCCGGACGCCCTCGTAATTCCTGCGGCGTCCCTGCTCACCGCGCAGGATGGAAGCACATCGGTGATGGCGGTTGGTTCTGACAATCGTGCCCATCAGAAGAGCGTGCGGGTGGGCATTCACCAGGGCGATCAGGTTCAGATCGTCGAAGGCGTGCAGGCGGGAGACAAACTGGTAGCATCCGGAGCCTACGGTCTGCCCGACAACACCAAGGTCAAAGTGGAAGGCCCGAATGAAAAGTAGCCGCATCGGAGTCGCCCCGTGAACCCGTCGGCCTCCGCATACTGGTTTGCCCGCCATTCCAAGCCGGTGATCTTCCTCATCCTGACGCTGGCGCTGCTGGGCGTCTATCTCGCCTTCACCATCCCCATTGCTGTGTTCCCGGCCACCAACTTCCCCCGCATCCT
>JBGPJK010000120.1:0-11786 GCA_041485425.1 Terriglobia bacterium | reverse complement strand
TATTGGTACCTTCCACAGGACTAAGGTTGCGCATCCAGCCGTGGTGTATTCGGGGGAGGGGTGAGGAAATGAAGTTGAGGAAACATCGGCCGATCACCATAGGTCTTTCCGACGCTGACCGCGAACATGACGTACAGCAGGAAATCGAGACGTTTCTAGCCGCGCTCAGTTCCTACCCGGATCGCTTCGCCCGGAATCCCTACCTGAGTTTTGAACAGCATCTCTGCAGCATTGCGAGCGCAAAGCTGGTCGTGGGCGAGCCGCACCGCAATTCAGGCCCGGAGTAGTTCGCAAGATTTCAGCAGATCAGCGGCGGCCTCGGTTCACCGGCTTTTCCAGCCAGTGCCCCGGCAAGCCCCACGCTCGGTAATCGCGGTCGGAATCAATTCCGCTGAAAGCCCATGCGCGCGCAGGTGCGATGCTACCTGGGCTCGGACTCGAGTCAGGCTCGCCTTCGCCTCAAGGAAAAGCAGCACCGAAGGCCCCGCCCCGCTTAACGCCACGCCCAGGATGCCGGACTTCCCTGCCAGCTTCTGTAACGCCGGCAACAGCGGGCATAGCGGAGCGCGGTACGGCTGGTGAAGCCGATCCTCGAGCGCGGATGCCAGCAGATCACCACGTCCCTGAACGAACGCCGCTAACAGCAGCATGGAATTCTGCACGTTGGTTACGGCATCGGCGCGGGAGTAATGCGCCGGTAGCACGCGGCGCGCTTGCTCGGTCGAAAGACTCTCCTCAGGAACCGCCAGCAGCAGGGGCCACTTCCCTTTCGGCTTGATAGGCGCGACTTGTGCTCTGGCGTCGTCGAACCTGCGCGCAACGGCCAGGCCGCCCATCCAGCAGGCAGCTGCGTTGTCGGGATGGTGCTCGCGGCGGGCGGCCTCGCCGATGATCCGGCTGTCATTCCAGGACAATCCGCCGAAGTGTACCGCCAGCGCGATTCCAGCCAGCCGCGCCGCTGCGGACGAGCCGCATCCTTTGCCGATGGGAATCTGGTTGTCGATCCGGAGCGCCAGCGGCTGCACCGGTTTCCGCTCGGCTTGCAACACTTCCTGATAAGTAGTCACGATGAGGTGGTTTTCGAGGCATCCGCAGGTTTCGGCATCTCGCCCGCGGGTTACGAGGGAGAATCCAACCGCAGCCCGGGCGCGGACTCTGAGGAATAATCCGAATGCGAGTGCGGCCGCATCGAAGGCTGGGCCAAGGTTGGCGGAGGTAGCGGGCAGGACTAATTGCAAGGATCGCGATTCAGTCCGATTTCGAGCAGTGTGGCTGGTCATAGGTCAGCGAGACGTAGCTGGCTACGTCCCCAATCGACTCTCGGCTTCTTTTAGGGTTCGAATGACGGCATCGACACTCGCGTCCAAAACGATAGGCGCACGCTGCTGAGCCGCAAGCATGGCCACTTCCTTCTCGTGCTCCAGCCCCGCGAACAGATCTCCGCGATGAAACTTCAGCGTGAACTCGGGATCTTTGAGCAGGTGCCCGGTCAGCACCAGCACGACGCTTTCCGCCGATTTTACGAAACCCTGCTTCACCAACTTCTTGAGACCGGCCAGCGTGACCGCTGAAGCGGGCTCACAACCCACGCCATCCGCGCCGATTTCCGCCTTGGCCAGTGCGATTTCGACTTCACTGACTTGCTCCACCGCGCCACCGGTCGTTTGCAACACCCGTACCGCCTTCTTCCATGAAGCCGGATTGCCGATGCGAATGGCTGTCGCCATCGTCTCCGCCTGCACCGGAACGAGTTCCTTACCGCCATGGTCGCGCACGGCGCGCACCAGCGGGTTGGCGCCTTCGGCCTGGATGATGGAAATCCTGGGCAGGGTTGAAATGAAACCGAGCTCCTTCATCTCGACAAATGCCTTTCCCAACGCGGAAGAATTTCCCAGGTTTCCGCCCGGAACAATGACGTGATCCGGCACCTGCCAGTCGAATTGCTCCAATAACTCGATGGCAGCGGTCTTCTGCCCTTCGAGGCGATACGGGTTCATTGAATTCAGCAGATAAACCGGCATTCGCTGCACCACTTCACTCAGAACGCGCATGCAGCCATCAAAATCGGTTCTCAGTTGGCAGGTGACGGCGCCATAGTCCAGTGCCTGCGAAAGTTTGCCCCAGGAAATCTTGCCCTCGGGAATCAGCACCAGGCTACGCATACCCCCGCGTGCCGCATAAGCCGCCATCGAAGCGGAAGTGTTCCCCGTGGACGCACAACCCACCCAGCGGAATCCCTGCTGGCGCGCGAAGGACGCGGCCACGGTCATGCCGGTGTCTTTGAACGATCCCGTGGGATTCATGCCCTGATGTTTGGCGTGCAGTTGCTGCACGCCGGCAATCCGCGCGCAGGAAGGCAATTCGTAAACCGGCGTGTTGCCTTCGCGCAGTGTGATGGCTTCATGCCAATCGCGAAGGCGGGGCAGGAGCTCACGGAAACGCCATACGCCGCTTTCATCCACCGCCAGCCGCGAAGCTCGGCGTTGCCGCCAGAGAGCTTTGAGCCCGGTCGCACTCAGACCGGGGCCTCCCGATTTCCATGCGGGATAGAAGATTTCCAGCAGGTCGCCGCAGCGAGAACAGCGAAAGTTCGGTCCGGCGCTCTCGCACACCGCGCCGCACCCAATGCAGCGCAACTGCGCCCCGTTTTGCTCGAGCTTGGACTCGGAAGCTGCCTGGTCAGTCATCCAGATATGAATTGTAAAGCGGCGGCTGCTATTTTCTCCCGCGCAGGTATTTGTCGGTCTTGTTGATCCAATCGGCGCGTGGTGGATTGAAGACGTCCAGATCCACGGTGTCTTCCAGCGCCTCCGCTTTGTGTGGCATGTGGGGCGGAATGGCCAGCACCTCTCCGGCGTTTACTACGATCTCTTTGCCATCGATCCAGAATTTCAGCGCGCCTTCCAGGACATAGGTGATCTGCTCGTTGTGATGGCTATGCTCGGGCACGACGCAACCCTTCTTCAGGAGCACGCGCGCCAGCATCATGTCCTGCCCCACCACAAACTGGCGTTGCAGCAGAGGGTTCAGATCCTCCAGTTCGACCGAACTCCACGGGATGTATTTCAGTTCAGCCTTGTTTGCGCTTTTGTTCTTTGCCAAACGCGGGCTGGCAGCACGTTTCTTTTTCACCGCGCGCTTTGCTTTCGTCATCTCATGACACCTTTCCTGGCGATCCTGCGGCCGTTGCTTGCCACGCATTCGACACGCGCAAAATGCGTTCCACCGCTTCCTTTAGGTTGGCGCTGGAAGATGCAAAGGAAAAGCGCACGAACTCGGCGCCGCTTGGGCCGAACGCAGCTCCGGGGATCGCCGCTACCCCCGCCTCCTCCAGCAGGATGCGGCAAAGTTCCTCTGCACTCATGCCTGTATCCGCAATGTTGACCCAGGCGTAGAACGCTCCTTCGGACGGAGCGCAGCGGAATCCTGGAACGCGGTTCAGGTCGCGCACAAACTGCTCGCGCCGCACGGCGAACTCGCGCACCATTCGCGGAGTGGCGCCCTCGCGGTCTCTGAGCGCCTCGATCGCTGCATACTGCGTGAACTCGGTCACGCAGGTGTAGCTGTTGATCGCCAGCATCTCGAGTGCGGGGACGATCCGCGGCGGAGCCACGGTGTAGCCCAACCGCCAGCCGGTCATGGCGAAACTCTTGGAGAAGCCATCGAGGATCAGCGTGCGCTCCTCCATCCCGGGATAGCTCATCATCGACCTGTATCTTCCGCCATAAATGATGCGGGCGTAAATCTCGTCCGACAACACCAGCAGATCGTGCGCCACAGCCAACTCCGAGATCCGCTGCTGCACCTCATCCGTGTAAACCGTTCCCGTCGGATTGCCGGGCGAATTCGTGATCAGCGCCTTGGTCCGCGGCGTAATCCTGACGGCGATCTGGTCGGGATCGGGCTGGAAATGATTCCGTTCGGAAAGCTCGAAGGGCACAGCAATGCCGCCCAACCCCAGCGTAATGGAGGGGAATCCGGGGAAACCCGGCTGGGGATACAACACCTCGTCTCCGGCATTGACCAGCGCCATCATGGCCATGAACAGCGCGATCTTGCAACCGGGGGCGATCACGATGTTGTCCGGCGAGACGTGCAGATTGCGGGTGTGGCGCAAATAGACAGCCAGCGCTTCCCGCAGCGCGGGCACGCCCGCGACCGCACAGTAGCGGTCCTTGCCGTCGTCCAGAGCGCGCTTGACGGCGTCATTCACCGTCGCTGAGGGATGAAAATCCGGTTCCCCGAGTTCGAGGTGGATGATGGAGCGCCCTTGCCGCTCCAGTTCCCTGGCGCGAGCGAAAACCGAAAGCGCGCCCTCGCCGCTCATTACCGCCATGCGTGAAGCCAGTGGTCGCATCAGCTTTTCCTGGTAGCGCCGGCGTCCCGCCGGCTGTCCCCTCGACAGGCTCGGGGCAGGCTCTGGGGGCGTCCCGCCCCCAGTTGGTAAAATGCCAGCAACCCTTTCTATTGGAATACGCTTCTACCCTGGGTCACCAGATCCTCACAGGCCCTTGTAAATGCCACCGTCCACCAGCACCGTTTGCCCGGTAATGTAGGACGCCCGCTCTGACGCCAGCCACACGATGGTATCGGCAACCTCTTTCGGTTCGCCCACTCGCTTGAGCGGAGCTTCGACCGCCCAGCCGTCGACAATTTCCTTCTCGCTCTTGCCCTGGGCGGCAGACCGCTTCCTCGCCAGATCTTTGAGTCGGTCGGTGGCGGTGTAGCCGGGTCCGACGTTGTTGACCAGGATGCCGTCCTTCCCGAATTCATTGGCGAGGCTCCTGACTAGCCCCACCACCGCGGCCCGCACCGCGTTCGACAGCACCAGATCGGCCACAGGCTGCTTGGTGGTGATGGAAGTAAGAGTGATGATCCGTCCCCAGTGCTTGCGCTGCATGTGGGGGATGACTTCGCGGGCGAAGTACACCGTGCTGAGGAAGTTTGCGTCCACGGCTCTGCGCCAGTCATCCAGGGTGGCAGCCAGAAAGCCTTTGGCCGGCGGACCACCGGCGTTGGTTACGCAGATGTCGGCGCTGCCGAATTTCGCGACGACCGCGTCCACGAAACGGTGGACCGCATCGGCGTCGGTTACATCTACGGTTTCGGCAAACACCTCGGCACTGTATTGTTTCCGAATCTTGTCCGCCGCCTGCTGTAGCGCCTGAGGGTTGCGGGCACACATGGCGACGCGACAGCCTTCGGCAGCAAAGGCCTCGGCCGTCGCCCGGCCAATCCCCTGGCTGGACGCGGCCACAATTGCAACCCGGTTCTTCAGACCCAGATCCATAAGCTCAGGATTATAGATGCACGCAAATGCACAGAGACTCTTGCCCGGCCCGGTCCCGAACGATACTCTTAAACCAGCATTCGCGTAAACCAACCCGAGGAGCCGTGATGAAACCGCATCAGCATCGCCAGGAAACCGAAGCCGTGCGTGGAGGCACCGACCTGAGCAAGAAGAACGGGCCGCTCGCCACCCCGATTTACCAGACGTCGACTTTCGAGGTCACGGACAACGAGCAGCAGTTGCGCGCCACCACCACCGACATGTTTTACACGCGCTACGGCAACCCGACCAATACCGTGGCTGAAGCCGCCATCGCCGAACTCGAAGGTGTGGACGCCGCGCTGTTGTTTGCCTCCGGCATGGGGGCGATCACGACTACCGTGCTGGCGCTGTTGAAGAGCGGCGATCACATCGTGGCGCAGCGCGATATCTATGGCGGCACCACCAAGTTTCTGAGCCAGTGGCTGCCCAAACTCGGCATCGAAACCACGTTCGTCGACACCGTCGAGTACGATCAGCACGCACGCGCGGTCCGGCCGAACACCCGCCTGCTCTACCTGGAGTCGCCGACGAACCCTACGCTGCGTGTGGTGGACCTGCGCAAGGTTGCGGCGATCGCCCGGCAACATAGCCTGATCACCCTGATCGACAGCACCTTTGCCACGCCCATCAACCAGCGCCCCACGGAATTTGGCATTGACCTGGTGATGCATTCGGGCACCAAGTATTTTGGCGGGCATTCCGACCTGATCTGCGGAGTCCTAGCGGGCCGCGGGGACCTGGTCCGGGAGATTCACGCGGCTCGTACCACGCTGGGCGGCACCATGGATCCGCATGCCGCCTGGCTTCTGCTGCGCGGCATCAAGACGCTGGCGGTGCGGGTGCAGCGGCAGAACCTGAATGCGCTGCGCATCGCGCAGTTCCTGGTTCGTCATCCCAAAGTCAAGCGTGTGCATTACCCCTTCCTCGAAGGGCATCCGCAGCATGGCCTGGCGCTGGAGCAGATGAAGGGCGGCGGCGGCGTGCTCAGCTTCGAGGTGGATGGCAGCGGCGACAATGCTCGTCATCTCGCCGAGTCCCTGCACTTGTTCACGCTGGCGCCCAGTTTGGGCGGCGTGGACTCGCTGGTCTCGATTCCGGTGCTCACCTCGCACGCCATGATTTCCCCTGAGCAGCGGCAGAAGATGGGTATCACCGAACAACTGATCCGGCTTTCGGTGGGAATCGAAAATGCCGACGATCTGATCGCTGACCTGGAGCAGGCGCTGGTGGTGGTGAGCTCGGCGCGAGAGCACGCGGAAGTGGGCTAGCCCGTCTTCATTCCTTTGTGGCCGGCTACGCTTTCGGGGTGGCGCTTTGGCGGGCCCGGATCTGGCCGGGCAATTCCTTGATGGCGTAGCCAGCCAGCGCGGAGATGATGGAGCCTGCAATGGTCAGCAGCAGCGTGCTGGCATAGCGCCCCAGCCATCCGGATTCCGACGAAGCCTCAGCCAACCCGCTCGAAGCCCCCTGCCAGTTGAGCGAGAGATCGTCGCGCCGCGCGGTGACGGATAGGGTCCGCTGGCTATTGCGGGCAAATTCTCCGCTGATGGTGTCTTCCTGGACCGAACCGTCGTCGGAAGCAACGCGGACCCGCACCTGGTGCTTGCCCGAGGCAATCGGCAGAGTCTCGGACAGGCTTCCCTGCAACGAGTCAGGGATGAGGCCGAATCTTTTCCTTACCGAGCCGGTTATTTTCCCGGAATAGGCCCGGTCGCCATCGATCCAGAGCGAAAGCTGGGCGCTATGCAGGCTGTGCTGCAGCTTCAGGCGCAGGCTGGCATCTTTCGCGGACAGTGCGGTATGGACGGCCATGAGCAGGGCTGCGATCAGAAAAAAACCAAGCACAATCCAAGCCTTGGTGGGGACGCGGACCGCCAGGGCGCGGGCTTTCTGCCAAAGCACAGCCGCTTGTACGCGGAGTTCCGTGATGCGCTGCTGGTCCATGGGATGTGTCATTTTCTCGCGAGGGCGGGCCAAGCTCCAGTTACCAAGGTGCAGTAACTGGTAGCTGGGTAATGGGGAGTCGGTCGCTCAGCATCTGACCACAGCAGACGCAGCAAACTGCGTCTCTACCCGAGCCTGCCCACCTTGCGGTCAGTGAGAAGTGTCGGTGAGCAGCACCACATCGCGGCTGGTCTCGCCACGGGAGACGGCCAACTGTTTGCCGTCGCGCGACCAGGCGTAATCGAAGATTTTTTCGGTTTTGAAATCGGTGATCTGTCTGGGCGGGCCACCGCTGAGAGGTTGCGCCCACAAGTTGGCGACGCCATGGTCGTCGAGCACGGAGTAAGCGAGCGCTTGTCCGTCGGGAGTGAAACGCAGTTTCCCGTACTGTCGCGGGAGCACGTCGAACTCGTGGAGTGTCGCGCCGCCAGAGGCGGGAATCACCGCCAACCGGATGCGGAAACTCGCCGCACTTCCTTCGCCAAGAAAATACGCCACTGACTCTCCGTCGGGTGAGATCGTGGGCGAGTAGCTATTCACTTCCGTCAGTCGCTGGGGTGTACCGCCGTCGATGGGAATCCGCCAAGTAGTGGATATGCCGGCTTCGGCCGAGTTGTAGACCAGCCACTTGCCGTCGGGTGAGCAGAAGGGCACGGCATCACGAGCGCCCTGGGTGATCTGGGTCAGGTTGCCTCCACTGGCATCGATGCGCCAAATGCTCGCGGACCGGCCGGAGTGGAGCGACATCAGGACCATGTAGCGCCCGTCACCACAGACCGAAACATTGCTGGCTGGCCAGCGATCTTCGAACAAGGTCGTCTCGCCGACGCCGTCGGCTTTGCGCAGGTCAAGTTCAAACCCGCTGCTGTGAGGCACGCTCACGATCCTGCCGTCCGGCATCCAGTCCAACTCAAAAGCTTCGGCCTCGCCGGAGGTGATTTGCGTCGCCTGCGACGCGGTGCCGCCCGCCGGCATTATCCAGATATTGTTGGAAGACTCGCCGGCTACCGTAACCACGGACTTCGCATCCCGGGTGGCGCTGAGAGTATCCGCGTAGTGGTTCAAGTCGTTGGTCACAGGCCGAAACTGGCCGGAGGGATAGGAGAGATAGCCAATTTGCCGGTCCCACCTCGTACTCTGGTTCTTGTAGGCGACCAATAGCCCGGAACCGTCAGGCAACCAGGCGGAATCGCTGACCGAGCCGATCTGGGAGGCGGGCGCGATCTGTTTGATACTGCCGTTGCTGGCATCCACCACCACCAGAGATCCCAGGCCTTCCTGATTCGTGATCTGCATGATGGCGATCACCTTGCCATCGGCCGACCAGGAAGGCGCTCCTTGAAACAGGTTGGGCTCATGTTGCGTGACCAACTTGTGTTCTCCGCTGCCGTTTGCCCTGGCAACGACGACCGAACTCAGGCCTTGGGGAGAATCGTTGCGCAGAAATACGAAACGCTGGCCATCCGGGGAAAAGCTGACCCGCGAGTCGACATCGGTGGAGATCAGCTTGGGCGTACCCCCCAGCACCGGAACCTGGTAGAGCAAACCGATGGTGGGCCGGGCCTTTTCTTCGCGAACGAAGTAGATGTAGTTGCCGTCCGGAGCGAAGGTCACGCCCCAGTAGTTGGCGTCGATTGGGGGCATGATCTGGGTGTTGCTGCCGGTGGCGATGTGCCGGATCCAGAGACTCTGCTGCGCGCCTTCGGCGGCCACGTGGACGACGTACTTGCCATCGGGAGAGATGGCCGCCATGAATGCCTCCCCCGTCTGCGTGAGCTTGCTGATGCTCATGTTCTGGAAGGGCGCGGTTTGCGGCCGTTGCAGCCAGGAGTAGATTCCGTAACTGGCGGCGATCAATACCAGCACCGCAGCCACGGCCACCAGACCAAAACTTAGCTTGTTCTGGCTCGCCTCCTGCGCGATGCGGGAGGTGCGGGAGGATGGCGGCCGCGCGGCAACGCCCTCGGGTTCGGCTGCCACTTCGGCAACCTGGGAAACGCGGGAGGATTCGCTGTCGCGCTTCATTCGTTTCAGGTCGCTGCGCAGTTCGGCGGCGCTCTGATAGCGCAGGTCACGGTCCTTCTCCAGCGACTTGGAGATGATCCGCTCCAGTTCCACGGGCAGATCAGGATTCAGCCGCACCGGCGACATCGGGGCCTTGTGCAGGATGGAGTCGAACAGCGCCGCGGAGGTGTTCCCCCGGAAAGGCAGGGTGCCGGAAGCCATCTCGTAGAGCACGGCGCCGAAGGAGAAGACGTCGGTACGCTGATCAAGTTCTTCGCCGAGCGCCTGCTCGGGAGACATGTAAGCCACAGTGCCGACGGTGGTGCCGGGACTGGTGAGATGTTCCAGGGTCACCGCCGACTGACCTACGGTTTCGAGTTCGCCCCGGTGTTCCTGCGCGAGCTTGGCCAGCCCGAAATCCAGGATCTTGGCCTGGCTGCGGTCGGTGACAAAGATGTTGGACGGTTTGATGTCGCGATGAAGAATTCGCTTGGCGTGGGCAGCGTCGAGAGCATCGGCGATCTGGATGGCGAGGTCGAGCAGTTGGGCGAGAGGCAGGGCCCTGCCGCCGATTTTCTGGTCGAGCGGCTTGCCCTGCAGCAACTCCATGGCGATGAAGTGCTGTCCCTCGAACTCATCGACCTCGTAGATCGTGCAAATGTTGGGATGATTGAGGGCAGAGGCGGAGCGGGCTTCGCGCTGCAAGCGCTCGAGGGCTTGCTGGTCCTTCTCCAACTCCTTGGGCAGAAACTTCAGAGCGACGTGGCGGCCCAGTTTGAGGTCCTGGGCGTCGTAGACAACGCCCATGCCGCCGCTGCCAATCAAGCTGACGATTTTGTAGTGAGAAACTGTCTGCCCGACCATGAGGCCCCAGGGGGCATCCTATGGGTGCTTGCGGGACGTGTCAATAACAGCGGGTCTTCGGCCCTTTCGAGCTTCTGCCGAGGCAGACCGAGGTCTGCTTCAGTATCCCTTTTGCTTGTCAACGACCGCGAGCAACGGCTGGTGAGACAAATAACGACGCAGGTTTTCGGCCATCAGGGCGTAGTGCCGTTGCCAGAGCTTTTCGGTAAGGGCGGCGGTGTGGGGTGTGATCAGCAGGTTGTCGAGGTCCCACAGCGGAGAGTCCGGCGACAGAGGTTCCCTGGAGAAAACATCCAGCGCAGCGCCGCCGATTTTCTGCTTGCGCAAGGCGTCCGCGAGGGCAGCCTCGTCCACCAGGGGACCGCGGCTGACGTTGATGAGGCAGGCGTCGGGCTTCATCTTGGCGAGGCGTGCGGCGTTGACCAGAGTGCGCGTGGTGGAGGTGAGGGGTGCGGCAAGGACGACGTAGTCGGCTTGGGCGAGCATTCCATCGAGGTCCGCCGGACCGAAGATCAGATCGGCGCCATCGCTTCCCTTCTCGGGATGCTCGCGGACAGCGATCACGCGCATGCCAAGAGCGGAGGCACGTTTGGCAACTTCGCGGCCGATGCTGCCGAGGCCGATAAGGCCCAGGGTTGCGCCCGCAACCTCACGTGGGCGAGGGCGCCCGCGCCACATGGACTCTTGTCCCCAAACGTGTTTCTGTTGGAGACGAACCGCCTGCGTGAGTTGCTTGGCGAGAGTAAAGATGAGCGCGATCACATGCTCGGCGACGACTGGACCGTGGATCTCGCGAGCGTTGGTCAGAATGATGTCGCTGTTTACCAGTTCCGGAAAAATCAGTTGATGGACCGCGGCGGCGGGCGAGTGAATCCAACGGAGTTTCTGCGCGAGCTTGAGCTGCTCAGGACGGAGGGACCAGGCGATGGCGACTTCGGTGTCTGCGATTTCTTCGTCCAGCCGGTCGTAACTTGAGAGGTGAACCACAGCGAGCTGTGGAAAATCTTTTTTCAGTTGCTCGGAGAACCACTCCGGAGCGTTCCATAACTCGAATCGGTGATGGAGAACGATTAGGAGCTTCATCGGAAAAGAATCTTAACCACAAAGGGCACGAAGGTACACGAAGGAAAGCGGAATCCGCTCCACACTCGATTTGGCAAAGCTGCAAAGAAAGGAACTCCCGCGGCGTCCTGTGCGTACTCGGCGGTGTTCACTTGCCTTTCAGTGGCACGCGCAGATCGTGTCCGGTCATCTCCTTCGGTTCGGGCAGGCCCAGCATACCGAGGATCGTTGGTGAGATGTCGCGGAGCGAACCGTCGGGCCTCAGTGAAAATTGCTCATTGTTTTCGGCGACCACGATGAAGGGCACGGGGTTGGTGGTGTGGGCGGTATGCGGTCCACCCGTGGCGGGATCAATCATCATCTCCGCGTTGCCGTGGTCGGCGGTGACCAGCATGGCGCCACCTTTGGCGCGCACGGCGGGCTCGATGCGGCCGAGACAGGCGTCGACAGTCTCCACGGCTTTGACCGTGGGTTCGATCTTGCCCGAGTGTCCGACCATATCGGCATTGGCAAAATTCACGATCAGGACGTCGAAGGTTCCCTCTTCCACGGCTTTGACCACGGCATCGGCAATGCCGGC
>JBGPJK010000119.1:0-11839 GCA_041485425.1 Terriglobia bacterium | reverse complement strand
TGTCGTTGTAATCGAGGACGCGTTGCTGGAGGCCCTCGATGTGAGCAAAACGAGCGTCGTCGAAATCGTCGGTGGCAAGGGCTTGCAGCAAGGGATCGAGGAGGGCCTGGATGACTTCGACGGTATTGATCATGCCGCGGGAAAACAGGGGGTCGACGGCGCCGGCGGCATGGGACATGAGGCAGTAGCGGTAGCCAACGGTCTGTTTTGAAGAATACTGCAGGCGGTCGGTGGAAACCCATGGCCGGACGGCCCTGGCATTGGCAAACTGTTCGGCGACGCTGGGAAAGCGCTGCAGAAACTCGTGAAACTCCTGTTCGGGCGACTGGTTGCCTTTGGGATAGCGGCGGGGATCGAGGGTCAAGCCAACGCTGATCAAGGGATTGTTGGAGCGCTCGTGGTTGTTGAAAGGAATCACCCAAAACCAACCGCGTTCGAAGCAGTGATGCAAGGTGCTCTGGTTCCAGGGGACCGACAGCGGGTTGCGGTTTTCCTCAAATGGAGGGATGTCCACCATGTGGGTGAACAGGCTGCGGGAATGGTGTTTGAGCCGGGTGGGGTTCTCGCGCAGGCCAAAGCGATCGGCCACGACGCTCTTGTAACCGGTACCGTCCACGAGGTAGCGGGCGTAGATCTGTTCGCCGGCGGAGGTCTGCAATCGGACCCCCTGGCGATCGATCTCCAGAGAGGCAACCTTGGTCCTTTCCCGGGGCACGGCGCCGTGGTGGATGGCGAGGTGATAGAGGTAGGCGTCGATGTCCTGGCGGAACCAGTGGTTCTCGTTCTTGGAACTGGTGCCGAATTGCAGGCCGCGGCGGGAATCGTAGATCTCTCCGGGACGGTGATAGGCGAATCCGAAGGAACGCTTGATACCGCAGGAGGTGCAAACATGGTCGGCGAGGCGATCGGGATAAGCGATGTGCTCGATCTCGGGCATGCCGTACTTTTCCGCGAGCAGAGAGATGAGCAGCGAGGTATGAGGGATGGTGGATTCGCCGACCACGAAGCGGGGATGAACCTCGGCGTCCATGAGGACGACACGCAGTCCCTGCCGGGCGAGGATTGCAGCCAACATGGATCCGGACATGCCGCTGCCCAGGATGGCGACATCGAAGCGGTGTTCGGTATCTTGAAGAATCATGTTTCGTCGCGGCCCGCTCAATGCTGGATCAAGGCCGCTCCCCAGGAGAATCCGGCGCCGTTGGTGGTCAACATTACCAGATCGCCATCTTTGATATGTCCTTCCTGCATGGCGTCCACATAGTCGAGTACCATGTCGGTTTCCTGCAAGTGGCCGTGGCGCTGCAAGCCGGCGGTGAAGATTTTTTCGGGCGGAATCATGAAGGCCTCGCAAAAGGCTCTCTGGTCCCAGGTGGAGAAGGTCGGGTAAACGTAATAAGAAACATCCGCCTGCTTGCGGCCGATGCGGCCGAGCGCTTCCTTCATCACTTTGCGGAACATGAACAGATTGATGGGAATCACTTCCTTGTTGAACTTGGGAATGTCGGCGGTCATGTGCAGCCATTTGTGGTGGGTGTCCCTGGGATCGCGGTTGTGGAAACCAGGGATGTACCAGACGTCATGCAACTTTCCGGCGGTGCTGACCTCGACGGAAAGAATCTGGCGGCGGTCGAAGTTCTTCCTGAGGAGGACTGCGCTGCCGCCGTCACAGATGACGGTGATCGGGTAATAGGTGTGATTCAATTCCGGGACCTTATCGCCAGCGAAGAGGAGGGCGGTGTGGTAGCGCTGGTTGGCTGCCATCAACGAGCAGGCTACTTTCAAGGTGGTGTGGTAACTGGCACAGCCACCGGTGTTGACGGCGGTGGCGAAGGCCCGGGTGGCACCCAGTTCTTTCTGAATCAGGCCGGCGGCGGACCAGGTAGGGGCGATGTACTCCTCGGGAATGCTGGTGAAATCGATGATCAGATCGATCTCAGCCGGATCCATGGCGGCTTGCTGGAGCACGCGCCTGGAGGCCTGGAGGGCAAGGCTGGCTGCGGTTTCGTCGGCGGCCAGGTGCACGGCTTCAATGCCGATGTCCTTCTGGAAATCGACGTTGGCGGCCAGGGGTTCGGCGGGGATTTCCTCATCGCGGAAAACATCGGCGACTGCCTTCCTTTTGGGCGGGAGGTAGTAGCTAGCTGCGACGATGCCGATTTTGGTGTTCATAGGTTGGACTTGCGCTCTCCTGGCAACTCAGCAACGGATCAAAGAGACACCCGCCAAGAAACCCATTCCGTGGGAAGCGGCCAGGACGTAGGCACCTTCGGGGACACTTCCGTTTTCCAGCATGGACAGATAATTGAGCACGAAGTCGGTGCCCTGGAGATGGCCGTGGGTCTCGCGGTTGGAGAGACACATGTGGTTCTCCGTGGCGCCAAATGCCTGCTGAAATTCCGCCTGATCCTGGGATGAGATGTTGGGATACAAGAAGAAGGTCACGTCCTCGAAACGAACGCCGGCGCGATCGAGAAGTGTGCTGCTCAAGCGGCGCAAGCTTTCGGCTTTGGGAGCGCGGTCATAACGCGATTTATCCAACTGCATGCGATAGAGTTCGGGCTCATCCGGATGGGCCAAGGCGCCGCCGGGGATGTAGCAGACATCGTGATTGCCGCCGTCAGACCAGAGTTCGGTGTCGAGCACCAGGTTGCGGCTGAGGCCGCGCTGCAGAATGAGGGCGCTGGCGGCATCTCCCAGAACGCTGACGGGATCGGCGGGATGCAACACGCGGTTGCCGGGGATAGCAACGTCGGCCGCGACCAAGAGCGCAGTCTTGAGAGATTCATTGGCCTGGAGCAGAGCGGCAGCGGAGCTGAGCGCGACCAGGAAATTGCTGGCACCTCCGCCACTGAAGCCGACGGTGAATGCCTTCCTAGCGCCCAGTTCATGCTGCAGCTTATTGCTCATGTTCCAGGCGGGCACCAAGTACTCCTGGGGCAGGATGGTGTAATCAACGATGACGTCGAGTTGAGCAGGGTCGAGCCCGGCCCGGCGGAGCGCTTCCCGGGAAGCGGCCAGGGCCATGGCGGAGCCGCCTTCGCCATTGCAGGCGGGGACGCTGGCAATGCCGAGACGAGCCAGGACATGGGGCGCGGGCATGACGCCTTCCTCCTGAAACAAGTCTGGGACGGCGCGCCGGTGGGGCGGCAGGTAACAGGCAGCAGCCAAGATTCCAACCTGTGTTTCCATAACTTTGGCGGGCTGGCGGAGCGAGGCGAGAAAAAAGCGAGCAGCCCCTGGGTGCGCGAGTATTGGCCGGTGTGAAGGCTTTGTCAAGATGCAAAACTTTTCATGTGCAAACTCTTGCGGCCCGGTTTTCGCTTGGCGTCGGAATAACACCGGGCATACAATCTGAAAGCCTGCTTGGAGGCCCAAAGATGCCGGAAGAGATTTCCGTCAAGGACCAGGTTCGCGAGTTTGTACTGGAGTACGCACGCGGCCGAGGCATTACCGCGGTGGCAGACGACGAGTCCCTCCTCAAGAACAACATCATCGACTCTCTGGGAGTATTTCGCATGATCGCATTCCTGGAGGAGACGTTTCCGATCACCATCGAAGACACGGACATGGTTCCGGAGAGTTTCCAGACGATCAAGGAAATCGAAGGGTTAGTGGCGGGCAAGCTGGGCAAGGCAAACGGGGAAGCAGAGCAGTGCACGCAAGCTCCTGCGTTGGCTGAGGCCATGAAGTAGCGCCGCGATGTCGGGGTGTGCGCACTTCGCAAGGACTTCTGAATTTCGGAGTTAATTCCTTGCATTCGTGGGCCGGGCGTACCGGCGCCGGAATGCGACAGACCTCCCCCACGGAGGGTCGCGTGTCTCGCATAAGCAGAAACTTCATAATCGCTTACGTCGTGCTGGTGGGGCTGCCTGTGCTGGGGCTGATCCAGGTGCTGAAAAGCGGGCGCGGCCTGGCTGCGCCGCTTTCGGTGGATGGCACGTGGAAGCTGCAAACGGACGCCAGTCCGCTTTCCAAGTCTCCCTGTGGGAACCCGGCCACATCCTTCCAGAACCCATTGCTGCAGATCTCCCAGTCGGGCAAGGCGTTGGTGCTGACGCTGAGTAACGGGGCGAAAATGACAACGCCGGGTGCGATCGAAGGGACGAAGATCCGGGCAGCGTTTCCGCCTTCCGCCACAGGCTCCAACCAAACCGGCTGCGGGAACGAGGGCGCACTGGTTCTCACCGCCACCGTTGATCCGAAATCCGATCCAAGATCGCTGGTTGGAATGTTGTCGGTGGACAACTGTAGCGCTTGCGCAACGGTCGAGTTCCGGGGCGAACGGCAGACCGCTCAAGACGTGAAAGGGGCGCACTGATGCCCAGTCTTTTCACGCTGGTTCTGCAGATTGCAGTGATCATGGCGCTGTGCCGAGTGGTGGGAAGCCTATTCCGATGGATACGGCAGCCGCGAGTGGTGGGAGAGATGTTCGCGGGGATCATGCTGGGGCCGTCATTGCTGGGATGGGTGGGGCCACAATTTTCCGCTTATCTGTTTCCGCCGTCGAGCCTGGGGTTCCTCAGCGCGTTGAGCCAGGTGGGGGTGGTGATCTTCATGTTCCTAGTGGGTTTGGGCATCAACCCGAAGGAACTGAAGAAGCAAGGGCATGCCGCGGTCCTGACCAGCCACGTCAGCATCACAGCCCCGTTTGTGCTGGCGTCTTTTCTTTCACTCTACCTGTATCCCAAGCTCTCCGACGACAGCGTCGCCTTCACCAGTTTCGCGCTGTTCATGGGCGCGGCGATGAGCATCACGGCATTTCCGGTGCTGGCGCGAATCCTGACGGAACGGGACATGCTACGGAGCCGGCTGGGCACGGTCGCGATTGCCTGTGCGGCGGTCGACGACGTAACCGGCTGGTGCATTCTGGCGTACATCGTGTTGCTGATCCGCGCCGCGCACACGCAGACTCCGATATGGCTCACCATAGGCGGGCTCATCGCTTTTGCCCTGATCATGATCTATGGAGTGCGGCGGATGCTGCAGCACTTTGAAACCATTTATTTTCAGCGGGGGGCACTTAGCGAGAACTTGATGGCGTTGATGCTATTGCTGGTGCTGAGCTCAGCACTGTGCACGGAGTGGCTGGGGCTTCATCTTTTGTTCGGTGCGTTCCTGATGGGTGCGATCATGCCCAAGGAACAGAAGTTTGTCCGCTACGTTCTGGACCGGTTCGAGACGGTCACGGTCACTCTCTTGCTGCCGTTGTTCTTTGCGTTTACCGGATTGCGCACGAACGTTGGGCTGGTCAAAGGCCGGGAGATGTGGATGTACTGCGGTCTGATCATCCTGGTGGCGACCGTGGGAAAGCTGGGCGGCTCCATGGTGGCGTCGTGGCTAACGGGCATGCCGCTGAGAGAAGCCGCCGGGCTGGGCACACTGATGAATACGCGAGGGCTGATGGAGTTGGTGATCCTCAATATCGGCTTGGATATCAAGGTCATCTCACCGGCGCTGTTTTCCATGATGGTGATTATGGCGTTGTTCACAACCTTCATGACCACGCCGGTGCTGGAACTGATCTGTCCCAAGAGGATATTGGGCGACGAGGCGGCGGCGACCCCGCAAGTTGTGTTGGACCGCTCGCAGCGGAGCGCCCGCAGTGGACTGAATGGCGCCGTAGTAGAGCTGGATTCGTGATTGAGGGTTAGCTGTGCTTGAGGCAGGCCTTGAGCCGCTGCCCAACCCAAGAGACATACGGTGGTAACAAGACGTGTTTGTGATCGCCGGGAATGTCGAAAACCTCCACGTGATTGGCGACCAGTTCCCAGCCCAGAGCGGCATCGTGGTGTTGGTCGCTGGGCCGGTCCGCCGGCCGGAAGAGAGCGATGCGACCGGGGTAGCGCCCGTCGAGGGCATCGGTAATTACGGCTTTGCCCATCAAGCGCAGCGGGTCGCGCAGGATCCGGGGCAGGGGACGGCGCAAGCGGCGGAACAAACGGTAGCTGGTGCGCCACAGGCGATTGGTGAGATGCCAGCGGAGGGTGCGCAGGCGATCGACGAGGTACACGAACTTCTGCTTGCCCTCAGCGCGTAAGAACTGGCGAACATGCCATGCGAGGTGCTGAGCCCAAATCCGCGTTGAGCTGGGTGCAGGGTATCCCGGAGCGGGCGAGTCGAAGATAGCCAGCAAAGCGACTTCCTGCTTTTGCAGGTGCAGCTGGCGAGCAATCGCAAACGCCACCCTCCCCGCCAGACACATGCCGCCGAGGTAATAAGGGCCGTGAGGTTGGAACTCGCGGATTTTCCCGACCAGGGTGGCGGCGATCTCGGGCAGGGTGGGCTCGGTTTGACTTTCGAACAGATTGTCGTAAGGCACCACGTAGACGGGCTGATCGGAACCCAACTCCGCCGCCAACGCGCGGTACCCCATTCGCGCCTGGACCAGGATGAAGGGCGGGTTGGAAGGATCGCCGACCTGGATCTGCACCAGCCAAGGCGGGGACCACTGCTGCTGGCGGAGAATGGAAGCCAGCTTCTCAATGGTGGATGCTTCAAACAGCAGGCTCATGGGCAGGGCCCTGGCGAACTCCTTCTCGATGGAGGCAAACAGGCTGGCGCCCAGGACCGAGTGGCCGCCGAGATCAAAGAAATTGTCGGTCACGCCCACGGTTTGCATGCCAAGCGTCTTCTCCCAAATTTTGACCAAGCGGCTTTCCACTGAGTCGCGTGGTGCGACGAAAGCGGTAGCAGACGGCCTATCGCCGGGAGCGGGCAGTGCCTTCCAATCCAGCTTTCCGTTGGCGGTGAGAGGCAGGTTGTCCAGCGCAACAAACGCTGAAGGAACCATGTACTCCGGTAATTTCTGGCGCAAGAAAGTGCGCAAGGCGGGGATGAATTCTTGGTCCTTGAGGCCAGCGGGATTAGACGGCACGACGTAAGCGACCAGCCGCTTCTCGCCGGAAACGTCATTGAACAGCACAACGGTCGCCTGTTGCACAGCCGGGTGGCGGGTCAACCGGGACTCGATTTCTGCTGGCTCGATGCGGTAACCGCGGATTTTTGCCTGGCGATCCTCACGGCCTTCGAACTTGAAAGTTCCGTTGGGCAACTGACGGACCAAGTCCCCGGTGCGATAGAGGCGTGGGCCGGTTGGTTGCGCGAAGGGATCGGGAATAAAGCGTTCCGCCGTGCGCTGCGGCAATCCAAGGTAACCGCGCGCCACGCCATCTCCGCCGATATACAGCTCACCTACGACGCCCACCGGGACCGGTTGCAGGTGCGAATCGAGGACATACATCTGGGTGTTGGCGAGGGGACGTCCGATGGGAACTGCGCTGTCGTCGACGTGATCCAGCTTGTGTACCGCCGACCAGATGGTGGTCTCGGTGGGGCCGTACAGGTTCCACAGGGAGGCACAACGGGTGAGGAGTTGCCGGGCCAAGGCAGGCGCGAGGGCCTCGCCGCCGCAAAGCAGCTTGAGGTCCTGGGTTCCCTGCCAGCCGGCAGCCAGCAACATCTGCCAAGTAGCGGGTGTGGCCTGCATGATGGTAGCACCGCACTGCGCAAGGAGGGCTTGCAGGCGGCGGCCATCGGTGAGGTCATCGCGGCTGGCGATCACGACACGGGCCCCGGTGGTAAGCGGCAACAGCAGTTCCAGGGCGGCAATGTCGAAAGAAATCGTAGTCACCGCGAGCAAGGTGTCCGCTGCCGAGATGCCCGGACGGGTGCGCATCGCAGAAAGGAAGTTGACAACACTCCTATGTTCGATCTGCACGCCTTTGGGCTGTCCGGTTGATCCCGAGGTGTAAATCACATAGGCAAGATTGTTGGGGCGAACCACGGGCGAGAGATTTTCCCCGGGCTCGCGAGCAATCTTGATCCAGTCGGCATCAAGCCGCACCACGGCAGGAATGGCCACGGGGTGGAAGTCCTGCAGCCTAGCTTCCTGGGTGAGCAATACTTTGGCCCTGCTGTCTTGCAAGATCGCTGCCCTGCGTTGAGAAGGATGGGCGGGATCGAGCGGGAGGTAAGCGCCGCCGGCTTTCAGAACGCCGAGGATCGCGACCACCAGGTCGAGTGATCGCTCAAGGCAGAGTCCCACCAGATCTTCGGGCCCGACGCCGAGTCGGGTCAAATGACGTGCCAGGCGGTTGGCCCGCTCATTGAGTTCCCTGTAAGTCAGTTGCTGGGTTTGAAATTTGACGGCAACGGCGTTTGGGGTGCGCTCGACCTGGGCTTCAAACAACTGGTGAACACAGGTGTCGCGGGCATAGTCCTGGCGGGTATCATTCCACTCGACGAGGATGCGTTGGCGCTCCGCCTCGGCCAGCACCGGCAACATGGAAACGCGGCCATCTGGATCGGCAACCGCAGCGCGCACCAAGTTCTCGTAGTGTTGGAGGACGGTGCGGGCGGTTTCGGCTTCGAGCAGATCGGAGTTGTACTCCAGCGCAAGCTGGAAGCCGTCGGGGCGATCGACCACACCCAAATTCAAATCGAACTTCGCGGCGCCGTTGTGAACGGGAAGGGTGAGAGAGCGCAAGCCGGCCAGTTCGAGGTCATGCCAGGAGGCCTCTTCCACGGTGAGCATTGCCTGGAAAAAGGGATTACGAGCCGCGGTACGTTCGGGCTTCAGTGCAGCAACAAGTTGTTCGAAAGGCAGATCCTGGTGGGCGTAGGCCCCGAGGGAGACTTCGCGGACTTTTTTTAGCAGCTCGCGGAAGGTCAGGTCTCCGTGGAACGGAGTGCGCAACGCCATCATGTTGGCGAAGAAGCCGATGGCGCGGGCAGCTTCGGCCCGGTTGCGGTGGGTCATGGGAGAGCCCACGACCACCTCTTCCTGTCCGGTGTAGCGGTACAAGAGTGCCTGGAATGCGGCCAGCAAGGCCATGAATCGGGTAACGCCGTGGCGGCGTGCCAGAGAGCGGAAGGCGTCGCTCAATGTCTTGGATAACTGCCGACGCTCCATGCCGCCGCGAAAAGTGGCAGTGGCGGGGCGGGGATGGTCCAAGGGGAAATCCAAGGCCGCGGGAGCATCGCACAATTGCTGCTTCCAGTAGACGAGTTGGTCCTGGCGCACCTCAGGGATGAGGGCTTCCCGCTGCCATAAGGCGAAGTCGGCATACTGCACGGCGGGTTGGGGAAGGTCCATGGCCAGTCCCCGGGAAAAACCGCTGTAGGCCAAAGACAGTTCTTCCAGCAATACTGCGATCGACGGTCCGTCGCAGACGATGTGGTGGAGGGTGAGCGCAAGAACGTGGTCGTGGTCGTCCAGGCGGAACAAGGCGGCGCGAATCACGGGGCCAGAAGCCAGGTCGAAGGGACGCCTGATCTCCTCCTGAAGCTGGCGCTCGAGTTCGGACTCACGCTCGGGCATGGAGCCACGCCGCAGGTCGATCATCGCCAGAGGAAACGATTGCGGCGGAGCGATGAACTGGAGCGGGTGCCCCTGTTGAGAGGGGAAGGCTGTGCGGAGTGCTTCGTGGCGCTGGACCAGCACCTGCAGGCTGCGCTGCAAAGCGGCCACATCGAGTGTGCCGGTGACCCGCCATGCCATGGGGACGTTGTAGGCTGCGGAGCCGGAATCGAGCTGTGCCACGAACCATAACCTCTGCTGTCCGAACGACAGCTCGACTCCATTACGCACCGACCTGGGGACGATTGGGGAGTAGTTCGGCGGAAGCTGGGTGAGGCCCTTCCTCCAGCTCCAGCCAGGAGGAGCACCAGGACCCAAGTCGCGGCTGCGAATTTGACCGTGCTCGCCCACCGTTGCCGGAATCACGGCGGTCTCAGCCATCGGGAGCATGTGCACGTGTTCCACGGTCAGGGAAAAGTCTTCCTCAAAGAAGCGCTGCTCTCCTGAAAAGCGGTTTCACTTCATCAGAACCTGAACCCCAAGAGGTACGGTGCTGGCCGGCAAACCCAGATTGAAAGGAGCGTGATTTTCGGCCACAGTCCCATTAGCAACGACGTCGAAGACATGTAAGAACCCGTTACGATCGAGCACGTACAAGAACTTTCCGGTGGGGTCGATCTTCATGTGACTGGGCAGAGGGGCGGTGGCACCGTCGGCAGCGACTGCCATGTGCTGCATCTGAACCGGCTGTTTGGGATTGATGATGTCATACACGCTGATTGTCCCGGAGAGCGTTTCCGCAGTGTACAGCCGGGTGCCAGCAGCGTTGGTGGCAGCCCAGCAGACGGCCATGCCCTGGTTGGTGGCCGTCCCCGCGGAGGCTAATTTGCCGGTGGTGTCGTAGGAGTACACGTTAATCTGGCTGTTGGGTGGGAGAGTCACGTAGATCCCTCTCACGATGGGATGGAAAACTGCGCCCACCGCATCAAAAGGCGTGGCGAGGGAGCTGATGCGGGTCATGATGCCGGCTCGGGTCATCTTGTAGGTGGAGATTCTCTTGCCGAAATACAGGATCCCGAAGAAGAAGGAGGGGCCGCTGTCGCGCACCAACACCTGGGCGGGCGAACTGCCGGCCGGCAGGGGCAGGGTCGAACCCGGATTCATGGTCAGAACGCCAGCCGAACTCACGGTGAAGCTGGTGTAGTTGGGCTTGGTGGCAGTTTGGAAGGGGTCGGAGTCCTTGTTGGCGAGCATCATCATGGATACGCCATTCCCCAGAGCGTTGTCTTTATAGCCGATGCTGGCGGGCTGGGTACCCCCGGAAGCGAAGGGGGAACCGGCGACCGAGGTCAGGGTTCCGTTGGCATTGAGAGCGAAGGCGGAAATGTTGTTGGAATGGCCATTGACGGCGAACAACAGAGTACCCGCTTTGTTGATAATCAGCTCTCCGTCGGAGTCCCATTGGGCATCGGCCAGCGGATCGCCCGTTCCTGCGACCCCGGTGCCACCGGTCGCGAAGGGAGAACCAGAGACTGGCGAAAGATTTCCGGCACCGTCATTGACGAGAGCAAGGACCGCGTTCTGGCCGGTGGCGGTGATGTTGCCGTTGTTGTAAATCAAGTTCTGCTGCGCATGGGCCTGGGGGGTAGCGGCGAGCGCCAGCGCAAGGACCACGAAAGCCGCGAACGCGGCAGCAGAGAGGAATCGCCGACTGATCCTGGCGATGGTCATGGAGTGCCTCCTTCGATTCGCATAAGAACGCAAAGTCAAGTGCCTGGGATTCGAAAACGGACTGCAATTCCCGGATTGTTACACGTGGCGTGGCGCGGCCCTCGGGAAACCCCGAGAGGCGCCGCTCGCAGAGCGCGTAGATTGTTGCTCTTTTCGAGATGGGATTACTAGGGGGCGAAAGACTCTAGAATGGCCCGCACATTTCCAGGCACGGCTGACCGCAGCGGAAGGGTTTTTCGCGAAAGCGCGGCTGCCTGGGGTGGCGGATGCAGGAGTGTTTCCGCTGCTGAGGTAGCCGGAGTTCTCGAGGTGGAGTACGCAAGAATGCAAGTTTTTGCGCAGAGTCTTTCTACCTCTGGCGGGGACTCCCGGGTGAAGTAAGGCCTGGGTTGCGCGGCCTCACTGGCGAGGATGAATCAAGCGGCGGTGGTCAATGAAGTGCTGCTTGGCGGCCCGCAGTTCGGTTGCGATTTGCTCAACGTCTGCCGCATCGGACGAGCCGCCGGGTTTGGGCTGACGAACTTCGGGGTGTTTTTCCCATCGGATCAGCATCTCGCCGAGTTCCGCGGCGAGCTGGTCGCAGATGTTGCAATTCGTGGATCGTTTCGCGTTTTGTTGTGTCTCGCTCACGTTTTCCTGAATCATCCGACGAACCTGCCCAACTCTAAAGAGATCGGCGTGAAGGGGAGTGGCGACCTCAGGGGAAAAGCGGGGACGTTTCCGGCTACTGGATCGAACTGGCCACGCTAGAGAAGGTGCTGCCAGCGTTGGCGCCGATCAGCCGTACCGTGCCCACCACGATCACCA
>JBGPJK010000118.1:0-11901 GCA_041485425.1 Terriglobia bacterium | reverse complement strand
TTCCTGGGCTTCGGCGTCTGGGGACACCACATGTTTATCAGCGGCATGAGTCCCTATTCGGCCTTCGCTTTCTCCGTGCTGACCATGTCCATCGGCGTTCCTTCCGCCATCAAGACCTTCAACTGGCTGGGCACCATCTATAAGGGACGGGTTCGCTTTCACACCCCGATGCTGTTTGCCATCGGCTTCGTTTCCCTGTTTGTGTCCGGCGGACTAAGTGGTCCATTCCTGGCCCAGCCCACGCTCGACATCCCACTGCACGACACTGCCTTCGTGGTGGCACATTTCCACCTGATCATGGGTGTGGCCGCGATCTTCGGGATTTTCGCCGCAACCTATTACTGGTTTCCGAAGATGTTCGGCCGCATGATGAACGAGGGCCTGGGAAAGATCCATTTCTTCATTACGCTGCTGGGCACCTACTCCATCTTCATGCCCATGCACTATCTGGGGATGGCAGGCCAGCCCCGGCGGTACTCGCAGTTCACCGAGGTCGCCTACCTGCATCATCTGATTCCGCTGAACACCTTCATAACCTACGCGGCCTTTGTCACCATTGGCGCCCAGTTCATCTTCTTGTTCAACCTGTTCTGGAGCATGTGGAAGGGACCGAAGGCCAGCGACAATCCCTGGGAATCTACAACCTTGGAGTGGACCACGGCGACGCCGCCTCCGCACGACAACTTCGGGGGCCGCACCCCGGTTGTCAACCACGGCCCGTACGAGTACAGCGTGCCGGGTGCCCCGCGTGATTACACCATGCAGACGGACCCGCCGTCGGTCTCGGCGCACTAAGAACAGGGTATGGCGACTTTGTCTCCGACAATTACGGTCAAAGATGTGAGACCCGTCCATGGCGGCCGTAGTGCGTATCCACCCTCCGGCGGTGGCGGGGAAGGGTCGGGGGGCAGTAGCTCGCCCGATTACGGAGCACGCTTGCGCCGCGCCCGGCTCGGTCTGGCGGTTGCTCTGACTCCCATTGTCATGTTGTTTGTCTCCTTCACCAGCGCCTACATCGTGCGCCAGGGCTTGCCCACGCTCGACGAGCCTACCGGCACCTACATTCGTGACTGGCTGCAGGTGAACCTGCCCATCGCGCTGTTGCTGGTGAATACATTCTTGCTGCTGGTCAGCAGCATCACCATGGAGTTAGCACGTCGGCAGACCACTCGCCAGGCGGCCCTGGCTCCGGTGCGATCCATTCCCGGTATTTTGATCGGGGACGAACGCAGATTCCCCTGGCTGTATGCCACCGTCGTGCTCGGGTTGGGTTTCCTGATGGGCCAATGGATGGCCTGGCGCGAACTGGCGAATCGCGGCTTCTACCTGGCCACGAGCGCGAGTAGTTCGTTCGTGTACCTGCTGACCGGAGCGCACGCCATCCATCTTGCCGGGGGCGTACTGGCGCTGCTGTACGCCACGGCCGCTTCCCTGCTGAACCAGCCAGTCGAGGTGCGACGCATCGTGGTGGATGTCACCGCCTGGTACTGGCACTTTATGGCTTTGTTGTGGATTTACGTCTTCGCCCTTATGTGGTTCGCGCGATAGCTGAACCGTACTAGTTCAACCAGGAGATCCTAAACATGTCTGATGTCGCGGTGCAACATGGACTGGCGGGAGTTTACGAGCCGTCCCTGTTTGGCACCTACTCCAAGAAAATCGGGATGTGGCTGTTCCTGCTCTCCGATTCGGTGACCTTCGGAGCGCTGCTCTACGCCTACAGCTACGGGCGCATTTCCAACCCGAGTTGGCCCACCCCTTTCCATTCCAGCAGCATCATCAACGCGACCTTCATGACAGCCTTCCTGCTCACCAGTTCGCTCACCATGGTGCTGGCGGTAAGAGCTTCCGTCGATCACAAGCCCAAGCAACAGATGTGGTTCTTGCTGGCGACCATGCTTTGTGGCACGGCGTTCGTCGTGCTGCACGGCCGGGAGTGGAGCCATCTCATCTCCGAAGGCCTCAGCCTGCCCGTGTTCGCCTCGGTCCCCGGCGCCGAAGCCAGCCCGGAATTTGTGAATGTGACCAGGGACGTGCCGCAGTTCGCCGCTACCTTCTTCGGCCTGACCGGGATGCACATGCTGCACGTCACCCTGGGGGTGATCTATTTGGGCGTGATCGCCTTCCGCAAGAAATTCATCCCCGTGTTGCTCCTCCTGTGGTTGGTGGCATGGCTGGGAACCCCGGCCTACAGCCCTTTCCATTACGGTGCCCACGTGCTGCTGATCGCCGCCATCGTCTGCAGCGTGATTTTGTGGCTGAAGCCGAAGCTGTATGACTCATCGGATGTGGAAGTCGCCGGTTTGTACTGGCACTTCGTTGATTTGGTCTGGATGTTCATCTTCCCGCTGGTCTATCTGATGTCCACCAGGATCCTCTAGGAGCCGGAACACACAATGGACGCCGTGCAAACCGCCATCGTCGAACGAGTCGCCGAGCAGCATCGCCACCACGCCAAGGGCCAGTTCTTCTGGGTTTGGGGCGCGTTGCTGGTCATCACCGCCATCGAGGTCTACCTCGGATACCAGAACATGCAACCGGTCCGCATGCTTAGCATCTTGATGGGACTTTCCATCATCAAGGCCGCCCTGATCATCGCCTACTTCATGCACATGAAGTTTGAGGTTACGCGCATGAGGTGGCTGACCATGGCTTCGCTGGTGTTCTGCCTGGCCATGATGTGCGTGTTCTTCCCCGATGCTTTCCGCATCCTGCATCTGGGTGTGCGATGAAGCCGCGTCTGGCCATTCTCGCGTTGCTGGTGGTGCTGTGGGCGGGACCCGCTCTGGGTCAAGGTTGCGCCATGTGTTACAGCAGCGCCACGGGCACGACCAAAGAAGGCCAGCGCGCCATCAGCCGTGGGGTGCTGGTGTTACTGGTTCCTCCAGTTGGCTTTATGACCCTGGGCGTCGGCTTAGCCTTCCGCTACGGCAAGAAGCGGGACGACGAATACCTCATGCAGAACTGTTCGGGCGATTGATTTTGGAAGTTGATGATCCCGCTGCTCTTCCCTGCCGGTCGCGAGATTCCCCGGCAACGCCATTCTCCCGGGGAGCATCTTAACCACTATCCTAAGTAGCAGATCGAATGCATGAAGCGAGGCCGCCCGCCGGGCGGCCCGCCTTCCTGACGTCAACTCCTCACTGCAGGAGAGCCGACGAACGGCTGGCTTATAATAGAGAGATTCCGCAGCCCTCCTGAAGCCTCCAGAGGATCCGTCGACGCGGAGTCTACTCAGTGAGGCTTCCCAGGAAGGCTGCGGCGGTCCCCTTTACTGATGTCCACGGAAACCATTGTTGTTCGCGGCGCGCGGGTTCACAACCTCAAGAATATCGATTTTGAAATCCCGCATAACTCGCTGACCGTCGTCACCGGCGTCTCCGGATCGGGTAAGTCTTCCCTTGCCTTCGACACCATCTACGCCGAGGGCCAGCGCCGTTACGTCGAATCTCTCTCCGCCTACGCCCGCCAGTTTCTGGAGCGCATCGAGAAGCCCGACGCCGACGTGATCGACGGCATCGCTCCGGCCGTCGCCATCCGCCAGAAGAACACCACGCGCAACCCCCGCTCCACGGTGGCTACGGCGACGGAGATCTACGACTACTTGCGGCTGCTGTTCGCCCGCGTCGGCCGCACCTACTGCCTGCAATGCGGTAACCCGGTCCAGAAAGACACGGTAGACGAAGTTGCCGATGCCGTGCTCGCGATGGGCGAGGGCACGCGGCTGAATGTGCTCTTCCCACTGCACACCCCCGCAACAGTCGCGCCCGACAGTGACAAAGCCAAGCGCCGCCAGAAAAAAAGTAGCGCCGGCGCCTCGCCGGCTGCCGCGGGGGCGTCCCGTGCCCGCCCCGTCCGGCAGGACAATGCCACCCTCCCAGGCCTGCTCCAAGACCGCCTCTTCGATCTCCGCAAGCGCGGCTTCAACCGCCTGTATCAGAATGGCCAGATCTTCGAGTTCTCCACGCCCGAGTCCTTGCTGGACGTGAACTTTGCCGAACCTGTCTTCCTGCTGGTGGATCGCCTGGTGGTCTCTCCCGATGCCCGCGCCCGCATTGTGGACGCCGTCGAAATCAGCTACCGCGAATCCGGCGACGTCATCTTCGAGACCGTCCCGCGCGATGACCAACCGCCGCAGCACTTCCGTTTTTCCCACCGCTTCGAGTGCAAGCGCTGCAATATTCGTTATGAAGAGCCCGAGCCCCGCCTGTTCTCATTCAACAATCCGTACGGCGCCTGCCCCCGCTGCCAGGGATTCGGCAACACCATCGACTTCGACCTCAACCTGGTCATTCCCGACAAGTCAAAGACCCTGAACGACGGCGCCATCGAGCCCTGGACCAAGCCCAAGTACCGTCCGCTGTTTACCGAGTTAAAGCGCTTTGCCCGCCAGGCGGACATTCCGCTCGACGTGCCCTGGGCTGAACTCAATCCCGAACACCAGCGCCTCGTCATCGAGGGCCAAGGCCGGTTCTTCGGGGTCCGCGGCTTTTTTAACCACCTGGAGCGCAAGAAATACAAACTGCATGTGCGCGTCTTCCTCAGCCGCTATCGCGGATATTCGATGTGCTCGACTTGTGGCGGGGCCCGCCTCCGTGCGGAAGCGCGCCAGGTGAAGATCAACCACAAGAACATCTGTGAAGTCTGCAGCATGACGGTGGAGGAAGCGGCGAAATTCTTCGCACAGGTCCAACTCACTGAACAGGAATCCGCCATTGCCGAAAAGCTCTTGCAGGAAATCCACGAGCGCCTGCGCTTCCTCAACGACGTGGGACTGGAATACCTCACGCTCGATCGCCTGGCTTCCACCCTCTCGGGCGGCGAGGCCCAGCGCATCCAGCTTGCCACCTCGCTGGGCTCGCGTCTGGTGGGCACCCTGTACGTATTGGACGAGCCTTCCATCGGGCTGCACAGCCGCGACACCCATCGCCTCATCAAGATCCTGCACGACCTGCGTGATCTGGGGAATACGATCCTCGTGGTGGAGCACGATCCCGACGTGATGCGCGCCTCGGACCGCATTCTTGATCTCGGCCCGGGCGCCGGAGAAAACGGCGGCAGGGTGATCGCTGCCGGGACCTACGACGAAATTCGAAAGACGCCCACTTCACTGACCGGCCGATATCTTTCGGGAGAGCTTCGTATCCCATTGCCCAATGCGCGCCGCAAGCCGGGACCGCAGCAGATCAAGATTTACGGCGCACGCGCCCACAACCTCAAACGGATCGACCTGGCCATCCCTCTGGGCATGATCGTGGCCATCAGCGGAGTCTCCGGCTCCGGCAAGTCCACCCTGCTGCATGACGTGCTCTACCAGGCGTTGTCCGCCGCCAAGAAGCAGACGAATGGCAATCCCCCGCCGGCTCCGAGCTGGGACCGCCTGGAGGGCGCGGAGTTCATCGACGACGTCGTGCTGGTGGATCAATCTCCCATTGGTCGTACCCCGCGCTCCAACCCGGTGACTTACATCAAGGCCTTCGACGGCATTCGCGACCTGTTTGCTTCCCTTCCCGAGTCCCAAAAGCGCGGCTTCAGCCCCGGACACTTCTCGTTCAACATTCCCGGAGGCCGCTGCGAAACCTGCCAGGGCGACGGCACCGTCACGGTTGAGATGCAGTTCCTCGCCGACGTCGAGCTCATCTGCGAAGAATGCAAAGGCTCACGCTACAAGCCGCAGGTGCTGGAGGCCCGCTACCGCGGCAAGAACATCCACGAAGTGCTGAACCTCACCGTCAAGGAATCTCTGCAATTTTTTGCCAACGCCCCCAAAGTAGTTGACAAGCTACGCGTGCTGGAGGAAGTCGGGCTTGGCTACTTGCGGCTGGGCCAGTCCGCAACTACGCTCTCCGGGGGTGAGGCCCAGCGCATGAAGCTGGCAGCCCATTTGCAGCCGGCGGCGCGCGAGATAAGCCGTTTCACCAAATCAGAGGGACGTCATCGCAATCGCATTCTGTATATTTTTGACGAGCCGACCACCGGGCTGCATTTCGACGACGTCAGTAAATTACTTTCCGCTTTCCGCCGTCTAATCGATGCCGGCGGCTCCATCCTGGTCATCGAGCATAATCTCGAAGTGATTAAGACAGCGGACTGGGTCATCGATCTAGGCCCTGAAGGTGGCGAGCGCGGCGGTTACGTGCTCGGCGTCGGTCCGCCCGAAACCATTGCCAAGCTACCCAACTCGTATACCGCCAAGTTTTTGGCGCGTGTTTTGAACGGAAATGGACTTTCGCGCAGCAATGGCCGCAAATAGCGAATTTCGTGAAAATGCTGCTGCCGTGGACGCGGGACAACCCGTGCCCGGAATCAGCCGTGGAGCGGCGCAAGAATGTAGCCCACGCCGCAAGCCGTGGGTTAAAGGTGAGAAACGTTGGAGCCCCAGCGGGACGAAAGAGCGGCTAGGCCGGTTCACCGTCGCCACCCTGCTGGCTTCTGTGCTCGCCATCCCGTCTCTCCCTGCCCAGACCACCGGCAAGACGGTCCGCCACCACACCGTAGCTGAGCAAGATTCTTCGCAACCTCCCGAACTTGCCCAGGCCGAAGCCGCCATCGAAAAAAAGGATTACGCTACCGCAGAGCCCTTGCTTAAGAAGGTGGTCGCCGCCGATCCCGCCAACTACGCCGCCTGGTTTGATCTGGGATTCGTATACAACGCGCTGGGCAATGCAGGCGACTCCATCGTCGCGTATCGCAAGTCAGTAGCGGCCAAACCCGACGTTTTCGAATCCAACCTGAATCTCGGCTTGATGCTTGCCAAAGCCGGTCAGCCGGACGCGGAACAATTCCTTCGCGCCGCCACCAGACTAAAGCCGACTTCCCAGGGGGAAGAAGGTCATGCGCGCGCCTGGTTGTCGTTGGCCCACGTGCTTGAGGCCACCAGGCCCGGCGCCGCCATCGACGCCTACCGCCAGGCGGCGGCACTCCAGCCCAAGGATCCAGAACCTCATCTGGCCGCAGGCCTGCTCCTCGAAAAAGAGAATCAGTTTGCCGACGCCGAGCAGGAATACAAGCAAGCTCTGGCGATTGACCCGCAATCCGCCGACGCCCTCACCGGCATGGCCAACGTCTATATGCGCGGACATCGCTTCACCGAAGCCGAAGAGGTGCTGCGCAAGCTGGTCGCGCTGCGCCCCGATGACGCCGGAGCGCACATGCAACTGGGCCGCATGCTGGCCGCGGCCGGAAACAACGACGGTGCGATCACCGAGCTTCAGGCTGCCCTGAAAATCGCTCCCGGAGCTCTCGCCGCACAACGCGATTTGGCCGATCTCTACGCGAGCACGGAAAAGTACGACCTGGCCGAGGCGCAGTACCGTGCATTGCTGGCCGCCAGTCCGAAGGATGCCGAGTTGCACCAGGGGCTGGGCCACGCATTTCTCAAACAGCGCAAGTTCCCCGAAGCGCAGCAGGAATTCCTGCAGGCGGTCAACCTGAAACCGGACCTGGGCAGCGCCTACGGCGACTTGGCCATTGCCGCCGATGAAAACAAAAACTACGAACTGGCCATCAAGGCGGTCGACGCGAGAGCGAAATTTCTGCCGGAGATCCCGGCCGGCTATTTCCTGCGCGCCACCGCCTACGACCACTTGCGCGACTACAAGCAGGCAGCGAAGAATTATCATCGCTTCCTGGAAGTTGCGAACGGGCAATTTCCCGATCAGGAGTGGCAAGCCCGCCATCGCTTGATCGCCATCGAGCCCAAGAAGTGATCGCCATGCGCACCTGGTTCATCATCGCCGCTGTTCTGCTCGCCACCGCTCTCGCCTCATTCGCGTCCAAGGAAGAAACGGTTGACCAACTCATCGCGCGTGCGGAAGCGGCCCGGCTCCAGGACCGCTCGGCCATCTACACCGACATCGCCGAGCGACGCCTCAAAGCCGCCGACCAGTTGTACACCGCAGGTAAGACGGAGGAGGCCCGCGGCGCCGTGAACGACGTTGTCACCTACTCAGACAAAGCGACCGACGCCGCCATCAAGTCGGGCAAAAAGCTCAAACACACGGAAATCGCCGTGCGCAAGATGGCCGCCAAACTGCGCGACATCAAACGCAGCCTGTCCTTCGAGGACCAGGCCCCCGTCCAGGCTGCGGCCGACAGTCTGGAAAAAATGCGCAACCAACTACTCACCCGCATGTTTGGCAGCAAGGATCAGAAATGATCCGTGCTCGCCACAAGTTTGCATGCTGCCTTTTCTCTCTGCTGCTGCTTTCCACCGGCTGGGCCGAGCGCCGCCGCGATCCCCTGACCCCGCTGGAAATTGACCAGTTACGCGATACCGCGCAGGAAGCCGATCTGCGTCTCAAGCTGTATGTCAAGTTCGCCCGTGCCCGCCTCGACGCTCTCCAGCAGGCCCGCTCCGATCCCAAGGCCGCCGACCGCGGCCAGCAAACCCACGACCATCTGCAGGATTTCCTCGACGTCTATGACGAACTGAACGAGAATGTCGACACCTTCGCAGATCGCAAAGCGGACATTCGCAAAGTGTTGAAGATGATTATCGAGTCCGACACCGAATTCCAGGCCAAGCTCCGCGCCCTCAAGGACTCCGCAAGTGCCAGACCGGAGGAAGCCAAGCAGTACGAATTCCTGCTGGCCAATGTACTGGATACTCTCGACACCAGCACCCAGGATCACCGCCAGTTGTTGACCGAGCAGGAAGAAGCCGCCAAGCACAAGAAACTGGTTAAACCTGATGCCCAGGGTTCACGGAGATTTCGCTGAAGCTTGGATCCCTCTGCGTTCTTGGCAATCCCTCTGCGCCTCTGCGGCCTGAGATTTTCCTGTGCTAATCTAATCGCAAGGTGAGGGACCGTCTGCTCCACATATTCCAGGAAACCTATCGCGAATTGCGCCCCAGCGCGCCCATGCCGGAGTTCGCCATTGAGTTTTTCGCCTTCGCCAACATCAACAACACCATCCGCCTGCGCCAGGGAAAACTGCTGGTCCGCCTCTCCGATCTTCTCGAAGGCGCGCCGGAACCTGTGCTACTTGCGATCGCCCATATCCTTCTCGCCAAGATGTACCGCAAACCCGTTGAACGCGCCTGCGCCACACGCTACCGTCGCTACGTGTCCAGCCACGACCTGGTCAGCAAGGCCCATCTGGTTCGCCAGATGCGCGGCCGCAAGCGCATCGCATCCGCCAAGGGTCATACCTACGACCTGGAGACCGTTTTCGACGACCTCAACACGCGCTTCTTCTGCGGCCTGCTCGGCCGCCCACAGATGACCTGGAGCCGCGACCACGCCCGCAACAGCCTCGGCCACTACGACCCGGCACACAACGCCATCGTGGTCAGCCGCGTATTCGACCATCCCCGTGTTCCCCACTACGCCGTCGAGTACATCGTCTACCACGAGATGCTGCACCTGAAACATCCGGTGAAGCTGCGCGGCAGTCGCCGCTGCGTACACTCCGCCGAGTTCCAGGCGGAAGAGAGGCTGTTCCCTCACTTGGACAAAGCCAAGCAGTTTCTGAAACAGCTGTAGCGCCGGCGTCCCGCCGGCCACCATAACGTTGCAGTCGTGGCACTGCGTTTCGCCGGCCAGCATCTTCTACTCCCTCAAGGCAGGCTTCTCAACCAGCGGAAACCGGGATGGGGCACCACACCGCCAGTTAGGCCCCACTGACACGGGGAACTGTCATCCTCGTGGCCGGCGGGACGCCGGCGCTACAGCCCTGGTGATGCACATCACAACAGGTTGTGACCCGGTGCGTTGACGCTCCCGGCGCGGCAGACTATCCTAAGTACTTGAAATTGAAATTCATTTTCAAAATCATCGGGGGCCCTTCCTAGATGCTCCAGGCCTTCATCATCACCTTGCGCGAGGGCGTGGAAGCCGCCCTCATCGTGGGCATCACCCTCGCCTACCTCGCCAAAATCAACCGCCCGGAACTGCGCAAATCCGTTTACGCCGCCCTGGTCTCCGCTTTCCTCGGCAGCATCGGGATTGCCGTCCTGCTTTCCCGCACCCACTGGAACCAGGACGTTTTCGAGGGCTGGGTCATGCTGGCCGCCGCTTTCTTCGTGGTCACCATGATCATCTTCATGATGAAGACCGGCCGCAGGCTGAAGGGTCAGATTGAAGGCAAGGTCGGCCTGCTGGCCGGCGAAGACGCCTGGTTCGGACTTTTCCTGTTCGTCTTTCTCATGGTTCTGCGCGAGGGTGTGGAAACTGTCCTCATCCTGTCGGCGGTCTCGCTGAATTCGAGCGAACTGCTCAGCTTTCTCGGCACCCTGCTGGGCGTGGTTGTGGCCATCCTGTTTGGCGTGATGTTCGTCAAGGGTAGCGTACGCATCAATCTTCAAAAATTCTTCCGCGTCACCACGGTGATCCTGTTCTTCGTCGCCGCACAATTGATCATCGCCGGCCTGCACGAGCTGTCGGAAAACGGCGTGCTTCCCTCCTCCCGGCAGGAGATGGCGATCATCGGTCCCATCGTGCGCAACGATCTGTTCTTTTTCATCACGATTTTTGCCCTCGCCGCATTGATGGTGCTGTTCGAGGTGAAGCGGCGCGAGCCAGTGGCGCTCCCCACCTCGGCCGCCGAGCGCCGCAAGACCCGGTGGAGCGCTCGCCGGGAACGCTTGTGGATGGCTTCGGTGTACGCGAGTTCGTTCGTCTTCATTCTCCTGGTCACCGCCGAGTTCATTTACACCAAGAGCGTGAGCGCGCTTTCGCCCGCTACTGAAGTTACATTCGTGAATGGCCAGGTCAGCATTCCGCTAGCGCAGGTTTCCGATGGCGACCTGCATCGCTTCGCCGCCACCGAGAACGGCACCGAGGTGCGCTTCTGGCTCTATCAGAAACCCGACGGCAAAGTCGCTACTCTCCTTGACGCGTGCGAGATCTGCGGGGCGGTCGGCTTTTACAAGAGTTCCACGGGAGTGGTTTGCAAGAACTGCGCCGCTCCCATTAACCCCCAGTCGGTAGGAATGGCCGGAGGATGTAACCCGATTCCCCTGAAGGCAACGGTCACTGCTGACGCGGTGATTATCTCGGAGGCGGAAGTAGCGGGCGGTGCCCACTACTTCCAGCAGCCATAATCCATGTTCGTGCGCCTCGTCTACGAATCGTTCCGGCGGCAGAAGCGGCGCAAGCTCCTGGCGGGTGTCGCCATCACGCTGGGCGTGGGCGTAGCCACCGCCATGATCGCGGTCGCCACCGACATCGGCGACAAGATCAACCGCGAACTGCGCAGCTATGGCGCCAACCTGGTGGTCACTCCGCAGGAAGATACACTGGATCTCCAGATCGGCGGCGTGGACCTGAAGCCGCCCAGTGATGGCGCGTATCTCAACGAAGCCGACCTCCCCAAGATCAGGGGAACATTCTGGCATCACAATATCGTGGGCTTCGCTCCCATGCTGCCGGTGAACGTCAGCGCGGGCGATGCCGGGAATCTCACCCTCCTGGGGACCTACTTCTCCAAGCAGCTCACCTTCGGCAAAGAAGATTTCGTCACCGGCGTGCGCATCACCCACCCCTGGTGGAAGGTCGCGGGCGCGTGGCCCGACGATAATTCGCGCGATGTACTCCTGGGCGAGCACTTGGCGGCGAAGCTCGGACGCCAGCCCGGGGATCAGATCGAAGTAGCCGGGCAGCCACACCGTGTCTCCGGGATTCTCTCCACCGGAGGCTCCGAAGACGAGCAGATCGTCGCGCCCCTGGCTCTCGCGCAGCAAATACTCGGCAAGCCCGGCGCGGTGCGCCGCATTTATGTAAGCGCCTTGACGAAGCCCGAAGACGCGCTCGCCCGCCGCGATCCCAAGACCATGACGCCTCAGATGTACGACCGCTGGTATTGCTCGCCCTACGTACAATCCATCGCGTACCAGTTGCAGGAAGCCATCCCCCACTCCCACGCCGAGCAGATCCGCCAGGTCGCCCAGAATGAGGG